>CAZXXL010000101.1:0-10442 GCA_964644635.1 uncultured Thermoanaerobaculia bacterium | reverse complement strand
GCCCCCGGCCACGGGGCCAACCTCCCGGCGCAGGGCCTCGACCTCCTCGGAGCAGTCGAGGCCGGCGACGACGAAGACCCGGCCGGCGCCCGTGGAAGCGGGCATTGCCGCCACGTCCCGGGTCACTGCACAGGAACAGCCCGGCCTGTCGCGGGCATCTTGCTTGTCAGGCGATGGTGGAGGAGATGTCAGTGTTGGAAGCTGGTTCATCGGCGTCTCCATGCGAGAGTTAACGCTCGCATGATTGAACAATAACGCATAGATCCGAGATATTCCGTATCGCCCGGGCGAAGCCGGTTTCCAGCCGGCCCCTATTCCCCTTTTTCTCTCATTCCACCAGTCTGATCCCCCGTGCAGCGGGCCCCAGGGTGATCTCTTGCGGGAGGCGCGCGCCTACGAGCCACACGATCCGCTGCCGCGCGAGCTTTTTTTTGAGCATGTTCACAGCGGTAAGAAACTGTGCCCTAGATCCAATGCGAATCGTGCTTCCCCATGGGCTGACATGGCCCTCTTCACGGGTATTTTTCTCGCGAAAGTCCCAAACCTCGAGGGGTACGCGGAGAGTTTTCAAATAGCTGCGGACGGCGGTCACCGAGTTGAAGCTGCGGTCGCCTGAAGCATCGCCCAGGCAGAGCACGACCGCCCTGCGCCGGCCGCCGCGCGCCGCGGTCATCCCCGCCACGGCCACGGCGTCCGCGAGGCGGCGCCCGAATGGGTCGGATTGAAGCGGGGCCCCTAACGCCAACAACCACCCCACCCCGTGAACGATGATGGGTCGTACAGGTGCGCTCACGGGAAATACGTTGGCTGTTCGGGACCCGGTCGCCTGCAGGCGGGGAATCACCTCCTCGACCCGCACGAAATCGCGGCGACCGAGAGCGCCGAAAGTGCAAAAGCCCGCGCGGAGGCCGGAGTACGTGCCCAGCGGGCGCATCAGCCAGACGCGTCTGGCCACACCCAGATCCCTGACGAAGACCACGGTCGACGGCCCTTTCTCCGCCGAATCCACCTTGAGTTTGGCCCCATTCGCCGTGAAGTACCCCTGCAAACCTGCGACGCCCGGCATTTTCCCTCGTGTGAGGACCACCGGAACCGCCGTCAGCTCACTCGACGTAGCTCGCAGATTCCCCGCTCCAAAGACCAGCGTCCTGTGTACGCTCACCGTATCCGAAAACGATATCTGCACGGAGAGAACGTGGACCGCGTGATCGCGAATCCCGGAGAGATCGACCTCATAACCCGTCTGGAACGGCGCTGGTTTTCCATCCAGCCTCGCCGTGACGCGGCGGGGGCCGGGGAAGGCCGGCGCCTCCCAGATCACGTGTGCCGCCTCAACCCGGCCCGAGGCGTCGATCTCCGGAACGATGCGCGCGCCCGCCTGGTGCTGCGGCAGGTTGATGAGTTGCCGGTCGCGTCCGATTTCTGCGCCGCCGCGGTTGTACGCCACCGCCTCGAGGACGGACGGCGTCAACGTGTCGTCGAGGGAGAGAGTTGTCTTCCAGACGGGCGCCCTCATGGTTGCGACCTGCTCGCCGTTGAGCCGCAGCTCGACCCGTGCCACCGGAGGCGTCACCGCCACCTGCACCGTTTGCAAACCGGACACGACGCCGATGAAAAGCGTCAGAAAGGTAACCATGGCGCACTCCCTTCGTAAATTCTACAGCTTTCCGGCCGCTCCGGCTGAACCGCATCATTCATGAGCGATCGTGACGGAACCGGCGAGACGTCTGTCAGCGCCGGCCTGCGCATCGCCGGTTGTCGTAGATCGCGAGCGAATGATGCGGGCTGAATCTTCCGGCGGTAGAAAACGCAGGCGGCGCGCTCGGCGCCGGCGAGGGCTCCGGACATCGGGCCGCCTGCGAGCTGCTCGAGATCCGCCTCAGGCCCTTCGTGGAGCAGGACTCCGTTCCAACCGAGCGGAGGAGCCAGCCTCGTCGGCCGGTGCGTTGACCACCATCTGGCCCGCCACGAGGTCGAACTCGAGACGGTCGGCGCCCCCGGCCACGGGGCCAACCTCCCGGCGCAGGGCCTCGACCTCCTCGGAGCAGCCGAGGCCGGCGACGGTGAAGACTCGGCCCCCGAGGGTGGGGGCGGGCGGCGGCACGGCGGGGACCGTGGCGCACGCGCATGTGGGGGTGTCGCAGACATCCTCGGTCTGCTGATCGGGGGGAGCGTTCAGGGTCGGCAGGTTGGGCACGGGCATCTCCTGGCGAGACCCAGCATATTATACTTGAGCAAACTCGCACCTATTGATCGTATTCCCGCACGCCGCGAGGCGCGTCCACGGCGCAGTGATTCGACACCAGCGAAATAATGCGACGCATTCGCAGGTTGTTCCTGGCGCATCGAGCGGTTCGATGCGGAAGGGGGACGCGATATGGGGGACCGAACCTTTGCCACGTTTCACCGGCCCAGCCCGGCCGGGTCGCAGGTGCTTACCGTGACACCGCGCGCGAAGGAGGAGCTGGCCCGGATTCTCGACCAGGAGGGCGCCGGACCCGAGGTCGGGCTGCGCATCGCGGTGGTCGGGGGCGGGTGCTCGGGGCTTTCGTACCGCATGGAGCTGGGCCGCGAGCGCGAGCACGACTCGATCCAGGAGCTCGGGAACGTCCGGCTCTTCATCGACCCGAAGTCGACGATTTACCTGAAGGACACGACCCTCGATTACGAGGGCGGCCTGAACGGGAAGGGCTTCGCGTTCAGAAACCCGAACGCGCGCAACACCTGCGGCTGTGGCGAGTCGTTCTCGGTATGAGCGACTGCTCGAGGGCGGGGGTGTCGCCCCGTTCCCAGGCTGGGCGCTGGTCCGGGTCTCGGGAGGTGATGCCTCTCGTTTCCTTCAGGCCCAGGTCACCGCGGACCTTCGCGGCCTCCGGAGTGGCCGGGCGCGCCTCGCCGCCCTGCTCGATGCAGCCGGCCGCCTCCGGGCCTTCTTCTTCGTCGCCCGCAGCGACCACGATTTCTTGATCCTGGTTCCCGGGGAGCTGCGAGCCACAACGGTGCAGGCCCTGCGGTCGAACATCGTGGCCGATGACGTCACCGTGGAACCCCAGGACGCCGGCCCGATGCAGCTGTGGCTCGGTCCGCTGGGGGTCGCAGCGGCGCGGGAGCTTCCCTCCCAACGGCGCCTGGAGCTCGCCATCTACGGGCTTTGCGGGGCGGTTTCGTGGGGCCCCGAATCTTCGAGCCTCGAGCCGGTGGAGGACTGCACGCTGGAAACGCTCCGGGTCTTGAGCGGGCTGCCGCGCTGGGGTGTTGAAGCCGGCGAGGGCCGTCTGATCAACGAGACCCCGCTGGTCCGGACCGCACTCAGCTTCCACAAGGGCTGCTTCCTCGGCCAGGAGACCGTGGTCAAGGTGGCGAGCCATCGCGGCCCGGCCCGCGCCGCGATGCTCCTGCAGGCCGCCGGTACGGTCCGGGGAATGGAGCCGCTGCTCGGCCGGGACCTCGAGGTGGCGGGCCGGCGCGCTGGCAGGGTGCTGTCGTGTGCGAACTGGGACGGCTCGTCATGGCTGTGGGTCGAGCTCGCGCGCGATCATCGGGCCCCGGGCCGGGAGCTCGAATGCCGCTTTGCTGATGGAACCGCTGTCCGCGGCCGGGTCGAACAGCTCCCGCTCCTCGTCCCGCCGGCGCCCGCCGAGGACGCCGCCCGGCTCCAGCGGCTGGCGGCGGAGCGCTACGCGGCGGGGGAGGTGGGGCTGGCGGTCAGGCTCCTGGAGACGGCGATCGACATCGACCCGGAGTTTCCGGACGCGTACGAGTCCCTCGCCGTGATTCTCGGAAGGGCCGGCCGCAGGGGTGAGGCCATCGCCCTTCTGGAGAGCTTTCTGGGCGCCCGGCCGGAATCGGTTTTGGGGCACGCAACCCTGTCCCGGCTGTACGCCGAGGAGGGCATGATCGAGGAGGCGGAAGCCGAACGTGCGCGTGCCGCGGCGGCTGCGATGGGAGGCGGCTCGGCACGGGAGCAGGATAAGGTGCCGGACGGCGGAGCCGGGCGGGGAGCCGGGGATCGAGAGCTCCTGTACCGGCGGGTCCTCGAGCTGGACCCGGACGACCCGCTCGCCAACCTCGAGCTGGGCACGCTGTACCTGGCGCGGGGACGCCCGGCGGAGGCCGCGGACCTCCTCGGCCGCGCCCTCGGCGCCGATCCCGGCATTCCGGCGGCCTACCTGGCTCTCGGCCGTGCCCGCCTGGAGCTCGGGGAGGCGGCCGAGGCGGCGAAGGTCTTCAGTGAAGGTCTCGGCGTCGCCGTCAGCCGGGGCGACGCCGCGGCGGCGGCGTCCCTGGAAGAGCAGCTCCGGGCTCTCGGCTCGTCGAGCTGACGGGAGGGGCCGCCTCCGGCCGGCGTACGGGGATGAGCGGACCACGGGGATCCCGGCTTTCGACACCGGGTGCGGCGGTCGTACAATCCCTGCGGAGGTGGAGATGATGCGTCGTACAGCTTCCCTCGGTCTCGCTTTCCTGCTCGCGGCCGGCTCGGCCGCCCTGGCCGCCCAGCCGCCGGCCGATCCCTACCTGTGGCTGGAGCCGGCCCACGGCAAGCGCGCCCTCGCCTGGGTCGAACGGCAGGACGCGGCGACCCTCGAGGAGCTGCAGGCGGTGCCGGAGTACGCGCCGATCCACGCCGCGCTGCTTTCGATCTACAACTCGAAGCAGCGCATTCCGTGGCCGCAGATCCGCGGCCGCTGGGTCTACAACTTCTGGCAGGACGCCTCCCACGTGCAGGGGATCTGGCGCCGCACCACCCTCGCGGACTACGCCACGGCGACGCCGCACTGGGAGACCGTTCTCGACGTGGATGCGCTCTCCCGCAGGGAGGGCAGGCGGCTCGTCTTCAAGGGCGCCGACTGCCTGGAACCCGAGGACCGCCTGTGCATGATCGCCCTGTCGCCGGGCGGCACCGACGCCGTCGTCTACCGGGAGTTCGACACCGAGAAGAAGGCCTTCGTCGCCGGCGGCTTCGAGCTGCCCGCGGCCAAGTCCACGGTGAGCTGGAAGGACGCCGACACCCTGTGGGTGGGGACCGACTTCGGCCCGGGGTCCATGACCACCTCGGGATACCCGCGGATCGCCAAGCAGTGGCGGCGGGGCACGCCGCTGGCCGCCGCACGCACGGTGCTGGAAGGCTCAGTGAAGGACGTGTCCGACGGCGTGTACACGGAGTTCGAGCCCGAGGGGCGGTATTTCATCGCCAGGAAGGCCCACGCCTTCTTCAGCGGCGAGAGCTTCCTCCTCCTCGGCGGCCGCCTGGTGAAGCTCGCCATTCCAGACGACGCCCGGCTGTACGGCTTCTTCAAGGACCACATGCTGCTTTCCCTGCGCTCCGCGTGGACGGTGGGCGGCACGACCTACCCCCAGGGAGCCCTCCTGGCCATCGACCTCGACGAGTTCCTCCAGGGGCGAAGAAACTTCGACGTGCTCTTCCGGCCCACCGCCCGCACCTCCCTCGACGGCGTCTCGTGGACCCGCAACCTGCTCCTGGTCTCCACCCTCGACAACGTCCACAGCCGGCTTTTCCGCTTCACGCTCGAGAACGGCGAGTGGCGGCGCCGGGAGGTCCCGCTTCCCGGCCTGGGGACGGCCCGCGTGGTGACCACCGGCACCCTCGACGACACGTACTTCTTCACCTACACCGACTTCTTGACGCCGTCGACGCTCTACCTCTCGGACAACGGTGCCGCCCCGAAGAAGGTCAAGAGCTCGCCGGCCTTCTTCGACGCCGAGGGCATGCGCGTCGCCCAGTACGAGGCGACGTCGAAGGACGGCACTAAGGTGCCCTACTTCGTGGTCATGCCGCGGGGTTTCCGGGCCGACGGCAAGAACCCGACCGTGCTCTACGGCTACGGCGGCTTCGAGGTCTCGCTCCTGCCGCATTACAGCGCCACCATCGGCACCGCCTGGCTCGCCCGCGGCGGCGTCTACGTCCTCGCCAACATCCGCGGCGGCGGCGAGTTCGGCCCGCGCTGGCACCGCGCCGCCCTCAAGGCGAACCGCCACAAGGCGTTCGAGGACTTCGCCGCGGTGGCCGAGGACCTGATCGCGCGCCGGATCACGTCGCCCCGGCACCTGGGCATCATGGGCGGCTCCAACGGCGGCCTCCTGGTGGGCGCCACGTTCACCCGGCATCCCGATCTCTTCCGCGCGGTGGTCTGCCAGGTGCCGCTCCTGGACATGCGCCGCTACACCAAGATCGGTGCCGGCGCGAGCTGGATCGCGGAGTACGGCGATCCCGACAGGCCGGCCGACTGGGCGTACATCAGGACCTGGTCGCCGTACCAGAACCTCAAGCCGGGCGTGAAGTACCCGCGGGTCTTCTTCTACACCTCGACCGCCGACGACCGCGTCGGCCCGGCCCACGCCCGCAAGATGGCGGCCAGGATGGAGGCCATGGGCGATCCCGTCTACTTCTACGAGAACACCGAGGGCGGCCACAGCGCGGGCGCCAACCTGCGCCAGAGGGCGAAGATGTGGGCCCTGTCCTACGCCTACCTCTGGAAGATGCTGCGCTGAGCCGGCGGGCCCCGGCGTCCGTCACCACCGCCAGCGGAGGACGGCGACGGCGCCGCCCGGGATCGGGGCGGCGGTGACGAGCGGCCGCTCCGGGTGGCGGCCCGAGAGGCCGTGGGCCGCGGCCAGGCGGCTGCCGAACCACCAGCCGAGGGCGGCCCCGGCAACGATGTCGGCCGGGTAGTGGGTGCCGTTCTGCACCCGGGAGAGGCTGACCAGGCAGGCCAGCGGGTAGACCGTCCACGACATCCAATGGCGGTCGATGGTGGCGTCCACCACCGATGCGATGAGGAAGGCGTGGGCGGCGTGGCTCGAGGGGAAGGACTCGCCGCCGCGGAAGAGCTGGCCGCGGTGCGCCTCAAAGGGGCGCGCCCGCCCGAAACCGGACTTGGCGGCATCGAGGGTGACGCCGAGGAGGAGGTTGCCCTCGAGTAGGGTCAGCCCGCCGATCCAGCCCCGGCGCCGGCCGGCGAGGAGCCCGCCGACCGCCAGCAGCCCGCCAGCGGCGTTGGCGCCGGCCACCGTCCCGCCGCGGTCGAGGTGGCGCAACTCGTCCGGCAGGCGGTGGCGTCCGGTGGCGGCCAGGCGGGCGTCGTCGGCCATGAGACCGGCGAAGAGCAGGGCCGCCACGGCCAGGTACCGGCCCTCGACCGCGTGCCGGCTGCTGGCGAGCGCGCGGAGATCCAGGCGCAGGCGCCGAACGGCCGGCGGCTCGGTCGCACCGGCCGGCGCGGCGAGGGATATCGCCAGCACCCCGACCACCAGGAGCCTGCTGCCTCTTCGCATTGCGTCGTGAGCTCAGCCCGCTCAGGCTATCCCTTTTCGGCTCCCGGAGCAAGGCCCGGAGCGCCTTGTGTTTTCCGAGGATCGAGCGAGCCATTCCCGGGAGGTGTCGTATGACGGCAGCTTGTCCCACGACCGTCTGTGGAACGGGCCTATGGGTGCGGTCGGCCGCCCCAGGACAGTATCGGTGGGAGCACCTTTGGCGCTGTCATGGCGAGGAGCCGGGCGGAGCCCGGCGACGTGGCCATCCCTGACAGCGTTGGAGCGCCTTGGGAGGAGAGCCCCGGTGTTTGGAGGTCACGCGGCCATGGGGCCGCCGCCTGCGGCGGCGTCCCCGGGTCGCTCGGCTCCGGCCTCCGGGACCCTGCGGGTCCCGTCGGCCCTCGCCTCACGCCCCGGTGGCCTGTGGCCACCCATGGCCGCTTCGGAGGCCAACGCGCTCCGGGGGTGTTGGGCCACGCACTCTCTTTTGGGATGGGATCGCGATGACCGCCCTCTCGCCGTGCGTCCCTGCGCTCGCATCGTCGGGATGACCACGAGGTCGATCCCTCCTTGCTCGCTTGTGACACCCGCCGAGAGAACGGTCCTGCGCGATCCCGCTGCTTTTCCGGGGAGTGATCGCCTGTCCTGTGCGGCCTTGCGGCCGCAGCCCGCTCTGCGGGCCGCCAGGTGCGGGCGGTCGCGGGGCGTCGGGCCGGGGCTGCACCCGTTCCGGACTCCCGGAGGGGCCGTGCTCGGGAGCCTACCCTCGGCGGACCTCGGGCCAGGCTCCCTGCGCTCGTCCTCTCCGGGGCCCGGACCGGGATTGCCCCGTTCCTCCTGCCGCGACCGCCCGCACCCGGCGCAGGACCGTCCTTGGAGATCATCCCTCTCCGTGGCAGTGTCCGATCGTGAGGGGGTCCCGTCGCTCGGGCGCTGGCGGGCCCTCGCTCGGGACGCCGTTCGACAGCGGGCAGCGAAGCTGTCCTGTCTCACGGCGCTCCTCGCGGTGCGGCGCCGCTTCGGGCCTACCGTGCCACGTGTTCGTCGTCTGATGCGCGCTCCGCAGGACACCCGGCGCAGGACCGTCTACCCAGCCGCGGTTTCAGAAGTATCGGGCAGGGTCCAGGCGGCCGGCCCGTCACCGGGCGAGCAGCCACAGGATCAGCCCGGGAAGGAGGAGCGCGCCGAGGATGACCCACGACCAGGGGTTGCCGAAGTTCACGGTGTAGCCGATGCCGAAGCGCTTTTCGACGAAGATGGCGGGGTCGTTGCGGTTGACGTAGAACAGCCCCGCCTTCCAGTACCGGTCGTCGGTGCGATCACCCACGGGAGCATCGGTTTCGGTCTCTCCCCCGAGGCGCGAGCCACCCTGGCCGGTCCGCACCAGGAGCACCACGAGCAGGATCATCGCCAGCGAGACCAGTCCCAGGACCGGCCAGATGGTCCGGCCGGGCCGTCGGAGGCCGGTGAGCGGGAGGATGGCGACCCAGCCGTTGACGGACGCGATCAGGTACTCCGCCGCGAGCACCACGGTCAGGACCAGGCGGCGGAAACGGAGCTCCCGCCGGCCGGCATCGCCTCCGGTCCTGACGCGGCGCGACCAGCGCACGATGCCGACGGCGACCAGGACGAGCAGGCCGCAGAGGGCGGCGGCGACCACGAGCGTGCCGTACACGCTCCAGGGCGTGGGCCGCGCCCAGGCGTCGGGCCGGCCGTCGAGGCCCCAGTGCACCGGGAAGCGGGCCGGGATGTGCGACCACTGCGAGGCCAGCCAGGCCGCGGCGGCCGCCAGGATGGCGAAGGGCCCCGCCTGGCCGGCCCAGCCGCCGGGCAGGGAGACGGCGCGCGGTGCCAGGGACGCCTCCCGCTCCGGGGCGGGCGCGACGGCGTGGGGCAGGACCCGGCGCCGGGCGTCGAGGAACGCCGCCAGGGCGAAGGCGAGCACCACGATCGGCGACAACCCCGCCGCCCACGGGTGGGCGGCCGGCGCGAGGAACAGCGCGAGGGCGATACCGAGGATGGTCCCGGCAACCACCAGGGCGCGGTACCGGGCGGCGATCCGCCGCCCCTCCGGGGTGTCGCGGAAGGCCGGCGGCACGGTGACCGCAAAGAAAAGGCTCGGCCGGGTGAGCCGCGGCATGAGCGCCAGCAGGATGCCGATCACGAGGACCACGGCGGCCATCGGCAGCTGTACGGTCAGGACGGGATGGATGTTCATCGGGGTCCTCCTTTCCGGTCTCGCGTCCCTACGACAGGCGGCCGATCCACGCGGCGATGTCGGCGATGACCTGGGGTGCGACGTGTCCCTTCTTGCGGTACTCGGCGGGGGACGAGGGGCCGCTGCCGGTCATGAAGAGGTGGTTGAGGTTCGGGTAGAGCTTGAAGGTGACGTTCTTGCGTCCGGAGAGGGCGCGCTTCCAGCCCGCGAGGTCGGCCTCGGTGACCTGGTAGTCGCGGCCGCCCTGGAGGATGAGCATGGGGATCTGCAACCGGGCGGCCGCCTTCTCCGGGTGGTAGCCGCGCAGGTCGAGCCAGTAGGAGCCCGGGGTCTTGGAGCCGAGGATGTCGACGGTGTCGCCGGGGCCGAGCTTGGGGTCGCGGATCTTTCGCGCCGCGGCCTCGGCCTCGGCGATGCGGGCCTTCTCGGCGGCGGTGACGGTGCCGTCGAGGCGGGCGATGTAGCGGAGCTGGGCGGGGATCTTGTCGGCCAGCGGGGTGGTGGCCCCGGCGAGGATGACGAGGCCGGCCACGTGGGCGTCGCCGGCGGCGATGCGCGGCGCGGCCATGCCGCCGAGGCTGTGGCCGAGGACGAAGATGTGGCGGTGGTCGATGCCGGGGCGGCGGGCGAGGAGGTCGACGGCGGCCCGGGCGTCGGCTACGGTTTCTTCGTTGAGGGTGAAGCGGCGGAGTTTCTTGATCTCGGCGGAGTAGCGCCGGGTCCGCTTGTCGTAGCGCAAGACGGCGATGCCGCGCGCGGCGAGGCCCCAGGCGAGGTCGCGGAAGACCTTGTTGGGGCCGATGGTCTCGTCACGGTCGGCGGGTCCGGAGCCGGCCACCAGGACCACGGCGGGGAAGGGGGGCCGGCCCTGGGGGATGGTCAGGGTGCCGGGGAGCCGCCACGGCGCCGCGCCCACCGTCACGCTCTCCTCCCTGACGCCGGCCGGCGGCTT
>CAZXXL010000100.1:0-10451 GCA_964644635.1 uncultured Thermoanaerobaculia bacterium | reverse complement strand
GCCGACCCCGACGCCGACGGCGACCCCCACCCCGACGCCCAGCGCCACACCGACGCCGACACCCACGCCCACCCCGAGCGGGCCCGTGGCCGTGCGCATCCTGGTCGATCCCCCGGCCCGGCTCGCCATCGACGGCAGGCGCATCGGCCGGGGGCGCGTGCAAAGCCGCCGGGTGACGCTGTCCCAGGGCGTGCATCGTTTCACGCTCACCATCGATGGGTTCGGGTCACGTTCCTTCGACAAGGCCGTCTCCTGGAACACCCGTGCCATCTCCCTGGCCCTCAACGTCGGCGAGATCACCCTGGTCTACGATTTCGGCGCCCCGCCGGGGGCGAAGGCGTTCCTCGACGGTAAGGCGCTGGGCAGGCTTCCGCTGATCAAGAGAAAGGTCCCCGCCGGCATCCACCGCCTGGTGGTCCGCTGGCCGGGCGGCAGGGTCCTCTCCAGGCGGGTGCGGATTCCGCGACTGCCCGCGCCGGCCCTCACCCTCGCCGTGGCCCCGCCGGGTTGACCCGGCCTGGAGCCGCCCCCCGGCTTGCCGTTTGGGTACGGCGTGGGTAGAGTTTCGAGCATGAGACGTGTGCTGGCCGTCGTTGGGTTCGTGATCGCAGCCGCGATCGGCGGGATGCCGGCGGCGTTCGCCGGCAATCAGCAGCCGACGCCCAGTGAGAAGGCGGCGCTCGACGCGTACCGGCAGGGCGAGTTCTCCCGTGCCGTCAACCTGTACACGAAGGCGCTCGCAGAGACCGCCGATCCGACCCACCGCGCGCAGCTCCAGGTGAGGATCGCCTGGACGCTGTTCGCCCTTGGGCGCCAGGACGAGGTGCCCACCCATCTCCGGGCGGCCCTCCTCGAGGATCCGGATCTCACCCTGGTCCCGGATTACTACACCAGGGAGTTCCTGGACCTCTTCGACAAGATCAAGCAGGAGATCGCCCGGGGGGCGTCTGCGGCCGGCGGCGAGCCGGCCCCCGACCTCGAGGCGACTCTGGATTCCATCCACCAGCGCCTCGCCAGCGGTAGCGATCTCGAGGGGGCCCTGGCCGATGTCAGGCGCCTCATCCGCTTCTACCCGACCGACGGCCGCCTCCGGCCCCTGCAACTGGCCCTGCTGGAAAAGCTCGGGAGGAAGGACGAGGCGGAGGCGGTGAGACGACAGCTCGCGGCGGCCTCCGCCGGTGCGACGGCGGCGCCCGAGGCGCCCCAGATCGGCACGGCGGTCTCGGTGCCCGAGCTCGTCCTCAGGGCCAACCGGCTGCTCGACGAGGGAGACACCGACGGCAGCCTCGTCCTGCTCCGCCGGGCCGTGGCCAAGCAACCCTCCAACGTGGCCGCGCTCGAGCTCCTGGCCGAGGCCGCCGGCCGGGCCGGCCGCTGGGAGGAGGCGGAGTTCGCCCTCAAGAGCGCGCTCGGGCTGCAGAAGGACAACCTCGAGCTCCAGCTCCGGCTCGGGGAAACCTACCTCGCCCGGGGCCAGCTCTCGGCCGCCCGGGACGTGTTCCAGCCGTTGACAGAGAAACACCCGCATTCCGACCGCGCCTGGGCCGCCCTGGGCCTGCTGGACGCCCGCCTCGAGCAGTACGACCGCGCCACCACCGAGCTGGCGCGGGCGCTCAAGGAGAACCCCCTGCTTCCCGAGGCCCAGCTGGCCTACGGGGAGCTCCTGCTCAGTGCCGGCCGGCCCCGGAAGGCGCTGGCGGCGTTCGAGTCGGCGGCCAACCTGCTCCAGGACGATCCCCAGCTCGAGGCCAGGACCGGCCAGGTCCTGCTGGCCCTGGGACGTGCGAAGGAGGCGCTCCCCCACCTCCAGAGCGCGACCGACGGGGGTTTTGCGCCCCCCGACGTGAAGGCGGCCCTGGTGCTCGCGGAGATCGAACGCGGCTTGTGGGCGAAGGCGAGGCGGGACCTCGAGAAGTCCGACCTGAGCCCCGCCGACGGCGAATCCGTCCTGCGCGGGCTCCTGCGGCTCGGTGAGCACGACCTCAAGCCGGCCCAGGCGGCCTTCCGGGACCAGCTCCACAGGAACCCGAACGACCCGCGGGTGCTCGACCTGCTCGGCGTCGTGCTCTACCGGGAGGGCCGGTTCGGAGACGCGATCCCGGTCTTCGAGCGGGCCCACGAGCTGGACCGCGACGACGCCTTGATCGCGGAGAATCTCGGGCGGGCCCGGGCCGCCGCCGCGGCCGACGCCCTCATGAAGGCGGCCCTCGGCGTGCCGTCAACGCCTCAGTAGGCGGCGCAGCTCGAGGAGGATCCGCGCGGTCATGCCCCAGACGGCGTGACCCTCGAAGACGAGGGCGTCGGTCTGGATCAGCAGCCCTCCGGCGCGGCGCCTGACCCGGCGGAACGCCCCCGGAGCCAGCAGGAAGCGCAGCGGGACGAGGATGACGAAGGCGACCTCGGTGGGCGACGGCGCCGGGTTCACCGGCCCGGGGACCACACCCACGATCGGCGTGACGACGTAGCCGGTGGGCGTCCTGACATCCGAAAGCCGCCCGATGACCTCGATGCCGCCGGGGTCGAGCGCGATCTCCTCGCGCGCCTCGCGGAGGGCGGTCTCGACGATGTCGCGATCGCCGGGGTCCACGGCCCCGCCGGGGAACCCGTACTGGCCGGCATGGTTGGGGAGATCGGCGGCCCGCCGCTCGATGAGCAGGTCCGCGCGCCCGTTTCCCACGATCACGGGGATCAGCACTCCGGCGCGGGTCTCTCCCGGCCGGAGCTCGAGCGGGTGCGGCCGATGGGCGGCGAGCGCCCTCTCCAGCCGGGCCGCCAGAGGGTCGCGCGCCGTCACCGGCCCAGGCTCTCCAGGAAACCGGCCAGCACCCGCGCCGCCCCGGCGGGCGTGTGACGGCCTTCCACGTACGCCCGCCGGGCGGCCCGCCGCCGCGGATCCGGGCGGCCGGAGGCGCGGCGCCCGGCGGTCCGGGCCAACACGCGGACCAGGTCGGCCACGCGGCTCGGACCGGGCGTCACACGGTCCACCGCGTCGGGCGGCCACTCCAGGAACTGGTCGAGGCCGTTCACCACCACCGGCGTGCCACAGGCGAGAAAGCGGAGCACCGCGGCGGACGTCTCGCCCGCCGACGGCGAGCGCAGCACGACGCCGAGATCCGCCGCCGCGGGCAGGACCAGGAGCTCCTCGTACGGCACCCAGCCCACCGACTGCACCCGGTCGGCCACGCCGAGCGTGCCGGCGGCCGCGCGCACCGCCGCCAGCTCCCCTCCCTCCCCCACCAGCACCAGGCGCGGGTTGCCGCCGCCGGCGGCGAAGACGGCGAGCGCCGCGAGGATGGTCTCCAGGCCCTTGGCGGGGGTCAGAAACCCGAGGTGCATGATCAGCAGGTCGTCGGGCCCGGCGCCGAGCTTCCGGCGCAGCAGATCGCGGTCGATGCCATCGCCGGGATCGCGGGCCGGCATGGGGAGCTGCAGGACGGGGAGATCCGGGCGGTCGCGGCGCACCTGCCGGGCGGCCCAGGCCGAGTGCACGACCGCGCCCGCCGCGCCCTCGAGAAAGGGCTTGCGGGCGGGAAAGAGAAACGGATCCCTCCGCGCCGTGTAGCCCAGGCGCCGGGCCCGCGCCAGGGCCTCCCCGGCGGCGCCGTGGGCGCGCCGGAGGAGGCTCTCGTAGCGATCCGCGTCGCCCTCGGCGAGGGTCGTCTCCACCAGCAGGTGATGCAGCACCAGGTCGTGCAGCACGATCACCCGGGGGGCGTCCTCGAGGTGCTCCAGAAGCCAGGCGTGGTACGGGTTGTTCCCGAGGTGAAGGAGGGCGATCTCGCCGTCGGCGGGGCGGGTGTGTTCGGGAACGATGGGCGCCCCGAGGGTGTCGGCGATGGCCGCCTCGTCCCGCCAGCCGGGGGGCGCGAGGACCCGGACCCGCCCGAGGGACGCGAGATCGGGGAGCAGCTCGAGCGCGTAGTCGCTCACGCCGGAGCGCACGGGCGGCAGCGGCGATCCCCACAGAACCCGAAACACCACGCCAACACCCTACCACGCCCGCCGCGGGCGCCACGGTACCATGGGGCGATGCGGCTGCTTCGCCTCGCGATCCTGGTCTGCTACGTCGGCTACCTGGTGGACATCGGGCTGGCCATGCTCCTGCTGCCCTGGACGCCCGGGTGGGGCGTCCTGCTGGCGGCCACCCCGCCCTGGGCCATGACCGTGCTCGACCTGCCGGCGGTGCGCGGCCTGATCAGCGGTTTCGGTTTCCTGCACATCCTCCTCCTGGCGGCCGAGGTGGCTGGCGCGCCCAGGGCGAGAAGGAGCCGGGGATGATCGCCGGCGTCGGCGTCGACCTGGTGGCCGTGGACCGGGTGCGGGGTCTCCTCGAGCGCCACGGCGAGCGCTTCCTGAGGCGCTGCTTCGATCCCGGGGAGATCGCGGACCGGCTGGATGTCGAGCACCTCGCCGGGCTGCTGGCGGTCAAGGAGGCGGCCTTCAAGGCGCTCGGGCCGAGCCATCCGTCGGGAATCACCTGGCGCGACATCACGGTCGGACGCAGCAGCTCCGGCCGCCCGGAGATCGTTTTCCGGGGCAGGGCGCGCGAGATTGCCCGCGCTGCGGGGATCCGCACCGCCCTGTGCAGCATCTCCCACGACGGGGGGGTGGCGGTGGCGGTCGTCGTTCTCGAACGGTCCGGACCGCCGGCGGCTTGAACCGTGGTGGGCGCGGCTCTACACTTCGGCCATGGCGGGCCGGGTCCTTCTGGTGGACGATGAGCCGTACATCCTGCGGATTCTCTCTTTCAAGCTGCGGCGGGAGGGTTTCGAGACCGTGGAGGCCGCCTCGGCCGAGGAGGCCCTGGCCCGGCTCGAGCACGAGAAGATCGACCTCATGCTGCTCGACGTCGCCCTCGGCGCCTCGCTTTCCGGCTTCGATCTCGCGCGCATGGTCCGTGCCGACCCCCAGACGAGGGACCTGCCGATCATCATGCTGACGGCGAGGAACTTCGTCGCCGACGTCCGCCAGGGGCGGAAAATCGGCGCCATCGGCTACATCACCAAGCCGTTCTCCATCGGCGACGTCGTGGCGCGGGTTCGCGAGGCGCTGGCGTCGGGCTGAGGCCCCGGGCCGGGCCCGATCTTGACGCCCGCCCGCGCCCCGCGTAGGCTCTCACTCCGGAGACGAGGAGACTTTATGTACCGTAAAACGCTGAACCTTCCGCGGACCAAGTTCCCGATGCGCGCGAATCTCCCCCAGCGTGAGCCCGAGCTCCTCCGGCGCTGGGACGAGATGGACCTGTACGCCAAGATCCGCGATGCGCGCCGCGGCGCTCCCCGTTTCATCCTCCACGACGGCCCGCCCTACGCCAACGGTCACATTCACATGGGCCACGCCTTGAACAAGATCCTCAAGGACGTCATCGTCAAGTCGCGGACCATGATGGGCTTCGACGCTCCCTACGTCCCCGGATGGGACTGCCACGGCCTCCCCATCGAGCACCAGGTCGACAAGAAGCTCGGCGGCCGCAAGGCGTCGATGTCCGTGGCCGAGATTCGCCGCACCTGCCGGGAGTACGCCACCCGTTTCGTCAAGATCCAGCGTGACGAGTTCCGCCGGCTCGGCGTTCTCGGCCTGTGGGACGATCCCTACCTGACCATGGACCCGGCCTACGAGGCCGAGATCGCCTCGGCGCTCCACGGCTTTCTGCTCGCGGGGTTCGTGGAGCGCGGCCTCAAGCCGGTCCACTGGTGCACCTCCTGCCGCACCGCCTTGGCCGAGGCGGAGGTCGAGTACGAGGACCACAGCAGCCCCTCGATCACCGTCGCCTTCGCCCTCGAGGACGACGCCAGGCAGGCCCTCGGAATCACCGGGAACGCTCCCGCGAGCGCCGTCATCTGGACCACCACGCCGTGGACCGTTCCGTCCAACCTGGCCATCGCCCTCCACCCCTCGTTCGAGTATGCCGTGGTCGAGCACGAGGGAGCTTTCTACCTCGTCGCCTCTGAGCTCGTCGAGCGCACGGCGGCGGGGCTCGGCTGGCGCGATGCGGCGGTGGCCGGCACCTTTGCCGCCTCCCGCCTCGAGGGCGCCCATTACCGCCATCCCCTGCTCGACCGGACGGGCGTGTTCATCCTCGGCGAGCACGTCACGCTGGAGCAGGGCACGGGCCTGGTGCACACGGCGCCCGGACACGGCGCCGACGACTTCATCGTCGGCCAGGCGTACGGCCTCGAGCCCTTCGCTCCCGTGGACGACGGCGGGAACTTCACCGAGGAGGCCGGGCCCTGGGCCGGGCGGCACGTCTTCGAGGCCAACGCAGCCATCGTCGAGGCCCTGCGCGAGGCCGGCGCCCTGCTCGCCGAGGCGACCATCGAGCACTCCTATCCCCACTGCTGGCGCTGCAAGACGCCCGTGATCTTCCGCGCCACCCCGCAGTGGTTCATCCGGATGGACCGTAACGAGCTCCGCGAGCGGGCCCTGGAAGGGATCGGCGAAACCACCTGGATCCCCCGCTGGGGCCGGGCGAGGATCGAGGGCATGGTCGCCAACCGCCCGGACTGGTGCATCTCCCGCCAGCGCCTGTGGGGGGTGCCGATCACGATCTTCCGCTGCGGCTCGTGCGGGGAGCCGATCATCGACGAGTCGGTCTTCGACCACCTGCGGCAGCTCTTCCTGGCCGCCTCTTCGGACGTGTGGTTCGAGCGCGAGGCGGGCGATCTTTTGCCTGAGGGGTACTCGTGCCCGTCGTGCGGCGGCACGGCCTTCGAGAAGGAGACCGACATCCTCGACGTCTGGTTCGATTCCGGCGTCAGCCACCTCGCCGTCTGCGACAGCGGCCGCTGGGGGCTGGACTGGCCGCCCGACATCTACGTCGAGGGCCAGGACCAGTACCGGGGGTGGTTCCAATCCTCGCTCCTGGTCTCGGAGGGCATCAAGGGAACGGCGCCGTACAGGACCGTGCTCACCCACGGCTTCGTGGTCGACGCCGAGGGACGCAAGATGTCCAAGTCCGTCGGCAACGTGATCACGCCCCAGGACCTCCTCAAGCGGTACGGCGCCGACATCCTTCGGCTGTGGACCGCGATGGTGGACTTTCGCGAGGACCTCCGGATCTCCGACGAGATCATGGCGCGGGACGTGGAGGCCTACCGCAAGATCCGGAACACCATCCGCTTCCTCCTCGCCAACCTCGCCGACTTCGATCCCGCCCGCGAGGCCGTCCCCGTCGAGTCCATCCGTGGTATCGACGGCTACATCCTGCGGCGTACCCGGGAGCTCGCCGAGCGGGTCGTCGAGGCCTATCGGGAGTACGAGCTGCCGGCGGTGTTCCACCGCCTCGTGAACTTCTGCAACGTCGATCTCTCGAGCCTGTACCTCGACATCCTCAAGGACCGGCTGTACTGCGAGGATCCGGACGGCGCGCCCCGCCGCGCGGCCCGCACGGTGCTCTGGCTCATCGCCCGCACCCTGCTGACGCTGGCGGCGCCCATCCTCAGCTTCACCGCCGAGGAGGCCTGGGGATACCTGCCCGGCGAGCGGCCCGAATCCGTCCACCTGGCGACCTTCGAGACCCTCGAGAACGTGCCGGAGCGGGAGACCGAGGACGCCTGCTGGCGCCGCCTCCTGGAGCTGCGGGAGGTGGTCTACCGGCGCCTGGAGGCGCTGCGCAAGGACGAGGTGATCGGCAAGTCCCTGGAGGCCGGGGTGGTGATCTCCGGCGAGTCGGCGGCCCTGTGCGCCGACCTCGAGGCCACCGGGGCCGTTCTGGACGAGCTTCTCATCGTCTCCGCCGTCGAGCTCGACGGAGCGGCGGAGGGCGACGGCGAGGAGGTCGCCGCCTATCCCGGGGCCCGGCTCCACGTGGAGCCCTTCACGGGTCCCACCTGCTCCCGCTGCTGGAAGCGGGTGCCGGCCCTGGTCGAGGATGCCGATCTCCCCGGGCTCTGCGAGCGCTGTCACACGATCGTGGCCCGGCTGGTCGCCGAGGGCCGGGCGGAGATCGGCCCCCGCAAGGAACCCGCAACGTGATGCGGCGTCTGCTACCGTGGCTTGCCGCCGCCGGCGTCGTCCTCCTCGATCGTGTCAGCAAGGGCATGGTCCTGCGCTGCATCGTGCCCGGTACGGTGATCCCGGTCGTGCCCGGGCTGGGCCTCACCAACGTGCACAACACGGGGATAGCCTTCAGCCTCTTCGCCGACGGCAGCGCTCTCACGCGGGGCATCCTGCAGCTGGTGATCCTCGGCGCCGTTGTCTTCATCGCCTGGACGATCACGCGTCAGGACCGGACGGCCCCGGTCACGGCGCTCGGCCTCGGCCTGATCCTCGGCGGCGCCCTCGGCAACCTCCTCGATCGCGCCCTCTACGGCTGGGTGATCGACTTCATCCACCTGTCGGCGCGGATCGGCGGAACGGTGTACTCCTGGCCGGACTTCAACCTCGCCGACAGCGCCATCAGCGTCGGCGCGGCCGTCCTCATTGTGCGTGAGCTGTGGCGGCCGAAGGAGCGGCGGCATGCACCCGATCCTGATTGACCTCGGTTTTCTGAAGATCCCCACCTACGGGGTCATGATCGTGCTGGCGGTGACCCTGGCGCTGTGGACCGCCAAGCGGCGGGCCGACCGCAGCGGGCTGTCCGGGGACCGGATCGTGGATCTCGGCCTGTGGCTCGTCATCTGGGCCTTCCTGGGCTCCAAGCTGCTCCTGGTCATCGTCGAGGCACGAACCTACATCGCCCACCCGGCGGAGCTGATCGGCGTGCTGCGGGCCGGGGGCGTGTTCCTGGGCGGGCTGATCGCCGCGATCGTGGCGGCCGTCGTCCTCCTCAAGCGGTACGACATGCGCTTCCTGCCCACGGCGGACGTGCTCATCCCCTCGGTCTCCCTCGGCCAGTCCATCGGCAGGATCGGCTGCCTGATGGCCGGCTGCTGCTGGGGGGCGCGTTGCGATCTGCCCTGGGCCATCACCTACACCAGCCCGACGGCCCACGCCAACGTCGGCACGCCCCTCGGCGTTCCCCTGCACCCCTTCCCGGTGTACGCCATGATCTTCAACTTCTCCCTCTACCTTTTCCTGGCGTGGTTGTACCGGCGGGGCGTGCGCGGCGGCCGCGTTTTCGCCACCTACCTGGTAGGCTACGGCACGGGGCGTTTTCTCCTCGAGTTCACCCGCGGCGACTCCATTCGCGGCTTCGTGCTCCACGGACTCCTCTCCACCAGCCAGTTCATCGCCATCATCCTCGTGATCCTCGGCGTCGCGCTCTTCGTCCGCGCCCGGAGGCGGGTCGCGGCGTGAGCCGCCGGTTTCGCTTCACGGTGCCGCCGGAGCTGGACGGCACGCGCCTGGACGTCTGCCTCGCGGCCCTGCAGGACCGCTGGACGAGGTCACGAATCCGCCGCCTGATCGACGGCGGGATGGTGACGGTGGACGGCGAGCGGCGGCGGGCGGCCTTTCCGGTCCGCGCGGGATCCGCCGTGGAGGTGGTGGAGCCGGAGCTCGAGCCCTCGGGTGTGGAGCCCGAGGACATCGCGCTCGACATCGTCTTCGAGGACGCCCACCTGCTGGTCGTCGACAAGCCGGCCGGCATGGTCATCCACCCCGCCGCCGGCAACCCCCGGGGCACCCTGGTCAACGCCCTCCTCCACCACTGCTCGGACCTTTCCGGCATCGGCGGCGTGGAGCGCCCCGGCATCGTGCACCGGCTGGACAAGGACACCACCGGCCTGCTCGTGGTCGCCAAGACGGACTCGGCCCACCGGCGGCTGTCCCTCGCCTTCCGCCGCCGCGAGGTCCACAAGACCTACCTGGCCGTCTGCTACGGGACCCCGGACCGGCCCGAGGGCGTCATCGACGCCCCCATCGGCCGCCACCCCCGGGAGCGGAAGCGGATGGCCGTGGTGGCGTCCGGACGGCCCTCGCGCACCCTGTACGAGGTCAGGGAGGAGCTCGCCGGCGCCAGCCTGGTGGCCTGCCGCCCGGTCACCGGGAGGACGCACCAGATCCGCGTCCACATGGCCCACATCGGACACGCCCTGGTCGGCGATCCCGTGTACGCCGGCCGCCAGTGGAAGAACATCCCCGATCCGGAGGCCGCGGCCTTCTGCCGGAGCTTCCCCCGCCAGGCCCTGCACTCCTGGCGGCTGGAGCTGACGCACCCCGCCACCGGCAAGGTCCTCGGCTTCGAGGCGCCGCTGCCGCCCGACATGCGCAAGCTACTCTCGGTGCTCCGAGCCGCCGCCGGCTGAGACCGGCTCGCCGACGATCGGTCTCTACTAGCCAGGATTCCGTGACGCCGGCAGAACTCGATTAACATATTGACATCGTGTGACTTTAAAGGATTGTGCGCAGGTTCTTGTTCGTTCATGACCTGGTGCGCCAGTCGGGACGCGAGATGCTCGCCGTAGCAAGACAAAGGACGTTCCCAAGGACGGTCCTGCGGCGGGCGCGGGCGGGTGCGGAAGGAGGGCCGGGGCAATCCCGCTCCGGGCCGCGGAGAGGCCGAGCGCAGG
>CAZXXL010000099.1:0-10644 GCA_964644635.1 uncultured Thermoanaerobaculia bacterium | reverse complement strand
GCTCATGGCGCTGTCCAGCGCCGGGCGGGTCGCCGAGGCGGCGCCGGTTCTCCGGCGCGCGGCCGCGGAGGCCGCGGGCCGGCGGGGGGCGCCGCTGTTCCGGGCGGCGCTGCTGGCCGGTGGGGAGCGCTGGTTCGTCGCCGCGGTGCCGGTGCCGCGGACGGCCTGGGTCCTGGTCTCGGCGGTCGGGCGCAGCCGCGTGCTCGCCGGGGTGGCGGCGCGGGCCGCCTGGGTGGGGCGCATGGCCGGCGCGTCGCTGGCGGCCCTGCTCTTTCTGGCGCTCGGGACGTGGCGTCACTGGCAGAGCCTGCGCGCCCGGGACGCGGCCAGGTCCGAGGCCCGGTATCGGGAGATCTTCGAGGCCGCGCCGGTGACCCTGGTGGAGGGGGAGATGGCGCGGGTGATGGAGGCCCTCGACGGCCTCGAGCACCGCGGGATCGGCGACCTGGAGCGGTACCTCGCGGAACACCCGGAGGAGCTGCGCCGGCTTGCCGGGTGGATCCGGATCGTGTCCGCCAACAGCGGCGCGGTGAGGCTGTACGGGCTGCGGTCGCCCCGCCAGCTCCTCGGGCCGCTCGACCTCTCCGTCATCGCGCAGGCCGAGGACGGGCTGGCGGCGTGGCTGGCATCGGTCGCCCGGGGGGATCCGGTCTTCGAGAGGGAGGTCCGCATCCTGCCGCCGGCGGGCGGCGAGCGCCACGCCCTGATCCGCATCCGCAGCCGGCGGGCGCCGGATGAGCGCGGGCGCTTCGTGGCCAGCGTCGTGGACATCACCGCGCAGAGGTGCGCCGAGCGGGCCCGCACCGAGGCCGAGGGCGTCTACCGGACGCTGTTCAACGCCGCCGCCGACGCCATCTTCATCCACGACCTCGACGGCCGCCTCCTCGAGGTCAACGAGGTCGCCTGCGAGAGGCTCGGCTACTCCCGGGACGAGCTCATTGGCATGACGCCGCTGGAATTCATCCCCCCCGAGCTGGCCGACCGCCTGCGCGTCCGCCTGGCGACGATCCGCGAGACGGGGCGGCTGTCCTTCGAGTCGGTGCACGTGACCCGGGACGGCCGCAGGATCCCGGTGGAGATCAACAGCCGGGTCTTCGAGTACCGGGGGCGGCCGGCCGTGATGAGCGTGGCCCGCGACATCGGCGAGCGCGCCGCGGCCCTGAAACGGATCACCTTCCTCAACCGCCTGCTCGAGACCCGCTCCGAGGTCAGCCGGGTCATCGTCTCGGCCAGGGACCGGAGGGAGCTCCTCAAGGGGGTCTGCTCGGTCCTGAAGCACGAGGGGGGGTTCTCCCTCGCCTGGGTGGTCACCGCCGCCGGCCCGCAGGGGATGCTGCGGATGGAGGCGGCGTCGGACGCCGGAAACCGCTTCGCGGCCGCCATCCGGCGCCTGCTGATCCAGGGCGCGGAGGGAGGCACGCCGCGCTTCGAGGCGGTCCGGATGGGCTCGCGCGAGGTCATCCAGGACTTGATGGGCGAGACCGGCGGTGCGCTCGGCCTGCACCAGGTCGCCGTCGAGCACGGGTACCGCTCCCTGGCCGCCGTCCCCATCCCGGGCCGGGAGGGAGCGACCGGGAGCCTCGCCGTGGTTTCGGTGGAGCCCCACGTCTTCACCGACAAGGTCGTCGCCCTGCTCGAGGAGCTGGCCGCCGACGTCGGCTTCGCCCTGCGCGCCCTCGAGGTGCGGCGCGAGCTGGTGCGCAGCGAGGAGCGCTACCGCCTGCTCGCCGACAAGGCACGGGACATCGTCTTCAGCCTCCGCCTCGAGAGGCCGGCCGGCTTCGAGTACATCAGCCCGTCGGTGAAGGCCGTCACCGGGTACTCGGCGGAGGAGCTCGCGGCCGACCCGCGGCTGCCCTACCGGGTGGTTCATCCCGACGACCGGCCGCGGCTCACCGCCGTGCTCCGCGGCGCCGTGCCGCCGTCGGGGAGGCCGACGCTCCTGCGCTGGCGTCACCGTGACGGGCACATCGTGTGGACCGAGCAGGTGACGTCGGCCGTCACCGACGCCTCGGGCCGCGTGATCGCCATCCACGGCATCGCCCGGGACGTGACCGAGCGGGTCCTGGCCGAGCAGCGGCTCCGGCGCTCGGAGCGGCGGTACCGGCGTCTCTTCGAGCGCAATCTGGCGGGGGTGTACCGCACGACGGTGGACGGACGTCTCCTCGATTGCAACGACGCCTTCGCGCGGATCTTCGGCTTCGCGTCGCGGGAGGAGGTTCTCGGCCGCCGGGCGTGGGACCTGTACGGCGACCCGGCGGTGCGCCGGCGGTTCCTGGACACGCTGCGACGGGAGGGCTCCCTGGCGGGGTACGAGCAGCCCATGCGCCGGCGCGACGGCTCGCCGTTGTGGGTCATGCTCAGCGCCACCCTGGTGGGCGGCGAGGAGGAGGACGGCGGCGTCATCGAGGGCACCCTCATGGACCTCACCGACCGGCGCCGCATCGAGGAGGCGCTCGAGGCCGCGGCCCGACGGCTCGAAGAGGCGGAGCGGATCGCCGAGATCGGCTCCTGGGAATGGGACCCCGGCGCCGGCACGGTCCTCGTCTCCCGCGAGCTCTGCCGCATCCTCGGCCTCGGGGACCCGGGGGACGAGGGCCGATACCGGCGGTACCCGGAGGGCCGCATCGCCGGCCTCATCCACCCGGAGGACCGGGAGAGGATTCTCGCCGCCGAAAGGGCGCTGCTCGAATCCGGCGAGCCGTACGACGAGGAGTACCGCATCGTCCGGCCCGACGGCGAGGTGCGGTGGGTCCACGACCGGGCCGAGGTGTACCGCCTCCGCCGCGGAGGCGACAGGCTGGTACGGGGAACCGTCCAGGACGTGACCGAGCGGCGGCTGCTCGAGGACCAGCTCCGCCAGGCGCAGAAGATGGAGGCGATCGGGCGCCTCGCCGGCGGCGTCGCCCACGACTTCAACAACATCCTGCAGGCGGTGATGGTGATCAACGACGGCCTGCGCCTGGCGGCGGGCGATGCCGACGGCACGCGGGCCGCGGCCGAGGACATCGCCCAGCAGCTGGAGCGGGCGGCGGCGCTGACCCGGCAGCTGCTGCTCTTCTCCCGGCGGGAAACCATGAAGCCCGAGCTCGTCGATCTCAACGAGGTGACGTCGTCGATGGCGAAGATGCTCGGGCGGCTGGTGCGGGAGGACATCCAGTTCTCGGTGCTGCTGGGCGAGGAGCAGATCCCGGTCATGGCCGACCGGGGCCAGGTGGAGCAGGTACTGATGAACCTCGTGGTCAACGCCGTGGACGCCATGCCCGCGGGCGGCAGCCTGGTGGTGCGGACGGGGAGCCGCGGGGGAGAGAGGCCGTGGACGTGCCTCGAGGTCGTGGACACCGGGCGCGGCATCCCGGACGACATCCGCGAGCGGATCTTCGAGCCCTTCTTCACCACCAAGGAGGCGGGGCGCGGGACCGGGCTCGGCCTGTCGGTCGTCCACGGGATCGTGACCGCGCACGGAGGCCGGATCGAGGTGGAGAGCAGGGTGGGTGTGGGCACGACCTTCCGCATCCTGCTCCCCGTGGCGACCGGGCACGCGAAATCCCCCTCCGACGGCTACCCCGTGCTGCCTCCCGAGGGAGGTGGAGAGCGCATCCTGGTGGTCGAGGACAACCCGGCCGTCCGCGAGAGCCTGCAGGAGAGCCTCGCCGGCCTCGGCTACCGGGTGACGGCGGTGGGCAGCGGGGAGGAGGCCGAGGCCCTCGGCGGGGAGGCGCCGGGCCTGCTCCTCACCGACCAGGTCCTGCCCGGGATGAGCGGCCTCGAGCTGGCCGGCCGGCTGCGCAGCCGGTGGCCGGGGCTGGCCGTCGTCCTGATGTCGGGGTACAGCGAGGACGAAGCCCTCAAGGACATGGTGGGCAGCGGCAGGATCCGCTTCCTGCAGAAGCCGGCGGCGCTGGCCCGGATCGCCGCCGAGGTCCGCGCCGCCCTCGACGAGGCCGCCGGGCAGTAGCCGCCGCAGGACCGTCCTTGGGGACGATGCCTTCTCCGTGGCGGCGTCCGATCGTGAGGGGATTGCCGCGTCGGATTCCTGCGGAATCCTCCTCGCAATGACATACGCCCTTTTTGTCATGACCAGGAGCCGGGCGCAGCCCGGCGACGTGGCCATCCCTGACAGCGTTGGAGCGCGCCCGCCAGTGCTCCGTGGCGGCGTCCGATCGTGAGGGGGGCCAGTCGCGGGCTACATGGAGATCTCGGGGCCGGCGCCCTCCTCGGCGCGGGCGCGGGAGGCGTCCCAGATCACGTAGGCCGCAAGCACGCAGAACATAGCAAGGCCGAGCCAGTTCCCGGCCCCGCCGGTGTTGTGGAGGCTGGGCAGGGTGGCGTGCCGCCAGTCGGCCACCATCCGCGTGACGCCGTCGGCGACGCCGGCCAGGGCGCCGCCGGCGATGAGCCCGGAGGCGATGAGGGTCCCGCGGTTGTTGCGGGCGCGGCGGGTGGTCTCGTCCGGGGATCGGCGGCGCACGTACTCGGCCACCAGGGCGCCGAAGAGGATCGGGGTGTTGAGCTCGATGGGAAGGTACATGCCGAGGGCCAGGGCGAGGGAGGAAACCCCCAACATCTCGACGATCAGCGCGATGGCGGCGCCGACGCCGTAGAGGAGCCAGGGGGCGTGGGCGGCGCTCATCACGCTCTGGATGACGGCGGCCATGGCGTTGGCCTGGGGCGCCGGCATGGGGTTGGGATGGGCGGCCGAGGGCGTGTAGCCGTAGACCTTGGCGAAGAGCATGATCATGGCGGTGACGGTGATCGAGGCCACGGCAGAGCCGAAGATGTTGGCCCACTCGATGCGGCGGGGGGTGGCCCCGAGCCAGTACCCGATCTTGAACTGGGTGACCAGGGAGCCGGTCATCGACAGGGCGGTGCAGACCACGCCGCCGATGAGGAGGGCGGCGAGCATGCCCTCGGGACCGGTGAGCCCCATTTTGGCCAGGAGCACCGCGGCCACGATCAGGGTGGTGAGGGTCATGCCCGAGATCGGCGTCACCGAGATCATGGCCACCGCCCAGGCCGAGACCGCCGCGAAAAGGAAGGAGATGACCATGGTCAGCACCAGCGCCAGGGTGGCCAGCCGGGTCGCGCCGTGCATCCCGACCAGGACCGAGAAGCGGAAGTAACACCAGATGGCGATGGTGGTGGCGGCCAGCATCACCGCCACCAGGCCCATGGGGATGTCGGCGTCGATGCGGGCCACGGCCTCCTGCTTGAGCCCGCCGGCGAAGATCTTCCTGAGCTCGGCGAACGCCTTGGCCAGGGCCTGGCCCATCACCGGCAGCATCTTGATGATGGACAGGATCCCGGCCATGAAGATGCCGCCGATGCCGATGTAGCGGACGTAGTGGTCGAAGATCTGCTCCGCGGACATGGCCGAGATCGGGGGCAGGCCCGGCGTCAGCGGCCCGGGAATGTGGCCGCCGATCCAGGCCACAAGCGGGATGAGCACGAAGTAGGCGAGGAAGGATCCGGCGCAGATGATGGAGGCGTAGCGGACGCCGATGATGTAACCGAGCCCGAGCACGGCGGCCGACGTGTTGAGGGCGAAGACGGCCTTGACCTTGTGGGTGAGGAAGCCCAGGGGCCGGATCAGCGCCGTCGTGAAGACATCGCGCCAGGCACCCAGGGTGAGCGCCACCAGGTCGAAGACGAAGCCGAGGCCCATGGCCGAGACCAGGACCTTCGCCTGCTGGCCCCCGCGTTCGCCGGTCATCAGGATCTCGGTGGTGGCCGTCCCCTCGGGGAAGGGGAGCTTGCCGTGCATGTCAGCCACGAAGTAGCGCCGGAACGGGATCAGGAAGAGGACCCCGAGAACGGCGCCCAGGAAGGGGACGATGAAGATCTGGAAAAACGACGACAGCGTGTCGAGGTGGAGCACGTAGATCGCCGGCATGGTGAAGACCGAGCCGCCGACCAGGATGCCCGACGTCGCCCCGATGGCGAGGATGTTCACGTTCTCGAGCAGCGTCGACTTGCGGGCCATGAGGGCCGATGCGCCGATGGCCAGGATGGAGATAGGGATCGCCGACTCGATGCCCTGGCCGAGCTTGAGGGCGATGTAGGCGGCGGCCGCCGAGAAGATGACGCCCATCAGCAGGCCCATGCCCACGGAGCGCAGGGTGACCTCCAGCACCCCGCGGTCCGACGGGATCACCGGCGTGTAGGTCTCGCCGGGCTTGAGCTCGCGGTAGGCGTTCTCGGGAAGCTTGAGCTGGGTCTCGGTCATCGGCGTCCCCCTCCCTGGCGTTGGACGGCGGCGATTCTACACCGGCGCTGTGAGGTGCGCCGCGGCGGCAGGACCGTACCGCTCGGAGCACCCTTGTCCGTGGCGGTGTCCGATCGTGATGGGATTGCCGCGTCGCCGGGCTGCGCCCGGCTCCTCGCAATGACAGGGGGAGGGGGTGCGAGGCGCTCAACGAAGCCCTTTGCCCTGTCGTGGCGAGGTGGCGTAAGCGCGCGAAGCTTTGCTTCGGTTGCGCGCACGCCACCCCGAGGAGCGAAGCGACGAAGGGGACTCGGCGGAGCCGGCCGACGCGGCCATCCCTAGCGGTCCTGGAGCGCGCCCCCCACTGCTCCGGGACGGGCCCGGGGTTGAAGAGCCCGGGGCGGCCACCTATGATGCGTTCATGTCCGGTGCACCCTCGCTCGACAGGTTCTGGAGGCCCGGGTGGTGAGCGCGGGGTCGGTGCTGGCGGGGCTGGCCATCCTGCTCCTGCTGGCGACCTCCCTCGTGGCGCTCCAGCTGCGGCGGCTGGCCGGCCGCCGGCGGTGGATCGTGCTCGATGCGGGGATGCTCGGCCTGGGCCTCGCCCTGGTGGTGCTGCTCGTGCACTTCCAGCAGGATTCCCCCCGGAGCGTGCTCGAGGGCGGCCTGCTGGCCGGGCTCGCGGCCCTGCTCCTGGCGACCTTGCTGGTCGTGCGCGACCTGCTCATCAGGCTTACAGGAGAAAGAGAGTCGCTGTCAGCCATTCTCGGGACCATGGAGGCGCTGGTCGTCGTCTTCGATCCCGACGGCACCATCGTTCGTTTCAACGCCGGCTGCGAGCGGCTCACCGGCTACCGGGCCGAGGAGGTCGAGGGCAGGAAGACCTGGGAGAGCTTCGTTCCCGAGCGGGAGCGTGACGAGGTGGCGGCGGTGTTCGGAGGGCTGGCGGCCGGCGACCGCCAGAGCCGGCACGAGAGCCACTGGGTGGATCGGCGGGGGAGAGAGCACCTGATCGCCTGGCGGAACTCGGTGATCACCGGCGAGGAGGGCGGCGTGCGCTTCGTCATCGCCACCGGCATCGACGTCACCGAGCAGCGGCGGATGGACCGGGCGCGGGAGGCCCTTTACCAGGTGATCGCGACGGCCCGGCAGGCCCGGGACCCCGAGGAGCTGTTCCCCGTCGTGCACCGCGCCCTCAACCAGGTCATGGACGCCTCGAACTTCTTCGTCGCCCTCTATGACGCCGAGCGGGACCTGCTGCGTTTTCCCTACTACGTCGACGAGCAGGATCCCGCGACCCCGGACCCCTCGCCGCCCCAGGGGACCCTGACGGGCTACGTGCTCAGAACCGGGAGGCCGCTGCTGGCCGACCCGGAGCGCTTCGCCGCGCTGGTGCGGGACGGCGGCGTCGACCTGGTGGGCCCGGACTCGATCGACTGGATGGGCGTCCCGCTGATCGTGGACGGCGAGACCTTCGGAGTCATGGCCGTCCAGTCGTACCGGGAGTCGGTCAGGTACAGCGAGGCCGACCTCAGGCTGCTCGGCTTCATGGCCGACCAGGTGGCGCGCCTGCTGGAGCAGACGCGCGCCGCCCAGGCCCTCCGCGAACGCGAGGCCCGGTACCGCCTCCTCTTCACCCAGGCGCCGGTGGGCATTTTCCAGTACGACCGCGACCTGATCGTCACCGAGTGCAACGAGGCCCTGGCCGCGATGCTGCAGACCACCCCCGAGCGCGTGGTCGGTCTCGACATCCGCAAGCTGCGGGACCAGTCGATCCTGCCCGCCGCGCTGGCCGCGCTCGAGGGGCGCGAGGGACGTTACGAGGGCTGGTACCGGCCGACGACCGGGGAGCGGACGGTCTGGGGCGTGCTGCGCACGACGCCCCTGCGCGCCGCGGATGGGCGGATCACGGGCGCGGTGGCGATCGTCCTCGACGAGACGCGGCGCAAGGAGGCGGAGGAGGCGAGCCGGCGCCGCGAGGCCATCCTCACCGCCCTCAGCCGGGCCGGCAGCCTGTTCCTCAAGACGGAGGACCCCGCCGACGCCCTCGAGGACGCCCTCGAGGCCCTGGGGCGGGCCACCGGCGTCAGCGGCGTGCACCTGTTTCAGAACCGGTCGACGGCGGCCGGGGGAACCATCTGCCGGCGCAAGCTGAGCTGGACCGCGCGGGGCGACGGGGCGGCCGCCCGCCCCCGGGTCCTGGAGACGGACCTCTACCCGGAACGGATCGGTTTCCGGCGCTGGGAGGAGCTCATGCGGCTCGGTCGGCCGGTACACGGCCCCGTCGGCTCGCTCCCACTGTCCGAACGGCGGCTCCTCGGCGGCCTCGGGATCCGCTCCGTGGCGGCCTTCCCGATCCTGGTGAGCTCGCGCTGGTGGGGGTTCCTGCTCTTCGAGGACCGTGAACGGGCGCGGGAGTGGGCGGAGCTGGAGGTCGATACCCTGCAGCTCGCGGCGGACACGCTGTCGGCCGTCCTCCAGCACCGGGCGATCGAGCAGCAGCTCGTGAGCGCCCGCAAGATGGAGGCCATCGGCCAGCTGGCCGGGGGGATCGCGCACGATTTCAACAACCTCCTGATGGCCATCTACGGCAGCGCCGAGCAGCTGCATGCGAGCGTCGCGGACAGCCCGAAGGGCGAGGCCAACCTGCGCGTGATCAAGGAGGCTGCGGAGAGGGCGGCGTCGATGACCAGGAGGCTGCTCGCCTTCGCCAAGCGCCAGGTCATCGAGCTCGTGCCGCTGGATCTCAACGAGGTCGTGGACCTGTTCCTGCCGACGTTGCGGCGGATGATCCCGGAGCACATCACGGTCGATTTCATTCCGGGCCAGGCCCTGGGGACCGTGCTCGCGGACGCTACGCAGATCGAGCGGGTCCTCATCAACCTCTGCGCGAACGCCCGGGACGCCATGCCTGACGGCGGCACGATCACGCTGGAGACGGAGAACGTGATCGTCAACGGCGAGTTCATCGCCGCCCACCCGTGGGCGAAGAAGGGGCGGTACGTCCTCCTCAGCGTCACCGACACCGGCGAGGGCATGACGCCCCAGACCCTGGAGCGGGCCTTCGAGCCGTTCTTCACGACCAAGGGCGCGGACAGGGGGACCGGCATGGGACTGGCCACGGTGTACGGGATCGTCAAGCAGCACGGCGGCATGGTCCACCTGTACAGCGAGGAGGGCAAGGGAACGACGGTCAAGATCTACCTGCCCGTGAGCTCCCGCCGCGCCACCACCGTGGGCACCAAGATCGAGGTGGCGGTGCAGGGCGGCCGGGAGACGGTGCTCGTCGTCGAGGACGATCCGGCCGTGCGCGAGGTCATGCAGAGCCTGCTCGAAGACCTCGGTTACACGGTCCTGACGGCGGAGGACGGGGCCGAGGCCCTCGACCGGCTGCGCGCGCTCGACGGCGCCGTCGACCTGGTGGTTTCGGACATCATCATGCCCAACATGGGCGGCCAGGAGCTCTACCAGCGCTCGACGGCGGAGTGGCCGAGCATCCGCTTCCTCTTCACGACCGGCTACAGCGAGAACGTTGTGCACCGGAACTTCGTGAAGAAGAAGGGGGTCTTTTTCCTCACCAAGCCGTTCGGCAGGGACGTCCTCGCCCGCAAGATCCGCGAGATCATCGACGAGGACGGGTAGCCCCATCCCGCCTGCCGCCTCCGTTCGGACGGGCTCCCCCCCGGCAGAATCCTCGGCCGCCGTCACGGCCTCGTCATGAACCGGCAAGGCGCCAGGGACGCGAAGACATCCCTTGCTTTCTCCCTGGACCTTCCCCAATATTCCTGAGACAGCGGCTCAGTGGATCGTCCGGTGCCGGGTGTCTCCCTGAGCGTGTTTCAAACCACCCAGACGTGGCAAAGCAGGACCGAAGCGGCGCCGCGCCGCGAGGAGCGCCGTGAGACAGGGCAGCTTCGCTGCCCGCTGTCGAACGGCGTCCCGAGCGAGGACCCAAAGGGCCCGAGCGACGGGACCCCCTCACGCGGGGAGCGCTCCCGAAGTACTTTGGAGCGCGCTCCAATGCTGCTAGGGATGGCCACGTCGCGCGCCTCCGGCGCGCTCCTCGCCATGACAGAAAAGGGTGTCATTGCGAGGTGGCGTAAGCGCGCGAAGCTTTGCTTCGCCTGCGCGCACGCCACCCCGAGGAGCGAAGCGACGAAGGGGACTCGGCGCAGCCCGGCGACGTGGCAATCCCCTCACGATCGGACACTGCCACAGAGAAGGGCGTTCCCGCCCGTACGGTCCTGTGGCGGGACGGGGGGACGCTCGCGGCCAGCCGGTCCGCCGAGCGCACCGCATCGCCGCGGCCCCGGGCCGCGGCGATGGGCGCGACGCTCCCAAAGGCCCGTTCCATCCACGGCCATGGAAGAAGCTTCGGTGACACGATACTAAGCCGGTCATAATGTATCCGACATTTAGGCGGGGTCGAGAACGTATTG
>CAZXXL010000098.1:6013-10732 GCA_964644635.1 uncultured Thermoanaerobaculia bacterium | reverse complement strand
GGAGCGCTCCCCAGAGCAGTGGGCAGCGCGCTTACGCCACCTCGCGATGACAGCGCAAAAGGTGCTCCCAGCGGGATATGAGGGTGCTCGTGACTGATCCTGGCTACTCCTCGCGCAGGGCCTCGATGGGGTCGAGGGCGGCGGCGCGGCGGGCGGGGACGACGCCGGAGGCGACGCCCACCAGGAGGCTCATGGCGACGGCGGCGGCGATGGCGGCCGGCGGCGTGCGGAAGGGAAAGCCGGGAATGGCGGCGCGCAGGGCCGCGCCGAGGCCGAGACCCGCCGCCAGCCCGCCGGCCCCGCCGGCGCCCGCCAGCACCACCGACTCGAGGAGGAACAGCCGCTCCACCATCCGCCGGCGGACGCCCAGGGCGCGGAGGACGCCGATCTCGGACGTCCGCTCGTTGACCGAGATCCACATAATGGTGAGGATCCCCATGGCCCCCACGAGCAGCGAGATGCCGCCGATCCCGGAGACGGCGGCGGTGATGATGCCGATCACCCGGCCGAAGGTGGCGAGCATCTCGTCCTGGGTGGTGACGGTGAAGTCGTACTCCCCCCGGTGGCGCTCGATCAGGGTCCGGGTGAGGGCCGCCTTGACGCCCGGGATGGCTTCGGCGCTCCGGGTCAGCAGGTCGATCTCGTTGAGCTCGTCGACGTTGAAGAGCGCCATGGCCGTGGCCACCGGGATGTAGGCGGAATCGTCGAGATCGAAGCCCAGGAGACGGCCCTTGGGCGCCATGACGCCGATCACCCGGAACGACCAGCCGCCCACCCGCACCCGCCGCCCCAGCGCCGTCACCGCGGGAAAGATCTCGCGCGCCAGCTTCGGCCCGAGGACGATGAACGAGCCCTTGCGATGGGGGTCGATCGCCGGCAGGAAGCGTCCCTCGGCCACGGTGAAGCGCCAGGCCGCCGTCGCCTGGTGGTTGACGCCGTAGATGAACACGCTGCGCCCGCGGCCATTGCCGACCACCCGCGCCTGCCCCATCACCACCGGGACGAACTTCTCGACGCCCGGCAACCGGCCGATGGCCACCGCGTCGTCGATGGTCAGCTTGTGGGTGGTGCCACCGAGGACCCCCGGCATCCCCAGGGTCTTCACGCGGCCCGGGTTCACCGCCATCAGGTTGGTCCCGAACTGGGTGAACTGGGAGACCACGTACGAACGGGCCCCCTCGCCCAGGGAGGTGAGCACGATGACGGCGGCGACGCCGATGCCCACGCCGAGGGCGGAGAGGAAGGACCGCAGGCGTTGGCCGGCGAGCGCCGAGACGACGAAACGGAGGAGGTCGGCGGTCCGCATCTCAGCGCCCCGTGAGCGCCGCCACCGGGTCGAGGCGGGTGGCCCGCCGGGCCGGCCAGACCCCGAAGCCCACCCCCACGGCGACGGCCACCGCCAGCGCGGCGGCGATGGACCAGGCCGGCGGCGACGCGGGGAAGGTCGGGTAGAAGGCGACGAAGACGCGGACGGCGGCGGCCCCGAGCAGCACGCCGAGCACGCCGCCCGCCGCCGACAGCACCACCGCCTCGGCGAGGAAGGCCGCCAGCACCTGGCGGCTGGTGGCGCCGACGGCCTTGAGGAGGCCGATCTCCCGCCTGCGCTCGCTCACCGCCACCAGCATCACGTTCATGATGCCCACCCCGGCCACCGAGAGGGAGACCGACGCCAGCCCGGCGAGGGTCAGGGTGAGCACCCCGAGGATCGACGAGAAGGCGGAGAGGACGGCGTCCTGGGTGACCACCGTGACGTCCTCGGCCCGGTGGCGCTCGGCCAGAAGCCGCAGCACCCGCCGCTTGACCGGGGCGAGCTGGTCCGACGAGCCCACCTCGACGAGGATCCGGAAGAGCGAGGTGCGGTTGAACATGCGCATGGCGGTCCTGACCGGGATGAGCACGAGGTCGTCGAAGTCGAAGCCCAGGGAGCGGCCCTTGGGCGCCATCACCCCCACCACCCGGAACCGCCACGACCCCACCCGCACCACGCGGCCGAGCGGGTTCTGCCCGCGAAACAGCTCGCGCGCCGCCCTGGAGCCGAGAACGAGCTGGTTGCCGCTCTCCTCGGCCTTGCCGGGGGGCAGGAAGCGGCCGCCGGAGATGCCGATCTTGCGAATCTGCTGGTAGCTCGCGGTCACCCCGAGGATCGGCACCGAGCGCGACCGGTCCTGCCAGTGCACCGCCTCGGTGCCGATGGCGATGGCGGCCACCCGGACGACGCCGGGCACCCGCCGGCCGAGGGCGCGGGCGTCGTCCAGCGTCAGGTCGTGGGTCACGCCGCCGAAGGGCACGGCGCCGGTGGTCTCGACCTTGCCCGGGATGACGATGAGGAGGTTCGACCCCAGGGCCGTGAACTCCCGGACCACGTAGGAGCGGGCCCCCTCGCCGAGGGCCGTCAGGGCGACCACGGCGGCGATGCCCACCGCCACGCCGGCCACCGAGAGCGCCGTCCGCAGCCGGTGGCCGCGCAGTGCGCCCGCGGCGAAGCCGGCGACGTCGGCGAGCCTCATCCCGCCTCCTCGACGATCCTGCCGTCCGACATGCGGATGACCCGCCGGGCGCGCCCGGCGACCTCCGGATCGTGGGTCACCACGACCAGGGTCCGCCCGTCGCCGCTGATCTTCTCGAGCAGGGTCATGACCTCCTCCGCGGAGGACCGGTCGAGGTTGCCGGTGGGCTCGTCGGCGAGCAGGAGGCTCGGCCGCATGACCACCGCCCGGGCGATGGCGACCCGCTGCCGCTGTCCGCCCGAGAGCTGGTCCGGCCGGTGATGGGCGCGGTCGGCGAGCCCCACCGCGGCCAGGGCCTCGGCGGCCCGTTCCCGGCGCTCCGCCCGCGGCACCCCCGCGAAGAGCATCGGCAGCTCGACGTTGCCCTGGGCGGTCAGGCGCGGCAGCAGGTGGAAGAACTGGAAGACGAAGCCGATCTCGTGCTGCCGCAGGCGGGAACGCTCCTCGTCGTCGAGGCCGCCCACGTCGCGGCCGCGGAAGCGGTAGGTCCCGCGCGACGGGCGGTCGAGGCAGCCCAGGATGTGCAGGAGGGTGGACTTGCCCGAGCCGGAGGGTCCCATGATCGCCACGTGCTCGCCGTCCCCGATCCGCAACGTCACGTCGCGGACCGCGTGCACCTCGCTGTCCCCCACGCGGTAGCTTCGCGAGACGCCGTCGAGCTCAATCATGGGCCGAGCGCGCCCGGGCGCGGACGCCCGGCTTCACCGCCGTCGAGTCCCGGGCGGTGACCACGAGATCCCCCGCGTGCAGCCCGGAGAGCACCTGGGTGAACTCCCAGTTGGCGAGGCCGGCCTCGATCCGGCGCTCCACCAGGCGGCCGTTCTCGAGCACCAGCACCCTTCCCCCCTCGCCGACGGCCGATGTGGGCACGCGCAGGACGTTCTCCCGGCGATCGATGACGATGTCCATGTCGGCCGAGGTTCCGGGCAGCAGCCCGCGCGCCACCCCCGGGTCGTCGAACTCGGCCTCGACGGTCACGGTGCGGTTCTGCTCCAGCCGGTCCTCGACGTAGGGCGCGATCCGCGTCACGTGGCCGGGAAAGTGCTGCCCGCGCCGCGAGTCGACGCTCAGCCGCACCGGCTGGCCGACGTGCACCCGCTCCGAGTCCACCTCGTCGATGGGGGCGCTGACGTAGATGGACGAGGGATCGAGGAGATCGATGACCGGGGGGATCGGCACCCCGGGCGGCGAGGGCGTGATCCACTCGCCGAGCTCGGTGGAGACGTCCGCCACCACGCCGGGGAACGGGGCGTCAAGCTCGGTGAGGGTGATCGCCACGCGGGCCGCATCGACATCGGCGGCGGCGGCCTCGGTCTGGGCCCGGGCCGCCTCGCACGCCGCGCGGGCGCGGTCGTTCCGCGTCCGGGCCGCATCCATCTGCTGATCGCTGACGATACCTCTCGCGAAGAGGCCCTCGGTGCGGACCAGCTCTCTGGCGGCGAGGTCGGCCGCGAAACAGGCGTCGGCGGCCTGCTTGCGGCTCGCGGCCAGCCGCTTGCGGGCCACGTCCAGCTGCGCCCGCTGGGTGCGGTCGTCGAGCTTGAGCAGGAGGTCGCCCTTCTTCACCCGCGAGCCCTTGCGGTGGGGCAATGCCACCACCAGCCCGCCCACCTGGGGCGACAGCTTCGCCCGCAGCCTCACCTTGACCGTCCCCGCCCGGGTGTTGCTGACCGTGGCCTCCACCGGGCCGCGGTCCACACGGGCGACCTGTACGGGGATCACCCGGGGACGAAAGGCGGTCAGCCGCAACGCCACCCCGGCGGCCGCGACCACGGCGATGACGACGATCCAGGTCCGTGTCCTGCTCATGGCCCGATTGTACGGGAGACATCGCCATGGCTGGGGCGAGGCACTATATTGAGTAGAAGACGAAACGCACGGTGTTACCAAATGCATGGGCCACCCCCTGACGACACTCCCGGCCGCTCCGGATCCGGCGCGGCGGCCGGGCCCGGGACGCCCTTCCTCCGCTTTCTCCAAGCCCTCGCTGAGCCGGCCCTCCTGGCCGATGCCCAAACCGGCCGCATCGTGGCGGCCGCGAACGATCCGCAAGCACTTGCTAGCCAACCCCGCCATGGCGAAGCTCTGGGAGAAGGACCCCTCGGCTATCATCGGCCGGACCAACCGGGATCTCTTCGGCGAGGAAGGGGAACGTACCATTGCCCCGGCCGACGAGCAGGTCCTGGCGGGACATGTTGTGCGCGATACGGAC
>CAZXXL010000098.1:0-5913 GCA_964644635.1 uncultured Thermoanaerobaculia bacterium | reverse complement strand
GAGGGCCTCGATGACCTCCACAAGGACCACCTCGACCGGATCCGGGCCGCCGCCCAGACGATGGGCGGCATGATCGACGACCTTCTCAAACTGTCACGGTCCAGCCGGGTAGAGATGCAAAGACGGCCGGTGGACCTGTCGGCACTGGCGCTCAAGGTGGTCCAGGAGCTGCGCGACGGCGAGCCCGGCCGCACGGTGGACATCGAGGTACAGCCGGGACTGACGGCCGAAGGCGATCCACAACTTCTACGCCTGGTCCTGCAGAACCTCATCGGCAACGCCTGGAAGTTCACCGCGCCGCTGGAAAAGGCGCGGATCGAGATCGGGCGACTGGATGAGAACGGGCAGAGTGTACTCTACGTGAGGGACAACGGAGCTGGATTCGACATGAGCTACGCCGACAAGCTGTTCGACGCCTTCCAGCGTTTGCACCGGCGGGAGGAGTTCCCCGGAACCGGGGTCGGCCTCGCCACGGTGCAGCGGATCCTGTTCCGCCACGGCGGCCGGGTCTGGGCCCAGTCCGAGCCGGGCGCCGGCGCGACCTTCTTCTTCACCCTCAATGAACGCCCCGGGCAGGTGTGAGGTGACGCGCCCGCTCAAGGTCCTGGTGATCGAGGACTCGGAGGACGATGCGCTCCTCCTGATCCGGGAGCTCGAGCGCGGCGGCTTTGCCCCCGAGTGGCGGCGGGTCGAGACCGCCACGGAGCTCAAGCAGGCCCTGGACGAAGGCGGGTGGGAGGTCATCCTCTCCGATTACCGCATGCCGGGGTTCACCGGCGCCGACGCGCTGGCCATGGTCCGCGGCCGGGGTCTCGACACCCCCTTCATCGTCGTCTCCGGCACCGCCGGCGAGGCAATCGCGGTGCACATGATGCGCGACGGCGCCGATGACTACTTCCTCAAGGGAACGCTTCGCCTACTGCCGGAGGCGGTCGCTCGAGAGTTGCGCGAGGCAGAGGCGCACCGTGCGCGGCGGCAGGCCGAGGAGCGGCTCCGCCTGCTGACCCGCGCCTTGGACGCCAGCGCCAACGCCGTGATCGTGACCGATCGCGACGGCGTCATCCGGTGGGTCAACCCGGCGTTCACCTTCCTGACCGGGTACGAGCCCGAGGAGGTGCTCGGGGAAAGCCCACGCATCCTCAAGTCCGGGGAGCATCCCGAGAGCTTCTACGCCGAGATGTGGGACACCATCCTGGCCGGGAGGATGTGGCACGGCGAGTTGGTCAACAGGCGCAAGGACGGAACGCTCTTCACCGAGGAGATGACCATCACGCCGGTGCTGGACGAGGCCGGCGAGGTCACCCACTTCATCGCCATCAAGCAGGACGTCAGCGAGCGCAGGGCGATGGAGACGGCCCTCCGGCGCAGCGAGGAGAGCTACCGTCAGCTTTTCGAAAACGCCCCCGAGGCGGTTTACATCCAGGACCGCGACGGCAGGTTCCTCGACGTCAATCGCGGTGCGTGCGAGATGTACGGCCACGAGAAAGCCTTCTTCCTCGGCAAGACGCCGGCGGACCTGGCGGCTCCGGGCATGAACGACCTCCACCGGATCGCGGCGCTCGTCCGCGAGACGTTCGACGAAGGAACACCGCACGCCTTCGAGTTCTGGGGGCTGCGGGCGGACGGGACCCCGTTCCCCAAGGACGTCCGCGTCGCCACCGGAACCTACGGCGGCCGCCATGTGGTCGTGGCCTATGCCCGCGACATCACCGAGACCAAGGCGGCGGAAGAGGCCCTCCGCGAGTCCGAGGAGCGGTTCCGGAGCCTGTACGAGAACGCGACGATCGGCATCTACCGCACGACGCCCGACGGCCGCATCCTGATGGCCAACCCGGCGCTGGTCGAGATGCTCGGGTACAGCTCCTTCGAGGAGCTTGCATCCCGGAACCTTGCCGAGGAGGGTTTCGAGCCCGAATACCCGAGGTCCGCTTTCCAGGAAGAGATCGAGCGCAAGGGCGAGGTTCGCGGCCTGGAATCCGCCTGGCGGCGGCGCGACGGTACGGTCATCTACGTCCGGGAGAGCGCCAGGGCCATCCGCGACGAGAAAGGGCGGACCGTCTACTACGAGGGCACCGTCGAGGACATCACCGAGCGAAAACGGGCCGAAGAGGCCCTCCGCGAGTCCGAGGAGCGGTTCCGGAGCCTGTACGAGAACGCGACGATCGGCATCTACCGCACGACGCCCGATGGCCGCATCCTGATGGGCAACCCGGCGCTGGTCGAGATGCTCGGGTACAGCTCCTTCGAGGAGCTGGGTTCCTTGAATCTGGAGGACAAAGGCACCTACGTCGACCGGTCCCGTGCCGAGTTCAAGCAACTTCTCGAGGAGAGGGGGGAGATCCGGGGCCTCGAGTCAGGCTGGCGCCGGCGTGACGGAACGGTGCTCTGGGTCCGGGAGAGCGCCAGGGCCGTGCGCGACGAGAAAGGGCGGACCCTCTACTACGACGGCACCGTGGAAGACGTCACCGAGCGCCGTAAAGCCGAAGAGGAGCTCCGGCGCGCGCACGAGCTACTCACCAGCAGCGAGCAGAGGCTCAAGAGCATCGTGGAAACCGAGCCGGAGTGCGTCAAGGTCCTCGACACCCACGGGAATCTCGTGGAAATGAATCCGGCGGGGTTGGCCATGATCGAGGCCGGCTCGCTCGACGAGGTCCGCGGAAAACCGCTCCTCTCGCTCATCGCGCCGGAGCATCGGGCGGCGTTTGGCAAGTTGGTGAAGAGCGTTCTGTCGGGCCAGTCGCAACGGCTCGAGTTCGAGATGGTCGGATTGAAGGGGAGACGCCGCTGGGCGGAGACGTACTCGGTTCCCCTACGCGATGCGGAGGGCGCCGTCACCGGCCTACTGGGCGTCACCCGCGATATCACCGAGCGCAGGGAGATGGAAAGGACGCTGCGCGAGAGCGAGGAGCGCTACCGCGACTTGGTCGAGAATAGCCATGAAATCATCGGTACCCATGCGCTTGACGGCACCATCCTCTCCCTCAACCGTGCCGTGGTCCAGGTTCTTGGGGTGCCGCGGGAAGATGTCGTCGGCACCAACCTAAGGGATCTCGTGGTCCCAAAACACCGACACGAGGTCGACGACTATCTGCGCAAGGTCGCCGCGGAGGGGGAGGCGTCGGGTCTGATGCGCGTCCGGCGCCCCGACGGAGCGGAGCGTCTGTGGGACTACCGGACCTCGGTCCGCAGTGAGGGAGTGAGGGAGCCGGTGGTACGCTGCGTCATTCGCGACGTCACCGAGGAGTGGCAGGCGCGCAAGAAACTTGAGGAGTCCGAGGAGCGCTACCGCGACCTCGTCGAGAAGGCCGGCGTGGCCATCCTGATGGACGACGAGGCCGGCCGGATCACCTACTGCAACACCCGGGCCCTCGAGCTGTTCGGCTACGCCAGGGACGAGATCGGCCACATGTCCATCGAGCAGCTCATCCACCCCGACGACCGGGAACGCGTGATGGCGGTCCACCGCGCGCACCTGGCCGGGGAGAGCGGCGCCTGGACCTACCGCTTCCGCGGCATCCGCCGGGACGGGCGGACCCTGCACCTGGCGGTGGACGTCACCCCCCTCATCCGGGGCGGCAAGATCACCGGCACCCGGTCGTACATCCGCGACGTCACCGAGGAGCAACTCCTCCAGGCGCAGCTTCTGCAGGCGCAGAAGATGGAGAGCGTGGGCCGGCTGGCGGGCGGCGTGGCCCACGACTTCAACAACATCCTGCAGGCGATCCTGGCCCACGCCGACGTGGCGCTGGCCGGCCTCGGCACGGGCTCGCCGCCGGAGGAGCACCTGCGGGAGATCCGGACCGCCGCCGAACGGGGGGCCAACCTGACCCGGCAGCTGCTCGCCTTCAGCCGCCGCGAGGAGATTCACCCCAAGATCCTCGACCTCAACGAGCTGACGGCGGGGATGCTGAAGATGCTCCGCCGGGTTATCGGCGAACACATCGAGATCGCCTTCCAGCCGGGGGTGGAGCCGCTGGTGGTGGAGGCGGACCCGGGGCAGCTGGAACAGGTGCTGCTCAACCTGGCGGTCAACGCCCGCGACGCCATGCCGGACGGGGGGCGCCTGGTGATCGCCACCTCCATCGAGCCGCCAAGCACGGCGGGCGGACCGCGGCGGGCGGTGCTGCGCGTGACCGATACCGGCTGCGGCATGGACGAGGCCACCCGGCAGCGGATCTTCGAGCCCTTCTTCACCACCAAGGAGCGGGGCCAGGGCACCGGGCTGGGGCTGGCCACCGTCTACGGCATCGTCAAGCGGCACCACGGCAGTATCGACGTGGAAAGTGAGCCGGGTCGTGGCACCACGTTCACCGTCCGGCTGCCGGCCGCCGCCGCCACCGCCGAGACGGCGCCCGCCGAGACGTCCGCCGAGACGACCGGCGGAAACGAGGTCATCCTGGTGGCCGAGGACGACCCCGTGGTGCGCCGGGTACTGGTCGGCGCCCTGGAGGACGCCGGCTATACGGTGCTGGAGGCGGAAGACGGCGCCCAGGCCGTGGAGCTCTTCCGCGCCCACGCCGAGAAGGTGAGCCTGGCGCTGCTCGATGCGCTGATGCCGCGCATGGACGGCGTCCAGACCATGGCGAGAATCCGCGAGATCCGGCCCGGCCTGCCGGTCCTCTTCTCCACCGGTTACGCGGGCCAGGCTCTCGGGCACTCACTCGACCTTCCGCCGGACGCCGAGATGATTCAGAAGCCCTACTCCGTCTCCCAGCTCCTCTCCACCATCCGCCGCTTGCTCGACTCGTCGGCCTGACGCGCGTGCCCTTCCTGGACCTTCCTCGATAATTCCGAGACGGCGACTCGGTGGGCCGTCCGGCGCCGGGTGGTTCCCTGGGTCAGCGCGAGACCACCCAAGGCCGAGCAAAGCAGGATCGAAGCCTCGTCGCGCCGTGAGGCAGGGAAGCTCTGCTTCCCGCTGTCGAACGGCGTCCCGAGCGGAGGCCCGCCAGGGCCGGAGCGAAGGGACCCCATCACGCCCGGAGCGCTCCACAGAGCAGTTGGGAGCACGCTCCTCCCCCACCCTGTCCACGATTGGACGCCCCCCGGAGAAGGCCGTAACGCGCTCCAGAGCTGTCAGGGATGGCCGCGTCGGCCGGCTGCGCCGGCCTCCTCGCCATGACATGAGGAGGGAGCCGGCAGCGGACGGCCTGCCGGCTGGTGCGGCGACGCGGGCGAACGAGCTTCCCGTGAATTGCCACCCTTGACGTTGTGCGCGAGCGGAGGTGAACACCGGAGCCGAGCGCGCCCGGGACGCCGCCGCAGGCGGCGGCCCTATGGCCGCGTGTGTCTCACCACTCCCAGCGCGCTCCGACGTTGCCAGGGGTCGCCACGTCACGCGCCTCCGGCGCGTTGCGGTGCGGCCCCCGCTCGGGTACGCTCCTCGGGCTCCCGTCGGATACCGGAGGCAGCCAATGACCGAGACGACCACCTGGCGGTTTCCCGCCACCTTCTGGATCGCCAACGCCATCGAGCTCTTCGAGCGCGCGGCCTACTACGGCACCTTCATCACCCTCGCGGTCTTCCTGACCCGCGTCGTCGGCTTCACCGACGTCGAGGCGGGCTGGATCGGCGCCTTCTTCTCGTCCATGATCTACTTCCTGCCGTTCCTGACCGGGGCCGCGGCCGACCGCATGGGCTTCCGGCGGGCGCTGCTCCTGGCGTTCGCGCTGCTCTCGGCGGGCTACGCGGCGGTGGGCCTGTACCCCACCAAGCTGCCGGTTCTCGTCGCCCTGGCCCTGATCGTCGTCGGCGGCTCCTTCGTCCAGCCCATCATCACCGGCCCCGTCGCCAAGAGCCCCGACCCGGCCAACCGCTCCCGCGCCTGCCGCCTGCTCCACATGCTGGTCAACTTTGGCCAGGTCACCGGCCAACCGCTCCCACCACCCGCATGCGAGGCGCTGGGGCCACTCC
>CAZXXL010000097.1:0-10894 GCA_964644635.1 uncultured Thermoanaerobaculia bacterium | reverse complement strand
AGGGTGGGGTGGTCGAGCAGCAGGAAATTGAGGGCGTCGCGGCCCCCCAGGACTTGGGGTCCGCGCCGGAAGAAGGGCAGGAGCAGCGTGTCGGGATCGAGGCGGCGGCAGAGGAGACGGCCCACCCGGGCCCAGCGGCCGAAGGAGGCCTTCTCCACGTCGGCGAGGGGGAGGAAACGGCCGTCCGGCAGCCGGTAACCCGGCTCGAGCCGGATCCGGAGGTCGTCCAGGCTGGCCTCGAGCGTGGGCCTGAGACGGATCTCCGAAAGCTCGAGGTTGGCGAGGTCGCCCTCGAGGTCGAGCCCCTCCAGGCCCCGCAGGATGGGGAGGGCGTGGGGCAGGCTTTCGGCCGCGAAGAGCACGGTGCGCCGATGGCCCGAGGGCAGGTCGATGCCGATCTCCACGTGGCCGTTCACGAGGCGGGCCGTGGTCTGGCGCGCCCGGTGCAGGGAGAGCTGGAGCTCGAGGGCCGCCCGGAGGTCGCGGCCGGTGGCGTGGGTCAGGTCCAGCCGGTCGTCCGCCTCGCCGCCCAGGGCCAGGAACGGCTGGCGGGCGCGCGAGCGCCAGACGGTGTTCGGTCCCTTGCGGATCATGGTGGGACGGATGTCGAGCCAGCGGAAGAGCACCGCCGCCGCGTGAATGCAGATCCCCGGCTGGTCGCCGCAGCGGGTGCAGCGGGTGCGCAGGCCGCGCCGGCCCGGTCCGGCCTCGACGCTGACCGTGCAGGCGGGCTGGATCAGGGTGCCCTCGAGGGCCGGCCCGGTCCAGACGATGCGGTCCACCCGGCGCGATTCGTAGATGCGGAACGCCCTTTCGGCGTCCTGCTTGGCGAGCAGGCCGAGGATCGCGCCCCGGTGAAGGCTGGTCAGCGGCGACGTGCCTCCCGATCCCCGTCCGGCTCCTCCCGATCGCACCATAGCCCTTCATCATACCAATCCGGCGGGCGAACGGCCGATCTCGGCGGTGGACCACGGTCGGGCGGAGGCAAAAAAGCGCCCCCGCGGTGCGGGGGCAAAACAGAAGGAGGAGGAGAAGGATGCGCGGATGACCTACGGCGGGAAGCTCCCGCCGCGAGTCGGCGGCGTGTTCGCGTGGGCCGGGGCCGTGCCCGGGACGGGAAGGAGCTGCCGGATCACGTCACGCCTCCTCGGCCAGCTTGCCGGTCAGCCGGAGGTAGAAGCGCTTGAGGGCGTCCTCGGCGTCCTCGAAGAGCGAGAAGAGAATGGGCACGTACACCATGGTCAGGAACGTCGCCACGATCAGGCCGCCGATGGCGACCACGGCGAGAGGCGACAGGCGCTCCAGCCCGATGGCCCACTCGGCCGCGATGGGGATCATGCCCACCACGGTGGAGAAGGCCGTCATCAGGATGGGCCGGGTCCGGATCTGCACCGAGTGGACGATGGCGTCGTAGGTGCTCTCACCCCGCGCCCTGGCGTCGGCGATGAAGTCGATCAGCAGGATCGAGTTCTTGGTGGCGACGCCGGCGAGCAGGATCAGGCCCATGAACGAGGGCATGCAGCCGTGCTTGTCGAGGATCAGCATGCCCCAGGCGGCCCCGATCAGGGCCATGGGGATGGCCGCCATGATCGTCAGCGGGTGGACGAACGACTTGAACGCCGGCACGAGGAAGAAGTAGAGGATCACCAGGCCGAGAACCAGGGCCCTGGCGAGTCGGCCGAAGCTTTCCTTCATTTGCTTGATGTCGCCCTCGTAGCTGATGTGGTAGCCGGGGGGCAGCCCGAGGCCGCGCAGGGACTTGAGCACGTCCTCGTGGAGCTGGGTGATGGGCTGCTTCGCCCGGTAGGCCTGGATGTCCAGTGTCCGCTGCAGCCCCTGGTGCGTGATCACGGAGGCGATGGGGTAGCTCTTCACGGTTCCCAGGGCGGCCAGGGGTACCTGGCCGACGGGAGTCATGACCGGGTAGCCGGCGAACTGGGACACGCGTTGACGCTGCTCGCCGGGAAGCTGGATCCAGACCGAGTAGCCGTCCTGGTCGGGGACCCGGAAGACCGAGCTCGGCATGCCGCGCACGGCGCCGGCCAGCTGGGCGGCCACCGCGGCCGGGGAGATCCGGTACAGGGCGAGCTTCTCGGGGCTCGCGGTGAACCCGATCTCGTAGGAATCCATGGTCCAGGACCGGGTGATGGACGTCGCCCCGCGCAGCCCCTTGCGCAGCCGGTTCTCGATGTCGTTGCCGATCCGGTCGAGCGTCTTGAGGTCGGGGCCGGTGATCATGACGTCCACCGACGACCGGATGGTCGACAGGGCCGTGGCGCCGAAGTCGAAGACGTCGACGCTCTTGAGCCCCGGGATCTTGTGGAACTCGTTCCGGAACGTGTCCTCGATCTCCCAGATGCTCTTCTTGCGGTGGAAACGGTCGACGAGGTTGACGGTGATCTGGCCCTGCTGGGGCAGCCGGCCGGCGCCGAAGGAGATCACCGCCGGCTCCGAGCCGATGACCGAGGACACCGAGACCACGCCGGGCTCCTTCTCGATGGTCTCCTCCATCCGGGTCATGGCCCGCTCGGTCTCCCGCAGAGAGGTGTTGGCGTCGGTCTCGAAGTTGATCTTGACGATGCCGGTGTCCATGGGCGGCATCAGGTCGCGGCCGACGAGCTTCATCTGCCGGGCCGAGACCACGAACAGGAGGAGGCCGATGAGCAGGAAGACGCCGCGATGCTTGAGGGCGGTCCCGGTGAGGTTGACGTAGAACTCGCGCAGCGGCACGACGATGAAGTCGTCGAGCCTGGCGACGATCTTCTCGATGAAGTCGATCACCCGGTTGAAGAATCCGGTGATCTCCTCGCCCTCCTCGTGCCGCCTCAGGATCCACGGCGCGAACAGCGGGATCACCGTCAGCGAGACCACCAGGGAGGAGAAGAGGGCCACCGACAGGGAGACCGTCAGCGGGCGCAGCACCGTCTGCACGTACCCGCCGATGAACATGATCGGGACGAGCATGGCGACCGAGGTCGAGGTCCCGGCGAACACCGCCAGCATGACCTCACGGGTGCCGTTGACCACGGACGGCAGCAGGTCCTCCCTGTTCTCGAGGTAGTGCCGCTCGATGTTCTCCAGGACGACGATGGAGTCGTCCACCAGCATGCCGACGGCGATGATGACGGCGGTCAGCGTCACCATGTCGAACTCGTAGCCGATGAGCCACATGATGGCGAAGGTCAGCACGTAGGTGAAGGGGATCGAGATCGCCGTGAGCGTGGCCCCGCGCACGTCGGCGAGGAACAGGAAGATGATGAGCACGGTCATGATGACGGCGTCGTACAGAGCATCGATCATGTTGCCGATGGACAGGCGGATCAGGGTGCCCTGGGTGTCCGGGATGGAGAACTCGATGCCCGGGAACTGCTGCTTGAGCTTCGGCAGGAGCGTGGCCACGTCGGCAATGGTGTTGAGCGCGTTGCCGGTGGTGCCGCGCTGGACGTTGACCGCGATGGCCGGTCTGCCGTTGCCGTGGTAGGCGCTCTGCGGCTCAAGGATCCCCCGCCGGACCGCGGCCACGTCGGCGAGGTGCACGTCGCCGCCCGGGCGGTGGGCGATGGTGATCCTGCCGATGTCGGCGAGGCGCTGGAACTCGCCGGTCCGCTTGAGGAGGAACTGGCTGTCCGAGGTGATGAGAAGGCCGATGGGCTGGTTGGCGTTGAACTCGATCAGGCGCTGCCGGACGGTGAGCGGCGAGAGGCCGTACCGTTCGAGCTTGTCCCGATCGAGGACCACCTCGGCCACCGGCTGGTGGGCGCCGAAGACCTCGACGTTGGCGACCTCGGGGAGCTGCAGCAGCTCGTCCTTGACCTGGTTGTCGGCGATCTGCCGCACCATGGACAGGTCGAGGGGCGACCCCTTCTTCGGCCGCATGGCCAGGGTGAGGACGGCCGGCGTGGCCGAGGAGACCTTGAAGATCATGGGCGGCAGGATCGAGGCCGGCAGCCGGGCGCGGATCTTCCCGAGCTCGTTGGAGACGTCGGTGGCGGCCGAGTCGAGGCCCTTCGCGTACTGAAATTCCACGGTGACCGCGGAGACCTCGTCCTTGCTGACCGAGGTCACCCGCCGGACCAGCTCGATGGTGTTGAGCTCCTTCTCGATGGGCCGCGAGACGTCGGCCTCGACGTCCTGGGACGAGGCCCCGGGGTACACCGTGACCACGGCGATCTGCGGCCGCTCCGAGTCGGGAAAGAGGTTCACCGGCATGCGGTGGAAGCCGACGATCCCGATGACCGCGATGAGCAGGATCGCGGAGAGCAGCAGGTGGGGCTTCTGGAGGTAGCGTTCGACGATGTTCATGGCGGCCCCCTACTTGTTCGTGTTTTCGTGGCTGACGACGCGAACCTTCTTGCCGTCGGCGAAGGTCATCAGGCGCGAGGGACGCGCCTCGATCACGAGGTCGCCCTCGGCGAGGTCGCCCTTCACGACGGCGGCGTCGGCCGAGCGGTCCTCCACCGTGACCTTGACGGGGTGGACCGTGTCCTTGACGACCTTGAAGACCCAGGCGCCGTTTTCACCCTCCAGCAACGAGTCGGTCGGGACCGACAGCCCCTCGGCCGAGCTCAGGTGGACGTCGACGCCCACGGTGGCGCCGGAGACGAAGCCGGCCGGCGGATCGTCCAGGTCGGCCTCGAAGGCGGCCAGGTGGGTCGTCCCCATGGCCGGGAACACGCGCGAGATCTTGGCTTCCACCGACAGGTCGTTGAGGGTCAGGGTCACGGGCTGGCCGACGTGGAGAGCCGTGTAATCCTCCGGCGGCACCTCGGCGCGAACCCGGACCTTGGTCTGGTGGACCATCTTCAGGAGCGGCTTGCCGGGGACGCCGAGGTCACCCGGATCGGCCAGCCGCCGCGAGACGAGCCCGTCGAACGGCGCCCGGATGGCGCAGTACCCGAGGCGGGTCTTCGCCTGGTCGAGGCGCTTCTCGGCCACCTCGAGCTGGGCCTTGGCCGCTTCCAGGCGGGCGGCGGCGGCATCGTCGGCGGCCCTGGAATTGTCCCACTGCTCCTGGGAGATCGCCTTGGCCTCGAAGAGACGCTTGTCACGGGCGGTGGTGGCATGCCGGGCGTGGTAGGCGGTCTCGGCGGCGGCCAGTCCCTCGCGGGCGGCCTCGACGCCGGCCCGGGCCGCGTCCACGGCATCCTGCAGCTCGCGGGGATCGAGCTGCGCCAGCAGCTCCCCCTTGTGCACCACCGCGCCCTCGCGGACCGTCACCTTCAGCACCTGTGCCATGACCCGCGGGGCCACGTCGGCCTCGTCCTGGCCGAGCACCGTCCCGAGCACGTGGCGGGTGTGGACGACCTTGCTCCGGGTCACCGGCGCCGTCATGACCGCCGGCGGGACGACCTTGACGAGCGGAGCCCGGTTTCTCTGCTCGGCCCGCTTCATCCGCACCATGACGAGCGCGGCCACGATCAGGATGAGAACGACGATCCAGGTCAGCTTTTTCATTTCACGGCCTCCTTCTCCACGATGCTGTTGATGCGTTCAGCGGCGGTCAGCACGCCCGCCCTCGCGTTGGCCAGGGAGGCCTCGGCCTCCTCGCGGCGGGCGTCCGCGCGCAGCAGGTCCTCGATGGTCCCGGCCCCCGCCTCGTAGCGGATGTTCTCGATCCGGGCGGCCTCGGTGCCGGCGGCGACCCGGGCCTTGGCGGCCTCGAGCTCCGCCTTGGCGGCCTCGAAGCGGGCGGCGGCCTCGCGCAGACGGGCGGCCACCTGGAGCCTGGTGTTGCGGAGGCCGAAGCGTGCGGCCTCCCGCTTTTCCTTGGCGGCGCCCAGGCGCTCGAAGCGCGAGCCCCCGGCGAACAGGGGCAGCGACAGACCGACCGTGAACTGCCAGGTATCGAGGGCGTTGTCGATCGACGGGGCCGCGTTCTGCATGTAGTTGCCGCTGGCGACGATCTTGGGCAGGAACGCCCCACGGGCGATCTTTTCGGAGCTCGACGCCTTGTCGAGCTCGAGCCTGGCGCGGCGCACCACGGAGACCGTGTCGAGCGACCCGGCCAGCTCCTCCGGCGTCTCGTGCAGCGCGGGCACCCTGCCGGGAAGCGGATCGACCTCGACGCTGCGCTGCGGGTCCTCGCCGATCAGGGCGAGCAGCAACGAGCCGACCTTGACGCGGTTGGCCTCGACGGCGGCGCGCTGGGCGAGCGCGTCCTGGTACTGCTCGAGGACCTTGAGGCGGTCGACCTCCGGCCGCTTGCCCTCCTTGACCATCAGGTCGAGGCGCTCCCTGGTCTTCTCCAGCGACGCGATGAGCTCGTCGAGGGCGACGCGCACGGCGTCCAGGCTCTGGGCGGCTGTGTACAGGGAAACGGCGTTGAACCGCGTCTGCCACCGGGTTCCCGTCACCAGGGCCGCCGCCTGCTCCGAGCTCAGACGTGCGATGCGGATGGTGTGCTTCAACGTGCCGCCGAGGTACAGGGGAATCTGCAGGTCGACACCGTAGTGGACCTGGTTGCGGTCCCACGGCAACCCGGCAAACCCGCCCTTGAGGAAGAGATCCTCGGACATCGGCCGGACCATCCAGTCGTCGTTGTAGCGCGTGTACGCGGCGACGGCCTTGATGTCGCCCCAGCGGGTGCGGGCCGCGGCCTTCGCCGTCTTGACCGCGGCGAGCTTCTGGTGATGCAGGGCCACCAGCGCGGGATTCGCCTTGATCGCCCTGGAGACGGCCTGCTGCAGCGTCAGGTGGATCGTGCCGGCCGGGGCCTGCGCCTTCTTCTCGGGGGCGGAAGCTTCGGCCGTCCGTGCCTGCCGGGCGGGGAGAGCGCCGGCGAGGGACAGCACGGCGGCTGCCAGGGCCAGGTGGACGAGGGGTCGTTTCATGCCTTCCTCCTTGAGCCTTCGTCGATGGTTTCGATGAGAAACGGGATGAGGGTGCTTTCGAAGCGGTCCTCGGAGCGGGCGTCGGGGAGGAGCCGGTGGCGGATGGCCAGGGCCGCCGGGCTGCCGAGGAGCAGCAACGCCAGGCAGTCGGGCTCCGGCCCGTGCACGATCTCGCCGCGGGCCTGTCCCTCGCGGACGAGCCCCTCGAGGATCGAGAGGTAGTCGTGAAAGATGGACCGCATCCGGCCGATCAGGGCCGGGTCGTCCGCGGCCGAGGCTTCCGCCAGGAGCAGGATTGGGAGGCTGTTCTGCTCCCGGACCAGCTTGGCGTGGTGGCGGATGATGGCCTCCAGCCGCCGGACCACGGGCAGGGAGCCGTCGCCGGCGATGGCGCGGATGGGCCCCAGGAGCATGTCCTCCAGCCGGTCCATGAGCCCCAGCAGGAGGGCCTGCTTGGTCGGGAAATGCCGGTACAGGGCGGCCTCGCTGAAGCCCACCCGCTCGGCGATCAGCTTCGTAGTCACGTGGGCGAGACCGTGCTCGCGCACCAGCGCCAGGGTGCAGGCCAGGATGTCCTGCTGCCTCTCCGTCCATCCGTTGGGTTCCGTGGTCGTCATCTGTGATCTCCTTAAGCGACGTTAGTGAACGTTCACTAACCTTCCCTAATATATGCCCGGCCGGATCGACTGTCAACCGTTTCAAGGGAAGGATTCGGATCCAGTGCGGTGAATCCCTTGATAAGGAACCACTAACCTCCGGATCCTGTTTCAACGCTGAGCCGGCTGAGCTTGACAATATGGCCAAGTACGCCTATCTATGACCACGGGAGGGACGATGAAGAAGCAACGCCAGGATTACCGGGAGTGGGCGCGCGTGCTCAAGGCGCTGGGCAACGAGGCGCGCCTGATGATCGTCGATCGGCTCAACGAGGGCGAGTGCTCGGTGGGCGAGCTCACCCGGCTCGTCGGGCTCGACCAGTCGACGGTCTCGAAGCACCTGACGGTGCTCAGGAACCACGGCATCGTCGCCGACCGCAGGCAGGGCAACGTCGTCTACTACCGGCTGCGGACGCCGTGCGTCCTCGGCTTCTTCGCCTGCGCCGGTCGCGTGCTCGACGAGAGCCGGGCGCGCATGGTCGGGGAGGAGCGGACCCCGAGGGCGTGAACGTCCCGCCGTTGTCGGTGAACAGACCCAAGAACCACGCCGTCCCCCGGGGCGGAGAACACCAGGGAGGAACAGTCATGGACGATACGTTGAAGACGATGCTGGAAACCGGGTTCGCATTCCACGGGCACCGCTGCCCCGCCATGCCCCTCGGCCTGCGCTGCGGCCTCGAGGCCATGGAGGTCCTGGGGGTAGAGCGCTCCCAGGACAAGGAGCTTTACGTGATCTCCGAGACCGGAGAGGGGCATGCCGCCGGCTGCTTCCTCGACGGCATCATGGTGGCCACCGGCTGCACCTACGGCAAGTCGAACGTGAAGAAAACATACTGGAACAAGATGGCCTTCACGCTGGTCGACACCAAGACCGACCGCGCGGTGCGAGTGTCGTTGAAGCCCGGCTTCTTCGCCAAGATGCTGCAGTCGCCCTTCGTGCAGAAGCGCAAGGAGGGGGTGCCGCCTCAGGACGTGGACCCCGAGCTGCTCAAGCCACTGCTCGACAACGTCCTCAATCTCGACCTGAGCCGGGCCCTGGACATCAGCGACATGTTCACCTACCACTGGGACAGGCCCAAGGGCTGCTTCGACGCGATTCCGTGCGCCGAGTGCGGCGAGCTGGTGTTCGAGAACGCCGCCCGCCTCAAGAACGGCAAGCCCGTCTGCCAGGGCTGCTTCGAGAAGTGACCGCGGCTGCGGCCGCATTTCCACGGGCTCGCCGGCGCCGGCCCGCTCGGTGCCGGCGGGCCTGATTGCCGGCCGGCGGGGCGCGGGCGAACCGGGGCTGGGAGGTTCCTGTGGCAGCAGCACGACGGGCCGGGACATGCCGGGCCTTCGCGGCGTTGGCGATCCTCGGGGTCACGCTGGGAACGCCGGCCGCGGGCTCGGCGCAGGAGCACGGGCCGCTTGCCTCGTGGCTGCCCAGGCTGAGCTCCTACGTGCAGATCCGGTACACGGAGAATGAACCGGGCCGCGACGCCTGGGGCCTGCGGCGGTCCAAGCTCATCTTCGACGGCGGCCATTCCGGCGTCGTCCATTATCACGTTCAGTTGATCTACAAGCACAACAACGGCTCGAAGACGGACGACTCGGTCTACCTCCAGGATGCGCTGATCAAGCTTCACGTGGGCGGGGCCGTCTGGACCTTCGGCCAGTTCAAGCCTCCCTTCGGCCTCGAGCGTTTCCAGTCCGACGCCTGGCTCGACTTCGTCGATCGGACCCAGGCGACCGACCGCCTGATCGTCAACGGGAAGCTGGGCGACAGCTTCACGCGGGACCGCGGGATCCAGGTCGATTTCGGCCGGCACGGGTCGAAGCTCTCGCTGGGTCTGTTTCAAGGGGGCGGGGCCAACATGGATCAGCACGGTAACGGTCCCCTCGGCGTTCTTCATTACCAGTACGGCCGGGAGGGACGCCGTTCGGGACGCGCCTGGTCCTGGAAGGCGGGGCTGGCCGGTTCGCTCCGTCACGCCGACGATCTCGACCTGGCTGCCGCCCTCAAGGGCGCGCACCGTGGAGACCTGCATCACTTCGTGGGGGACGACCGGAGGCTGAACCTCTTCGTCGAGGGGCTGTGGGGCCGGTTTAGAGGCCAGGCGGAGCTCTTCAGGGTTTGGCTGGCCCCGGATGGGGGCGCGTCGTGGAAGGCCCAGGGCGCGTACGGCCAGCTCACCGTCCTGCCGGCAGCCGGGCTGTCGTTGGCGGTCCGCAACGAGTGGATGACGCCCGATGCGGACGCCCCCGCGACCGCCGTGCACGACTGGGCGGTGGCCGCCGCGTACAAGTTCTCCCGGATCCCGTTGCGGCTGATCACGGATTACGCCTGGTACGTCGGCGGCAGCAGCCGGACGAGCCACGTCTGGCGTTTCCAGGTCCAGTACGTTTTCCTCGAGGGCATGCCCCTGACGCACTGATTACGTGAAGAGCCTGAGCAGCAGCTTGACGGCCACGGCGAGCAGGACCACGCCGAACATCTGCTTGATCCAGCGGGCCTTCATCTTCTCCTTCATGACCTTGGCGCCGACTTGTGAGGCGACGATCACGGCGATCGAGGTGGCGATCATCAGCGGCCAGTTGAAGTGGCCCTCGGCCACGTGGCCGGCGAAGCCCGAGAACGAGGAGAAAATGACGACGAAGGCGCTGGTGGCCGCGGCCTTCTTGGTCGGGTACCCCATGGCGATCATCATGGGCACGAAGAGGAAGCCCCCGCCGACGCCGAGCAGGCCGGCGATCAAGCCGATGAAGAAGCCACCCACCGCCATCAGCGTGTAGCGCAGGCCGGGAGCCATCATGTGCTCCTTGTCCGCGGTTCCGGAGGTCATCAGCATCCGGCCGCCGGCGAACAGCATGGCGATGGCGAAGAGCAGGATCAGCGTCCGCGTGGGCACCATCTTCGTGAAGTAGGCGCCGACCGGGGCGCCCAGGAACGAGGTGACGACGAGCGGGATTGAGCCCCGGACGTCCACCATCTTGGCCCGCAGGTAGAAGACGGCCGCGGACAGCGCCGTGAGGCCGTTGAGGAGCAGGCCGGTGGGGATGGCGACGGTCTTGAAGTTGTAGCCGAACCAGTGGAAGACGGGGATGTAGAGCAGCGCGCCGCCCAGCCCCAGCATCGAGAAGATGAAGGCGAGCGCCAGGATGACGATGGTCACGATGGCCAACATTCGCTGTCCTCCCTGGCCGGTCCGCCCGGGCCGGCTGCGGGACGATAGTATACCTGTGGCAGTATGGCCAAAAACGCCTGAAGTCTCCGCAAGGGTCGCACGCAGCGCCAGGCGCCGGGGCCAACGCCGCCGGGCGCGGGCTGCCGCAGAGCCCTTCGGAGCACCCTTGGCCCCGTTCATCGCGAGGAGCCGGGCGCAGCCCGGCGACGTGGCGATCCCTGACAGCGTTGGAGCGCGCTGCCCA
>CAZXXL010000096.1:0-11037 GCA_964644635.1 uncultured Thermoanaerobaculia bacterium | reverse complement strand
CGGCGTCCCGAGCGAGGGCCCGCCAGGGCCGGAGCGAAGGGAGCTCATCACGCCCAGAGCGCTCCCCGGAGCACTGGGCAGCTCCTCCGCCCATTGAAGGAGCCTGTTGCGAGGAGGGTTCCGCAGGAACCCGACGAAGCAAACCCACCACGATTGGAGCGCGCCAGGGAGCAGTGGGCAGCGCGCTCCAACACTGCCAGGGATGGCCATGTCGGCCGGCTCCGCCGGCCTCCTCGCCATGACAAGCCTCGTGGTCATCCCGACGAAGCCAGCGAACAGCCTGCAGGCTGCTGCGGCCCCACGGGCGGGCGCCCTTCCCGTGAATTGCCACCCTTAACGTTGTGCGCGAGCGGCAGGGGCCGCCGGCCATCCTCAAAGCACAACGGTAAGGGTGGCACGTTCCGCCCAGCGTGAGCTTCTCCGGCGGTATGTGCCGCAGGGTCGCGGAGGACGGAGCCGAGCGCCCCTGGGACGCCGCCGCAGGCGGCGGGCCCATGCCCGCGCCGGGGCGCTGGGATTCCGCTCCGAGCGCGCTCCAATGCTGTTAGGGGTCGCCACGTCGCCGGGCTGCGCCCGGCTCCTCGCGATGACAGCGCAAAGGGTTCTCCCAACGGTACAGTCCCGCGGCGGGTCGCCGGTTGCCCTCCGGGCAGGGCGGGCATTAGATTGGCCTCGGAGAGGAGGTGCGCCATGGAGCTACCGGAAACGATGCGGGCGATGGTGCTGGACGAGCCGGGCCGGCCGCTGGCGGCGCGGCGGGTTCCGGTGCCGCGGCCGGGCCCGGGTCAGGTCCTCCTCCGGGTCCGCTACTGCGCCGTGTGCCGCACCGACCTGCACCTGGTCGACGGCGAGCTGCCCGACCCCAAGCTCCCCGTGATCCCCGGCCACGAGATCGTCGGCGAGGTGGCCGGCCTCGGCGCGGGCGTCAGCCGCTACCACCTCGGCCAGCGGGTGGGCGTACCCTGGCTGGGCTGGACCTGCGGCGAGTGCCGGCACTGCCGCTCAGGCCGCGAGAACCTCTGCGATCACGCCCGGTTCAACGGATACACCCTGGACGGCGGCTTCGCCGGGTACCACCTGGCGGACGAGCGCTACGTCTTCCCGCTCCCCGAGCGCTACGGCGACGCCGAGGCGGCGCCCCTGCTCTGCGCCGGCCTCATCGGCTACCGCACCTGGCGCCTGGCCGTCGAAACCACCGACATCGAGAACCTCGGGATCTACGGCTTCGGGGCGGCCGCCCACATCATCGCCCAGATCGCGCGCTTCAAGGGCCAGCGGGTCTTCGCCTTCACCCGGCCGGGCGACGCCGCCGGCCAGGAGTTCGCCCGCCGGCTCGGCGCGGTGTGGGCCGGGGGCTCGGACGAGCTGCCGCCCGAGGAGCTCGACGGCGCGCTCATCTTCGCCCCCGTGGGCCCCCTCGTCGTCGCCGCCCTCAAGGCCGTGCGCAAGGGCGGCGTGGTGGTCTCCGGCGGCATCCACATGAGCGACATCCCGTCCTTCCCGTACAACCTCATCTGGGAGGAGCGCGTCATCCGCGCGGTGGCCAACCTCACCCGGCGGGACGGCGAGGAGCTGATGGCCGTCGCCCCCGAGGTCCCCGTGGTCACCCACATCGAGGTGCTGCCCCTGGAGGCTGCCAACGAGGCGCTGGACCGCATCCGCGGCGGCGACGTCGAGGGCGCCCTGGTCCTCGACTGCGGCTGAGGCCGCGCTATCATGCCCGCCATGGCCGGTTCCGCTTCCGCCGACGGCTGGGTGAGCACGCGCTTCCGGGTCCGGTTCGCCGAGACCGACGCCGCCGGCATCGTCCACAACGCCGTCTACCTGGTCTGGTTCGAGGAGGGACGCTCGGAGCTCTCCCGGCGCCTCGGCATGCCCTACTCGGCCCTCGAGACCGCCGGCGTCGAGCTGCTCCTCACCCGCTCGGAGGTCCGGTACCTACGCGCCCTCCGCTACGACGAGGAGGTGGAGATCCGGTGCCGCGCGCGCTCGGTGCTGTCCCGCCGCATCGTCTTCGAGTACGAGGCCGAACGCGTGCGCGACGGCGTGATCGCGGCCACCGGCACAACCGAGCACCTCTCGGTGTCCCGGGCCACCGGCAGGCCGACGCGCATCCCCGAGCCCTTCTACTCCTGTTACCGGGGCGCCGTGCCCGCCGCCGAAAGGGCCGGGTAACCTACTTCGACCACTGCGGCAGCAGCGGGTCCGGCGCGCCGGGGTCGCACCACTCGAGGTCCCGCGGCCGGCCGCCGAGGACGACCCGCCGGGTGACGCCGCCCCGCTGAGCGGGGAGGATGTCCAGGGAGCCGTCCGCCAGGCCGACCGCGGCCCACGCCCCGTCCGGCGAGGCAACGAGCCGCAGGGCCCGGCCGCCCAGGCTCGCCGAGGAGCGCTCCCTGACGGCGAGACCCCGCTTCTTCGCCTTCAGACGGTACCGCTTGAGAACGCCGTCCTCCCCGCCGGAGGCGGCCAGCAGCAGGTCCCCCTCGCCGGCGAAGGCGACGTCACTGGCGCCGCCGGGCACCGGGAGCACCCGGATCACGCCCATGGTGCGCGGATCGACGAGAACGACCCCGCGGCCGCCGTCGGCCAGGGCCAGGACGCCGAGGCGCAGGGAGGCGGCCATGGAGGTGACGCCGGCCGGGAGCGGGGAGCGGCGGAGGACCTCCCGGGACGGCAGGTCCACCGTCCAGAGGACCGGGGGCGCACCGCTTCCCGGCGTGCGTTCGAGGACCAGGATCGTGGTCCAGTCCCGGGAGACGGCGACCTGCCAGGGACGGGTGATCTTGGCCGGTACCTTCGCCAGGAGGGCGCGCTCGGGGAAGCTGAAGACGAAGACGTCGCCGGCCACCTCGAGGTAGCGGTCCGGAACCTCGCGGTCGAAGCGCGGCATGGTCACGCCGGAAAGCGTCTCGACCACCCGGCGCCGGTGGAGGTCGATCACCACGGTCTTCCCGTGGACGAGATCGGGCGCGAACAGCCGGCCGCCCGGGCCGGGATAGAGCCAGCCGACGGGGCCGGTCTCGAAACGGGCGGCCTTGCCCGTGGCGGGATCGACCACGCTCACCCGGCTCCCCGCCGACACGGCGATCACTCCCGTGGGCGGGCCGCCGCGCGCCTGGACCGCCGCGGCCGTGAGCAGGCAGGCGGCGAGCAGACCTCCGGCGCGCAGCCCTCGTCCCCGGTGCCGGGAAAACCTCATGGCGCCACTGTACCGTACCCCCTCCCCACCCGTGGCATACTCGGCCCATGGCCGCGCTGACCGCCAAGCTCAAGGAGCGCGCCCGGGCGGAGGGGTTCGACCTGGTGGGCGTCGCCGCGGCCGGCCCGGCCGGCACGGCCGGCCGGCTGCGGGCGTGGCTGGACGCCGGGATGCACGGCGAAATGACGTACATGGCCCGGACCGCCGCCGTCAGGGCGAACCCGGACCGCCTGCTCCCCGGGTGCCGCTCGGTGGTGGCCGTCGCCCTCAGCTACCACACGTCGATGCCGCCGTCCACGGACCCGGCGCCGCCGGGGACAGTGTGGATCTCCCGCTACGCCTGGGGACGGGACTACCACAAGCTCACGAAGAGGCGCCTGGTGCGCCTGGGCCGGTGGCTGGCCCGAAAGGCACCCGGATGCACGTGGCGGGCGGTGGTGGACACCGCGCCCCTGCTCGAGCGCGAGTGGGCGGCCCGCGCCGGGCTGGGCTGGATCGGCAAGAACACCTGCCTGCTCAACCGCGACCTGGGCTCCGAGCTCTTCCTGGGCTTCCTCCTGACCAACGTTCCGCTCGAGGCGGACGGCCCGGTCCCGGAGCACTGCGGCCGTTGCACGGCGTGCCTGGACGCCTGCCCCACCCGGGCCTTCGTCTCGCCCCACGTGCTCGACGCCCGCCGCTGCATCGCCTACCTCACGGTGGAGCACCGGGGGGAGATCCCCGCGCACCTGCAGCCGGCCATGGACGCGATGGTGGCCGGGTGCGACATCTGCCAGGAGGTATGCCCATGGACCAGGAGGGCCCCGGCCGATCTCCACCCGGAATTCGCCCCCGCGCCCCACAGGTTCCGCCCCCGCCTCGCGGACCTGGAGGATTTGGACGAGAGCGGCTACCGGGCCTGGCGCCAGGGCTCGGCCCTCAACCGCATCCCCTTCGCCGCCTTCCGGCGCAACCTGGCGATCGCCGCCCGGAACATGGCCCGGACGCGAGAAGGCGCCGCGGAACCCGCGGCGCCGGATGACGAGTAAATGATTCGGCTCAGGCGAGCACCATGTCCAGGGCCCGGGCCAGGGCGCCGACGCCGTCGGCGATCTCGTCCTCCTTCACGTCGAGGAAGGGACGGAAACGGATCGACCGCTCGCCGCACGGCAGGGCCAGCACGCCCTGCTTGCGGCCCTCGGCGAGGACCCGGTCGCGGATCGCCGCGTCGGGAAGGTCGAAGGCGCACATCAGGCCCCGGCCGCGGACGTTGGTCACCCGGCCGGGGTGCTCGGCGGCCAGGCCGTGGAGGAGCTCCATCAGCCTGACGGCCTGGCTGCGCACGTTGGCGAGCAGGTTCTCCTCCTGGATGATCTCCAGGTACCGCGTCGAGCGCACCATGTCCACGATGTTGCCGCCCCACGTCGAGTTGATCCGGGACGAGACCTTGAAGACGTTGTCCTCGACCTCGTCGATCCGGTCGGTGACGGCGATGCCGCAGACCTGGACCTTCTTGCCGAAGCAGAAGATGTCGGGCATCACGCCGAGGCTCTGCCACGCCCACCAGTCGCCGGTGATGCCGAGCCCGGCCTGCACCTCGTCGAAGATGAGCATGAAGGCGTGCTCGTCCGCCAGCCGCCGCAGCTCGGCCAGGAACTCGGGCCGGAAGTGGTTGTCACCGCCCTCGCCCTGGATCGGCTCCACGATCAGGCAGGCGATGTCGGGACCGTGGCGCCTGACGGCGTCCTCGATCTGCTCCAGGGCGCGGGCCTCCGCGGCCCTGACCTCGTCCAGGTGCTCCTCGAGCGGGAAGGTGATCTTGGGGTTGTCCACCCGCGGCCAGTCGAACTTCGGGTAGTACTGGGTCTTCCGGGGGTCGGCCGTGTTGGTGAGCGACATGGTGTAGCCGGTACGGCCGTGGAAGGCCTGGCGGAAGTGGATCACCTTGCTGCCCACCTCGCCCTGGATGCCCTGGGCCAGGTTGCGCCGCACCTTCCAGTCGAAGGAGGCCTTGAGGGCGTTCTCCACCGCCAGGGCGCCGCCCTCGATGAAGAACATGTGCCCGGCGTGAGTCTCGGGAACCGCGATCCGGGCGAAGGTCTCGACGAACTCCGCCATGTAGGTGGTGTAGATGTCCGAGTTGGCCGCCTTCACCAGCGCCGCCTGGGCCAGGCGCTCGAGAAACTCCGGCTCCAGCATCCGCGGGTGGTTGTAGCCGATGGGCGTCGACGCGAAGTTGGTGTAGAAATCCACGAGCACCGTCCCGGTGCGGCCGTCCACCAGCCGGGAACCGCGCGAGGCGCGGTAGTCGGGCACGACGTGGAAGCCGTCCACCAACATGTGGCGGCGCAAGAGATCGTGGACCTGCTGGGGCTTGACGGTCCCCGCCAGTGACTGCGGCATCTCGACAGACTTCGACATTGCAACACCTCCAGAAGAGATCGTGTGGGGCGGGAGGAGACGTGCCCGCTCAGCTCGAAGGGGAGCTCGCCTTCTGCTTGAGAGGGCTGAGCACCATGGTCAGGTCGCGTCCTTCCAGCTCCGGCGTCGGCTCCCGGTCGACCTTGGCGACGTCGGCGAGATCGTCCCGGACCTTGCGCAGGATCTCGTAGCCGTTCTCGGGACGGCGCATCTCCCTCCTGCGGAACATGATCGTCACCTTCACGTGCTTACCCTGCTCGAGAAACTTGCGCGCCCGCCGGGTCTTGGTCTGGTAATCGTGCTCGTTGATGTTGGGGCGGTACTTGACTTCCTTGATCTCGATCTGGTGCTGCTGCCTCTTGGCCTCGCGGGCCTTCTTCTCCTGCTCGTAGCGGTAACGCCCGTAATCCATGATCTTGCAGACGATGGGGCGGGCGTTGGGCGCGACCTCGACCAGATCGAGTCCCTTGGATCGCGCGATCTGGAGGGCCTCCTCCACGGGCACGATGCCGAGCTGCTCGCCGTTTTCGTCGACCAGACGGACGGGGGAAAAGCGAATGCGTTGATTGATGCGGACTGTTGGTTGCTCCGGGTCTTCGCGAAAACGGTACCGTCTTTTGATGTCTTACCTCCCTTGGTTCCTTGGTTTTCGATGCCCGCGTCCCACGACTCTGCGGGCGCGGGGAGTATAACAAACGCCGGCCCTGTCAACCCCCTTCCGTCACCGGCCGGCCGACGAGGCGGAACCAGGCCGCGACGATGAGGGCGCCCGCCGGCAACGAGATCCAGAACGGCACGTCCAGCAGCGCCTCCGGGAGGTACCCCACGACCAGGGCCAGGATCGCCCCGAGAACCGCGTACGGGAGCTGGGTGCGGACGTGGTCCACGTGGTCGCAGCTCGAGGCCATGGAGGACATGATCGTGGTGTCGGAGATGGGCGAGCAGTGGTCGCCGAAGACGGAGCCGCCGAGGATCGCCGCCACCGTTTCCGCCACCAGGTGATGGTGGAGGTGGGGCGCGGCGCCCGACAGCACGAGGGGAACCGCCAGCGGCGTGATGATGGCCATGGTGCCCCAGGAGGTCCCGGTGGCGAAGCTGACCAGGGCGGCGACTACGAACACGGCGGCGGGGATCAGCACCGGGGCCAGGTGCGGCCCGACCGCCCCCACCAGGTACTCGGCCGTCCGCAGGCCGGCGCAGACGTGGCCCAGGGACCACGCCAGGGTCAGCACCACCACCGCCATGAGCATGCTCTTGAAACCCTTGACCGCCGCATCCAGGGAGTCCCGGATGCTCAGCAGGCCCTGGACGACGGCCAGCCCGATGGCCAGCACGAGGCCGAGGAGGCTCGCCCACAGCAGCACCGTGAAGGGGTCGGAGGCCCCGATCACCCCGCTTAGCCCGGGCGCCGCCACCCCCTTGGCCGCGAGGGCGCGGCGGCCCGTCAGGTAGAGGCCGCCGAGGGTCGCCAGGACCACGGTGAGCACGGGCGCGGCGGCGTTCACCCAGCGCTTGGGCGTCCCCTCGTCCGGCGCCAGGCCGGTGCTCTCGTAATCGGCCAGGGGCCGCGCCGAGGCCGCCGAGACCTCGCCCGCGCGCGCCCGGCGCTCGGCGGCCAGCATCGGTCCCCAGTCGCGGCCGGACACCGAGCTGACGAGGGTGACCACCAGCGCCAGGAGCGGGTAGAACGCGTACGGGATCGACGACAGGAAGACGGTGAACGGGTTGAGGTGGGAGCCCCCGGCGGTGAGGGCGTCCCCGAGCAGGGAGACCTCGTAGCCGATCCAGGTGGAGACCAGGGCCAGGCACGCCACCGGGGCCGCCGTGGAGTCCACCAGGTAGGCCAGCTTCTCGCGGCTGACCCCGTGACGGTCGGTCAGCGGCCGCATGGAGTTGCCGACGATGAGCGTGTTGGCGTAATCGTCGAAGAAGATCAACACCCCCATCAGCCAGGCCGAGAACTGGGCCCGCGCGGGTGTCGTGGCCAGCGGCTCCAGGGCCTCCACGATGCCGTGGGTCCCCCCGGAACGGCTCATCACGCCGACCATCCCGCCGAGGAGCAGCGAGAACATGATGATGCTGACGTGGTTGGTGTCGGTGAGGGCGCCGCGCATGTGGGTGTCCACCACCCGGAGGAAGCCCGCCGCCAGGTTGCCCCCGTCGAGCATGGCCGCCCCCAGCCACACGCCGAGGAAGAGGGAGAGAATGACGTCCCGGAAGGCGAGGGCCAGGGTGATGGCCAGCAGGGGCGGGATCAGGCTCCACCAGCTCGCCCGGGCCGCGGTAGCCGCCGGCAGGACGGCCTGGACGGCGGCCAGCGCCAGGAGAACGCCCAGGGCCGGGAGGAGCCGCCGCATGGGCGCAGGGTACCATGATCCCGTGAGCGAGCTCGCCGACGACGCCATCGTCCTCGATGCCGTTCCCTACCGGGACCGTCACCAGATCCTGTCCGTTCTCACGGCGTCCTTCGGCGTCGTGCGCGGCGTCTTCCGCGGCGCCCGCGGCGGCAAGTCGCCGGGAGCCTCCGCCACCCAGGTGCTCTCCCGGGTGCACGTCACCGTCTGGCGCGCCCCGCACGCCGAGCTCGCCACCTTCCGCGCCGTCGACCTCGTCCGCCCCAGCTTCGGCCTCGCGGCAACCGTCGAGCGCTCCGCCGCGGCGGCCGTGGCCGCCGAGCTGGCCCTCACCTTCTGCCCCCCCGCCGAGCCCGCCCCCAGGCACTTCCGGCTGCTGGATGCCGTCACCGAGGCGCTGCTCGCCGGCCGGGAGCCCTCCGCCCTGGTGGCCTACACCGAGCTCTGGATGCTCGCCCTCGGCGGGGTCCTGCCCTCCCTCGACCGCTGCACGGGCTGCGGCGCCCCCCTCCGGGGCGGTTTCCGCGCCGGGCCCGAGGACGGCCACCCCCTGTGCGGCGCCTGCGCGCCGCCGTCCTCGACGGCCATACCGGCCGCGGCGCACGCCTTCCTGCAGGCCTGCCGCCGGGACCCGCCCGGCGCCGTGGCCGGCCGGCCGGCACCCCGCCGGGCGTCGGCATGGCTCGACCGGCTGGTCCCGGCCGAGGCCGACCGTCCCCTCCGCGCGCTCGCCTTCTTCCGGCGCCTGGCCGGGCCCAGGCGGCCCCCCGCCGGCGGTTGACAGACCCCCGCCGGTCCCCCTCAGGGGACGCACATCACGGGCACGTCGAGGCGGCGGAGGACCGCCTCGGTGGTGGACCCGATCACCATCTCCACCAGCCGGCTGCGGCCGTGCGATCCCATGCAGACGAGGTCGGCGCCGGTCTCGTCGACGAGAAGCTCGAGGGCGTCCGGCGTGCGCCCGGTGGCCCACCGGGTCTCGATCTCGAGGTCGAGCGCGGCGAGGTGATCGCGCGCCTCCCCGAGCGCCGCCTCGGCGTGGTCCTGGTCGTCGTCCACCGTGACCACGCTGACGCCGACGCCGAGCGCACGGGCGAGCTCTCCCCCCCAGCGGAGCGCCCTGTTGGCGTGAACGCCCCCGTCGTAGGCGATGAGCACGCGGGCGATCCCGGAGCTCACCTCCGGAGTAACGATGACGGGAATCGAGGAGATCCGCAGCAGGCGCTCCGTGACCGGACCCAGCAGCTCGCCGTGGAAGCGGGCGTTGAGCCCCCGCCGCCCCACGATCAGGAGGGCGCTGGCGGCGCTCTCCTTCACCAGGGCCGGCGCCACCGACCCGCGCACCACGTGGAAGCGGGCCTCGACGCCGGCCTCCCGGGCGCGCTCCTCGAAGTGGATCCGCAGGGTCTCGGCGAGATCGTTGAGCACGGCGTCCACCTGCGGCGTCAGATTGACCAGCGGCTCGACGCCCATGGCGCCGCTCATGTCGGCGATGAAGGACCCCTCCAGGATCGCCGTGTCGATGACGTGGATGCCGTGCACCACCGATCCCAGCCGCCCGCCGAGGTGGAGCGCGACGCCGAGGGCGCCGTCGGCATTGACGGACCCGTCGATCCCGACCGCGAGATGGCTGAACATGTCAGCTCTCCCGGTAAAAGCACAGCCCTGCGTAACCGACGACGGCCGAGCGGTCGCCGCTGACGTCGCCGGAGGTGGCATAGGCCACCAGGTGGCCGGCGTTGGCCCCCAGGTGGATGGCCGCTTCCAACGCCACCGTCGCCGGGATCACGCCGCACATCGAGATGCCTTCCCGGTGCACGGTGTCGTAAAGGGCGGTCGGGTCCAGGGACAGCGCCGCGTCGATGGCCTCGCGGTCGTGGGCGCGGGCCGCGGCGTCCGGCTCGTAATGGCTCATGTCGGACGAGGCCACGATACCCACCGCGGCCCCCACCTGCTTGACGACCGCCGCCAGCGCCCTGCCCAGGGCGAGGCAGTCCTCGAGCCTCAGGTGCTGCAGGCACACCGGCAGTACCCGCACGTCCCGGCGCCGGGCCTGGAGGAACGGAATCTGGACCTCCACGGAGTGCTCGCGCCAGTGAGCGTCGGCATCGAGGGCCGCACCGGAAAAGGCTTCCACCAGGAGCCCGGCCAGCTCGCGGTCCACGGGCTCCTCGCCGAGCGGTGTCCGCCATCCCGCGTGGGGCGCAATGGAAACCGGGCGCCCGAGGCCGGTGTGGTTGGGCCCCAGGACGATGACCCGCTCCGGGATCCGCAGGTGGGCGTAGAGCCGGCCGGCCACCCCTCCGGAGTACACGTAGCCGGCGTGGGGCGCGACGCAGCCGATGAGATCGTGTTCCTGTGCGGCCGGCGCCATGAGCTCGTCGAGCTGCTGCTCGAGCGCGCGTGCCGAACCCGGGTAGAACATCCCTGCGACCGCCGGTTCACGAACGAGCGAGGGTCCCATGAGCCACCTCCCCTCTCATAAAGTAAGCCGCCGCGGGCGAATCAGCCAGGGGCGACCCTCCCACCGCGTGCGATCGCCGCCACCAGACGGCCGTCGGCCGGCGGCATGGCAAGCTCCGCGAGCCCCGCCGGCTCGACCCACCGCACGGCCTGGCCTTCCCGGGGCACGATGTCGCCGCCGGCGATCACGACCTCGTAAAAGAGCAGCAGGATGCTCCCTTCGGGCTCGCGATGCACCGCGAAGGTCACCGGCGCGCCCACCCGCGCCGTGATCCCAAGCTCCTCCTCGAGCTCCCGCTCCAGCGCGGCCGCCGGGTCCTCGCCCGGCTCCACCTTGCCCCCCGGGAACTCCCACAGCCCGCCCATGTGCCGCCCGTCCGGCCGCCGGGCGACGAGGACGCGCCCGCCGTCACCGCGGATGATTCCCGCCACCACCAGGATCGGATGCGAATCGCCACCGGTCATCTGGAGCCAGTCTACCGCGGCCCCGCGAACGCCCGCCAGGGCCGGGGCGACGGGACCTCATCACGCCCGGAGCGCTCCCCGGAGCGGTGGGCAGTTCTCCCGCCCATTGAAGGAGCCTGTTGCGAGGAGGGTTCCGCAGGAACCCGACGAAGC
>CAZXXL010000095.1:0-11109 GCA_964644635.1 uncultured Thermoanaerobaculia bacterium | reverse complement strand
TGTGGCGATAGCTGTTGGTTGTTGTTGCGTGTCCGGCGGACCACGAGGTGAGCCGGGTCCGAGCGATCGAGCGCCAGCGGCTCGGAGGCGTCGGGCAGGTAGATCAGCTCCTCCCGCTTGGCGATGGCCGCCACCGGGAGCTCGACGCCGGCGGCGTCCAGGGCGGCGATCGCCGCGTTGAGCTGCCCCGGCCCCCCGTCCACCAGCACCAGGTCGGGCAGCTCCGCCCCCTCGTCCTTGAGCCTCCGGTACCGGCGCCCCACCGCCTCGCCGATAGCGGCGAAGTCGTCGACGCCCTCCACCGACCGGATGATGAACGAGCGGTACAGCCCGCGCCGCATCCGCCCGCCCTCCCACACCACGCACGAGGCCACGGTGTCCTTGCCGCCGGCGTGGGAGATGTCGAAGCACTCGACCCGGCGCACCGGGCGCCCCATGCCCAGCGCCTCGCCCAGCCGCCGCTGGAGGTGGGCGGCCTGGGAGAGCGGCGCCCTGAAACGGAGCGAGAACGCCGCGCGGGCGTTGGCCAGGGCGAGCTCCACCCTTCTTGCCCGCGGCCCGCGGCGCGGGAAGACGATCCTCACCCTGCGGCCCGCCTTCTCGGACAGGAAGGCGCCCGCCATCTCCCGGTCCTCGGCCTCGAGCTCCTGGGCCAGCTCGAGAACCGGGGGCACGGCCGGGTTGGCGTCGTAGAACTGGGCGATGAAGGCGGCCAGGAGCTCGGGGATGCCGACGTCGCCCACGCCCTCGAAGTGCAGCTCCCGCTTGTCCACCAGCTTGCCGCCCCGGTACGGCAGCACGCACACGGTGGCGTTGCCGCCGTCGGTCACGGCGGCGATCACGTCGGCGTCGCCGCCGCCCGGCAGGTCCACGTTCTGGGGCTCCGCCAGGCGCCTCACCGCGGCGATCAGGTCCCGGGTGCTCCCGGCGCGCTCGAAGTCCTCGCGTTCCGCCGCCGCCCACATCGACTCCTCGAGCCGAGCCAGGAGCTCGCGGTGCCTGCCGGACAGAAAGAGCAGCACCTCCTCCACCGCCCGTCCGTACTCCTCCTCCGTGGTCAGGCCGGCCACGCAGGGCCCCAGGCAGGCGCCCATGTCGTGGTACAGGCAGGGCCGTTCGAGCCTGCCGTCGATCTCGATCCGGCAGGTCCTGACCGCAAAGCGGGTGCGGATCAGCTCCATCAGCCGCCGCGCCATGTACCGGCCCATGAAGGGTCCGAAGTAGGTGTGGCCGTCCTCGCGCACCCGCCGCACGATCTCCACCCGCGGCCAGGTCTCGCCGGTGGTCACCTTGATGTAGGGATAGGTCTTGTCGTCCCGCAGCAGCACGTTGAACTTCGGACGGTGCCGCTTGATCAGGGTGTTCTCGAGCACCAGGGCCTCGACCTCGCTCGCGGTCACCGTGAAGTCCAGGCGCCGGGCCCGGGCGAGCATCGCCGCGGTACGCGCGGGAAGCTTCCCGCTGCGGAAGTACGAGAGCACCCGGTTGCGCAGGTTGCGCGCCTTGCCGACGTAGATCACCGTGCCGCGCGCGTCCCGGAAGCGGTACACGCCCGGCCGCTCCGGCGCCTGCCGGGCCCGGGCCAGGAGGGGGTGGGCGGCGCTCATGAATCCATTGTACGAATCAGCCGCGGTCCCTGGCGGCCAGGAAGCGGCGGATCATCCCCAGGGCGACGGCGCCGCCGGCGAGGTTGCCCGCGGCGATGGCCCCGAAGATCCCCGGGATGCCCCACCAGCGCGACGCCGCCCAGGCCAGGGGAATGGTCAGCACCACCAGCCGCAGGGCCACCAGGAAGGCCGCACGCAGCGGACGCCCAGCCGCGTTGAAGCCGGACCCCGAGATCACCGCGATGCCGAACAGACCGTAGCTCACCGGCACCATCCGCAGGTACAGGGACCCGGTCGCGACGACGTCCGGGTCGCCGGAGAACGCCCCCAGGATCACCCGCGCCGCCGGCCCCAGGATCACGGCGAGCAGCGCGCCCCAGCCGAGGCTGAAGACGAAGGCGAAGGTGAGCGCCCGCCGGATCCGGGCCCAGTTCCCGGCGCCGTAGTTCTGGCCCACGAAGGGGGTCACCGAGGCGGCCATCGCCATCACCCCGACGGCGACCAGCGCCTCCACCCGGGTGGCGACCCCAAACCCGGCCACCGCCGCCGCCCCGAACCCCGCCACCATCCGCGTCAGCACCCCGCTCGACAGCGGCGCCAGCAGGTTCGTGCCCGCGGCCGGGATCCCGATGTGGAGGATCCGCCGCCACGAATCGAGCACCCGCCGCGGGGTCGTCCCCCTCCAGTGCAGCATGCGGAAGCGGCGGTGGAGCAGCCACAGCACCGTCGCCAGCGCCAGCAGCCACGAGAAGACCGTCGCCAGCGCGGCGCCCTCGAGCTCGAGGCGCGGGAACGGGCCCCACCCGAAGATCAGGAAGGGGTCCAGGCCGGCGTTGACCAGGCCGGCCATGATCATCACCGCGGCCGGGGTCCGGGTGTCCCCGGTGGCGCGGATGGAGGAGTTGCCCATGATGGGCACCGCGAGGCAGCCGATGCCGGCGAACCACGGCGTCATGTAGGACACGATGAGGGGGAGGGTGGCCGGGGTGGCGCCCAGGAGGCGGAACAGCGGGCGCATGACCGCCAGGCCGGCCGCCGAGATCGTCACCACCACCCCCGTCGCCAGGAGCAGGCTGTGGGTGGTCAGGAGCCGCGCCCCCTCGCCCTCCCCGGAGCCGATCGCCCGGGCGACCACGGCCGTCGTCCCCACCGCCAGGCCCATCAACACCGCCTTGACCACGAAGGTGACCGGGAAGGTGAAGCCCATGGCGGCCAGCGGGACCTTGCCCAGGCGGCCCACCCAGAACGTGTCCACGATGTTGAAGAAGACGATGGCCACGATGCCCACGGCCATGGGCACCGCCATCCGCACCAGCGAGCGCCCGACCGGCGCCGTCACGAGGTTGCGGTCGGTGTCCATCCGCCCCCGCCGGCCTTACTCCGCCCCTTCGGCCCCCGGCACCAGCCCGAGCCGGTACAGGGCCCGGCGCGCCGCCTCCTGCTGGGCCTCCCGCTTGGTGCGCCCCTCGCCGCGCGCCAGCGGCTCCCCGTCCCATACCACATCGAACACCCAGCGCGGGCTGTGGTCGGGTCCCTGCGCCCCCACCTCCCGGTACTCCGGCAGCGGCAGGCGCCGGGCCTGGGCCGCCTCCTGCAGCGTCGTCTTCGGGTCCGCCAGGGCCAGGGCCCGCTCGTCGAGAGCCTCCAGGTCGGGCGCGAAGATCCGCTCCACGAGCTCCCGCGCCACCTCCCAGCCACCGTCCAGCGCCAGCGCCCCGACCACGGCCTCGAAGACGTCCTCGAGCAACGCGCGCCGGCGCCGGCCGCCGGTGAGCTCCTCGCCCCGGCCGAGCTCCACCGCCTCGCCGAGGCCGAGCGCCTCGGCCTTCGCCGCCAGGGACTCCGAGCGGATCAGCTGCGCCTTCATCCGGGTGAGATCGCCCTCGTCCCGGCCGGGATAGGTCCTGAACAGCAGGTCGGCGACGGCGTGGCCGAGCACGGCGTCGCCGAGGAACTCCAGCCTCTGGTACGACCCCTCGCCGGTGGCCGCCGCCGCGGAGCCGTGGCGCAGGGCGCGGGCGAGCAGGTCCGGCTCCGCAAAGACGTACCCCAGGCGTTGCTGGAGAGCCTCGAGCATCCGGGAGCGGCCGGCCGTCGTCACGGCCGCATCATAGCGAACCGGGCCTGAGCACCGGGAGAGTGATCTCGATGGCGAGCGACCCCTGGTTCCGCTCCACCGCGAGCCGGCCGCCCAGGCGATCGACGAAGCGCGAGGCGAGGTCGATCCCGCGGTCCAGGAGCCGTCGCGCGGCCTGCTCCTCCGCGTCATCCATGCCCGCGGCCGGCGAGCCCTGGGCGGTGATCCGGACCGATGCACGAGAGCCGTCCGCACCCTCCTCCCCGATGCGGCCCAGCGAGACCCCGACCCGGCCTCCCTCGGCGGCCAGCAGCGCCGCCGGCTCCAGCAGGCTGACCATCAACCCGAGCAGCGTCGTCTCCTCGCACCAGAGCACGAGCTCCTGGCTCCCCGCATCGAGCTCGAGCTTGCAGGCCCCGTGCAGGGTCCTGACCAGCTCCACGGCCCGCGCCGCCACCTCCGCGAGCTCGAAGTCGGCCCACCGCTCCTCCACACCCTCCTCGAAGGACCGCAGCTTCGCGACGATGCCCGCGCCACGGCGGACCCCGTCCTCGACCCGCTCCAGGTGCGCCGCCACCCGCCCGTTCTCGCCCAGCCGGGCGCGGAGGAGCTCCAGGTTGAGGGACTGGGCGGCGAAGAGGTTGTTCAGCGTGTGGATGAGGCCCCGGAGCATCATCCCCGTCACCGTTCCGCGCAGCGCCTCGGCCGGATCGGCGAGCTCGGCCGGGGCGGCCACCGGGGCATGCTCCCCCGACTCCTCCCGCGCCTTGAACTCCGACGCCAGCCGGACGGCGAGCAGGTCGAGGAGCTCCTCCTCCGCCTCCCGCAGCTCGATCGGGGTACTCGCGCAGCAGGTCAGCACCGCCCTCGTCTCCGCGCTCATCGGGTCGAGGATGGGGATCACCACCGCCGAGTCGGCGCCCACCATCCGGATCAGCGGCCACTCCGGGAAGGCTTCCGCGAGGCCGCTCCGGTACACCTTCACCGAGCGCGAGACCGCGGCCACCTCCACCGGCGAATCCGAGATCGGGAGCGTGGAGCCGGGGCTCGGCATGCCCTCGCCGTACCGCGCCCGGACGATGGACACCGGCGGGTGCAGCTCCATCAGGCAGCCGTGGGAGCTTCCGGCCAGCTCCGCGGCCAGCGCCGGCGCCCGCTCCACGAGGGCCCAGCCCACGTAACGGGCGAGCACGGAGTTCATGCGCTGGCGGAGCGCCCGCTCCCGCACCTGGCGGGTCACGTCGAGGAGCAGCATCTCGCCCTGCATCCGTCCCGGGGAGGAGGCCGCCGCCACGAAGCGGAACCACCGGGGCGGATCGTCCGCCGCCGCCCGCCGGAACGGCGGCGAGGCCCCCAGCCCGGACATCAGCCAGTCGTTGACCTCCGTGCGGTCCACCGGGTGCACGAAGTCGAGCAGGCTCGCGCCGACCGCGTCGCGGATCACCGGCGGCACGATCTCGCGGTCGCCGCCGGCGATGCTGGTCACGATCTCGCGGTCGACCCTGAGAAACAGGTGCGGCGGATGCGGCTTCGGGAGGTTCATCGCTTCACGTTCCCGCAGACCGCCCCGCACACGCGCCGCATGCGGGCCACGATCCGTCCCGTGTGGCTGCCCGGCCAGTACACCCGGCCGCAGCTGCGGCAGCGCCGGAACACCGTCGCGGTCGCGGCCACGAAGGGCGGCACCGCGTCCCGCACCTCGTCCCTCCCCACCGCCTCCAGCTCGCCGTTGCACGCCGCGCACCGGGAGCCGGCCAGCGTCGGCTCGGGGGCCAGATCGAGCCGGCGGAAGACCTCCGCCAGCTGCGCCTCAAGCGATCCGCCCTTCACCAGGAGCGACCGCGGCCCCCTCGAGGCCAGCGTGCGATCACGGGTGAGCAGCCAGCGTCCCTCCCGCCGGGCCGTGTCCAGAATCACCTCGTCGTCCTCCTCCGAAAACAGGCAGTCGTAGCCGAAAAAGCGAAGCCAGCGCGCCAACGACCCCAACATCGCGTCGCAGATGAAACGGGGCATCGGCCTCATGCTACCACCGCCCTGGCCGGGGCGCTCCAGAGCTGTCAGGGATCGCCACGTCGCGCGCCTGCGGCAGTCCCCTTCGTCGCTTCGCTCCTCGGGGTGGCGTGCGCGCAGGCGAAGCGAAGCTTCGCGCGCTTACGCCACCTCGCGATGACAGAAAGGGGGTGTGGGCGGCGCGCTCCAACCTCCTTCCTTCCCTTGTCATTGCGAGGAGGCTTCCCCCAGGAAGCCGACGAAGCAATCCCCCCACGATCGGACACCGCCGCGGAGCACCGGCCAACGCGCTCCAACGCTGTCAGGGATCGCCACGCCACGCGCCTCCGGCGCGCGGCTCGCGATGACACACAGGGCGGCCTTATGGCCGCACGCGTCTCAGGCGGGGATGCCGTAGTACTCCCGGTACCAGTCGACGAAGCGGCGGACGCCGGTCTCGATCGGCGTCGACGGCTTAAAACCCACCGCTTCGGCTAGGCCCGCCACGTCGGCGTAGGTCGCGGGCACGTCCCCGGGCTGCATGGGCAGCATCCGCTTCTCGGCCTTCCGGCCGAGCGCGATTTCGATGGCGGCGATGAAGTCCATGAGCTCCACGGGGCTGTTGTTGCCGATGTTGTACAGCCGGTACGGCGCCGGGCTCGTGCCCGGATCCGGCGCGTCGCCCGACCAGCCGGGGTCCGGCTCGGGCAGGTGCTCCATCACCCGGACCACGCCCTCCACGATGTCGTCGCTGTAGGTGAAGTCCCGCTGCATGCGCCCGTGGTTGAAGACGTCGATCGGCCGGCCCTCGAGGATCGCCCGCGTGAACAGGAACAGCGCCATGTCCGGCCGGCCCCACGGCCCGTAGACGGTGAAGAAGCGCAGCCCGGTCACCGGCAGCCCGTACAGGTGGGCGTAGGTGTGGGCCATCAGCTCGTTGGCCTTCTTGGTCGCGGCGTAGAGCGAGATCGGGTGGTCGACGTTGTCGTGGACGGAAAACGGCATCCTCGTGTTCAGGCCGTACACCGAGGACGACGACGCGAAGACCAGGTGCCCGACCCCGGAGTGCCGGCATCCCTCGAGGATGTTCAAAAAGCCCACCACGTTGGAGTCGACGTAGGCGTGGGGATTCTCGAGGGAGTAACGGACGCCGGCCTGGGCCGCCAGGTTGACCACCCGGCCGAAGCGGTTCTCGGCGAAGAGGCGGGCGACGCCCTCGCGGTCGGCGAGGTCCATGAGCACGAAGCGGAAGCCGGGCCTGTCCTGCAGGATGGCGAGCCGGGCCTTCTTCAGCGCCGGGTCGTAGTAGTCGTTGAGGTTGTCGAGGCCGACGACCTCCCGGCCGGCATCGAGCAGCCGCCGGGCCAGGTGGAAGCCGATGAACCCGGCGGCGCCGGTGATGAGAACGGGGCCCTCGGAACCTGCGGATGAGCTCGTCAACGTGAAACCCTCCCCTCGCGCGGGCGGCCCCGGGTTCCGCTGCGGCGTCGGCTCCGGGCCCGCCCGGGAGATTGTAGTCGAGCGCCCCCGGCGGGGCCCGCCTCACTCCTCGAGCAGCCGGACCAGGTACCGGCCGTACCCGTTCGCGGCCATCCCCTCCGCCAGCTTCCTCAACTGGGCGTCGTCGATGAAGCCCATGCGCCAGGCGATCTCCTCGGGGCAGGCGATCTTGAAGCCCTGGCGCTGCTCCACGATCTGGACGAATTTCGAGGCCTCCAGGAGCGACTCGTGGGTGCCGGTGTCGAGCCAGGCGTAGCCCCGTCCCAGCAGCTCCACGTGCAGCGTCCCCCACTCCAGGTAGCGCCGGTTGACGTCCGTGATCTCGAGCTCGCCCCGGGGCGAGCGCTCGATGGACTTGGCGACCTCCACCACGCGCTCGTCGTAGAAGTAAAGCCCGGTGACGGCATAGTTCGACCGCGGCCGCGCCGGCTTCTCCTCGATGCTGAGGACCCGGCCCTCGGCGTCGAACTCGACCACGCCGTAGCGCTCGGGATCCTGCACCCGGTAGCCGAACACCGTCGCTCCCCGGGGGTCCCGGGCGGCCGCCTGCAGGCGCCGGGCGAAGCCGTGCCCGTAGAAGATGTTGTCGCCGAGGATCAGGCACACCGGACCGCCGTCGATGAACCGCTCCCCGACGAGGAAGGCCTCCGCCAACCCGCCCGGGTTGGGCTGGACGGCGTAGCTGAACTCGACGCCCCACTGGCTCCCGTCACCGAGCAGGGCCTCAAACTGCTCCTGCTCCCGGGGGGTCGTGATGACCAGGATCTCCCGGATTCCCGCCAGCATGAGGATGCTGAGCGGGTAGTAGATCATGGGCTTGTCGTACACCGGCATCAGCTGCTTGGACACGGCGATGGTCAGCGGATGCAGCCGGCTGCCGGTCCCCCCGGCGAGAACGATCCCCCGCATGGTCTCAGGCACCCTTCGGCTCGGGCGCGGCCTGAGGGTCGCCGTAGCCGTAGCGGTAGTAGCTGTAGTAGGACGCGTAGTAGTAGTGGTCGCGCTCGATGTCGACGAGGTTGAGGGCGATGCCGGCGACCCGGGCGCCGGCGCGGTTGAGCTGGCGGAGCGCGTCGATAATCACCTTTCTCCGGGCGAAGCCGTAGCGGACGACCAGCAGCACCAGGTCCACCACCTGGGAGGCGATGACGGCGTCGGTCACCGAGGCCACCGGAGGCGAGTCCAGGAGCACCCAGTCGTACTTCTCGCGGGCCGCAGCCAGCATGGCCTTGAAGGTGGACTTGCTGAACAGCTCGGGAGGGTTGGGCGGCAGGGGTCCGGTCGTCATGACGTCCAGGCTCGGGAGGTAGGCCAGGGAGTGGGTCACGTCCGGGATCTCGCTCTCCCCGAGCACCACCGAGGTCAGCCCGCGCGAGTTCTTCGTCTTGATGACCCGGTGCAGCCGGGGCTTCCTGAGATCGGCGTCGATGAGCAGCACCTTGCTGCCGCTGGCGGCCAGCGTCTTCGCCAGGTTGAAGGCGGTCGTCGTCTTGCCCTCCTCCGGGGCGGCCGAGGTCACGAGAATCGCCTGGGAGCCCTCGTCGCGCGCCGCCACCATGAGCGCCGTCCGCAGCGAGTGGTAGACCTCCCGGGCCACCGGCGACGACTCGCCGGAGAACTCCGGCACGGCCACCAGCGCCTCGGCCCCCAGGTAGCGCTCCACGTCCTCCGGGGTCCTGATGGTCTGGTCGATGGAGTCCAGGCCGAGGACCAGCCCGACGCCCAGGAACAGCCCGAGGACCAGCGACAGCGCCAGCGTCCGCGGCGGGTTCGGGCGGTACGGGCCGGCGGGCGGCACCGCCGGGTCGATGACGCGCACGTTGTTCAGCCCGGCCGTCGAGGAGATGTCGGTCTCCTTCGACCGTTGCAGCATCTCCTCGTAGAACTTCTTGTTCTGCTCGTACTCGTGCTCGAGCTTGTCGTACTCGAGATTCTGCTTGGACAGCTCGATGGCCTGCTTGCGGAGGCTCTGCAAGTTGTCGTAGAGCGCCTGCTCCCGCCCCAGCTGAATCCGGTAATCGGTCTCCAACCCGGCCACGATGCGCCGGATCTGGTCCTCGATCTTGGCGTCGAGGCTCTGGATCCGGGCGCGCAGATCCTTGATGACGGGATGGCCGGACTTGTAGGTCCTGAGCTTCTCGGCCAGCTGCACCTCGAGCTGGTCCTTCTGCTGGCGCAGCTGCTGGATGGTCGGATCGTTCATCACCTCGGGCAGGCTCGCCTCGGAGAGGTTGTTGGCGCGCAGCCGCTTGAGCGCCGCGATCTTGGTCTCGAGCTTGATGCGCTCGGTCTTCGCCGTGGCGTAGGCCGAGGTGAGGGTGTTCACCTGCTCGGTGATGACGTTCTTGTCCTGGTCACCCACCAGCAGGGCGTCCTTGCGCTCCTTGAACTGGAGCAGCCTTTGCTCCGACGCCTCGAGCTGCTTGCGCAGCGGATCGAGCTTGCTCTGGATCACCTGGTAGACCTTCCGGGTCCGGTCCAGGTTGTCCTCGATGTTGATGGCGATGTACTCCTGGATGTAGACGTTCAGCCACTCCGAGACCTGCTTGGGATCGGTCCCGACCATGGACAGCTCGAGCACGTTGGTGTCCTTGACCGGCTTGACGTCCAGGCTGGCGAGCAGGCGGTCCGCGCCGTCGCTCTTGCCCTCGGTGTCCAGGCCCAGCCGGTGGGCCACGCGGGCCGCCAGGCGCCGGGTGCGGATGACCTGCACCTGGTCCTGGGCGTAATGCTGGAGCTCCCACCAGGAGGCGCTGCTGTAGACCTGGTTCTTGATGATCTGGGGAGCCTGCTCGAGGGCGATCCGCGCCGTCGCCCGGTAGAGCTTGGTCCGGGTGAAGGCCCAGGCGCCGCCGGCGATCACCGTGACCAGCACGACCGCGGCGATGATCCACTTCTGGGACCAGAGCAGGTAGACGTACTCCATGAAGTTGACCGCCGGCTCGGGCTCCTCGGCGAACCACCCGCCCTGGGCGGGGTCGTACCACGGCGGCGGGGGCCAGGCCGCGGGCGGCGCGGGACTCTCTCCGGGGGCCGGCGCGCCGGGGTGTCGGGAAGGCGTTTCAGGCATCGGGCATCCTCCTCGGGGACGAGCTCCCACGGTGGTGGCGAGCCGCCGGGCCCGGGCCGCGACGGCCCGCCGGGGGCCGTACATCTCCGGGCGTCGAACAACGTTGTTTCCGTGCTGTTTTCATCCGCAACATCCAGGTCCGCCCATTCAGCGGACAGCTCTGATCACCCCGGCATCGACCTCGACCCACCGCCGGGTGCGCAGCATCTCGAGCAGGACCCGCGCCCGCTCCCCGCCCCGCAGGTAGCCGTCGAACACGCCCTCCATCCCGCGCAAGGGACCGCCCACGATCCGGACTCTCCGCCCCCTGTCGATCCGCCGGGAAAAATCCCGCGGCAGAATGTAGCCCCGCTCGCCCTCCAGCCGCCGCAGCTCCTCGATGAGCGCCTGCCCGACGACGGCCGGCCGGCCGCCGAAGCTCACCGGGCGGAGCACCCCGGGGCAGTAGCGGACGGAGTCGAGCCGCTCGTCCCCATCCCAGCCCGCGAAGATGTAACCGGGAAACAGCGGCACCGGGCCGCGCGGCGCCCGCAGGTGCCACGGCGGCTCGAGGAAGAGCGGACAGTACGCGCTCACCCCGCGCTGGGCCAGGTGTTCAACCGTCCTGCGCTCCACCTTGGGCTTGGTCTGGACGACGAGCCACCTCGCCCCGTTCTCCGGCTCGATGTACGGACCCGCGGTCTGCATCGTGCCGGTATTATGGAAGCCGCCGGCGGCGCGGTCAAGGCATGCCCGGATTGACCCTCGCAAGTATTTCTTAGACGGCAGGTGGGTAGGCCGTCCGGCGCCGGGCATCTCCCGGGTCGTGCGCCATGCCCCCGGCTCGATGACAGAGTCAAGATCCCCGTTGAGCGCCCCGCACCCCC
>CAZXXL010000094.1:0-11186 GCA_964644635.1 uncultured Thermoanaerobaculia bacterium | reverse complement strand
CTCTGCTACCCGCGGCTGGAGACGGGCCAGGCGCCGGCGTGCTTCCACTCCTGCGTCGGCCGCATCCGCTACCTGGGCGTGGTGCTCTACGACGCCGACCGCATCGAGGAGGTGGCCTCCCTGCCCGACGAGGACCTGGTCGAGGGCCACCGCTCCCTGATCCTCGATCCGCACGATCCGGCGGTGATCGCGGCGGCCCGTGCCAACGACGTCCCGGACGACGTCATCGAGCACGCCCAGCGCTCCCCGGTCTACCAGTTCGTCAAAGTGTGGAAGATCGCGCTGCCCCCGCACATCGAGTACCGGACCCTGCCCATGCTCTTCTACGTGCCCCCCCAGGCCCCGGTGCTCGCGTCGCAGAACGGCGGGGTGGTGGAAAACGCCGCCGACGACCTCTTCCACGACATCGACAACGCCAGGGTGCCGATGCAGTTCCTGGCCAACCTGTTCGGCGCCGGGTACGAGGCCGGCGTCCGCTACGCGCTGCGCAAACAGAAGGCCGTGCGCTGGTACCGGCGGGCGGTGACCGTCGGCGACGTGGAGATGGCGACGGCGGAGCGGATGCTCAACGAGGCCGGCTCCTCGGTGGAGGAGGCGGAGGCGATCTACCGGCTGACCTCCCTGTGCACGTTCAAGGACCGCTTCGTGATTCCTCCCATGCACCGCGAGGCGGCCATCGAGATGCTCAAGGATCCCCACGAGCACCGCCAGGAGGCCGGGTTCGGCTTCCTCGCCGGGCCGAGGCGCGGGCTGTGAGCGGGAAGCTCGTGGCGCCGCTGGAGGCCCTCGCGGCCGTCCTGAGCTACCCCGGCGACGGCTACCGCCGGCGCGCGGCCGGGTGCGGGGAGGTCCTGGCGGGGCTCAGCGACGCGGCGGCCGCGGAGATGGCGGCGTTTGCCGCGGCGGTGTCGGACCTCGAGGACGGGGAGCTGCAGGAGCTCTACACCCGGACCTTCGACCTCGATCCCGCGGCCTGCCTGGACCTGGGCTGGCACCTCTACGGCGAGGCCTACGAGCGCGGCCGCTTCCTGGTCAGGATCCGCGGTCTGCTCCGGGAGCACGGCGTCCGCGAGAGCGGCGAGCTCCCCGACCACCTCACGCACGTCCTGCCGCTGCTCGGGCGCATGGATCCGGAAGCGGCCTCCGGCCTGGCCCGGGAGGCCGTGATCCCCGCCCTCGCGGCGATGAGCGGGGCGCTCGAGAAGGCGGACAACCCGTACCGCCACGTCCTGGCCGCGGTCCGGTCGCTGGTGGAGGAGCAACTGATGAAACCCGCTGCCGAGGTGTGCCATGAGTAGTTATCCCTGGTTGGACCAGATTCTCTTCGTCGTGCTGCCCTACGTGGCGCTGGTGCTCTTCTTCCTGGTCACGATCCAGCGCTACCGGGCGCAGCGCTTCACCTACTCGAGCCTGTCCTCGCAGTTCCTCGAGAACCGCGAGCATTTCTGGGGCGTGGTGCCCTTCCATTACGGCATCCTCGCCGTGCTGGGAGGCCACATCGTGGCCTGGCTCCTGCCCGGCCAGGTGCTCGCCTTCAACGCCCGGCCGGTGCGCCTGTACCTGTTGGAGATCACCGGTCTCACCCTCGGCCTCTTCGCCCTGGTGGGCCTGGTGGCGGCCGTGGTGCGCCGCCTGCGGACGTCCAAAGTGCGGGTGGTGACGACGCTCTCGGACTGGATCCTGTACGCGCTGCTCCTGGTGCAGCTGGCGAGCGGCGTGCTGGTGGCGATGCTCCACCCCTGGGGCTCCTCGTGGTTCGCCGGTGCGGCGGCGCCCTACCTGTGGTCCATCGCCAAGCTCCAGCCGGACATCGGCTTCGTGGCCGGGCTGCCGTGGCTGGTCAAGCTCCACATCACCAACGCGTTCCTGCTCATCGGGTTCTTCCCCTTCACCCGGCTGGTTCACATTCTCGTGGTCCCCAACCCGTACCTCTGGCGCCGCACGCAGGTGGTCCGCTGGTACGGGATTCCCTGGGCGCAACACAACAAGTAAGGAGGCGAAGGTGATGCCGAAGATCAAGGGAAATCCGCAAGAGGGGCTGATCGGCGCGACCCTCGGCTTCTTCATCGGCTTCGCCGCGGTCTCGCTCTTCGGTCCGACCGCGCACCGGTTCAAGGAGGTCATGGGTCTGAGCCCGGTCCTCGTGGGCCTGCTGGTGGCCATGCCCTCGCTCTCCGGGTCGCTGCTGAGAATCCCGTTCTCGGCCTGGGTCGACACCACCGGCGGACGCAAACCGTTTCTGGTCCTCCTCGGCCTGTCCCTGGCCGGCATGACCGGGCTCTTCCTGGTGCTCAACGTCTGGTACCCGGACCACATGGTCCGCAGCCTCTACCCGCTGCTGCTCTTCCTCGCCCTGCTGTCGGGGTGCGGCATCGCCACCTTCTCGGTGGGCATCAGCCAGGTCTCCTATTGGTACCCACAGGAGCGGCAGGGTTTCGCCCTCGGCGCCTACGCCGGGATCGGCAACATTGCGCCGGGGCTGTTCGCCTTTCTCATCCCCTTCGCCCTCAAGGCGTGGGGGTTGCCGGGCTCCTACCTGGCCTGGCTGATCTTCCTCGCCGTGGGCACGGCCGTCTACGCCATGATCGGCCGCAACGCCTGGTTCTTCCAGCTCGTCCACGCCGGCGTCGATGCGCCCGAGGCGCGGGCGAGGGCGGCCGAGATGGGGCAGGAGCTGTTTCCCAGCGGTACGGTCAAGGACAGCCTCGCCATCTCGGCCAGAGTGTGGAAGACCTGGCTGCTTGTGGCCATCTACTTCACCACCTTCGGCGGCTTCATCGCCCTGACCGCCTGGCTGCCGACCTACTGGCGGGAGCTGTTCACGGTCAGCGGGGTGACGGCGGGGATGCTGACGGCCCTGTACTCGATCCTGACCTCGGTGATCCGGGTGGCGGGAGGCGTGCTCGCCGACAGGATCGGCGGTGAGAACACGGCGATGTTGACGCTCGCCGTGATGTTCGTCGGCGCCGTGATGATGACGACGGCGGCCACGTTCGGCGTCGCCGTGGCCGGGGAGATCCTTCTCGGCCTCGGCATGGGGGTCGGCAACGCGGCGGTGTTCAAGCTGGTTCCCCAAGAGGTGCCCGAGGCCGTCGGCGGCGCCGCCGGCTGGGTGGGGGGCCTGGGCGCCTTCGGAGGGTTCGCCATCCCGCCGGTGATGGGGGCCTTCGTCAAGGCCTTGGGAGCTCCCGGCTACGCCCGCGGCTTCACCGTCTTCATCCTGCTCGCCGTGGTCTCGTTCGTGCTCGCCTGGATCCTGAAACGCAACCACCGGCCGGCCGCCGTCCAGGCGCCGGCGGGCTGAGGGGGCTCGCAGTCATGGGGAGCCGCGTCCTCACCATCCTGCTGTCGGTCGCGATCGTCGCGGCGGCCGTGATCCTGGCGCCCCGGCTGGCGGCCTACCGGCTGCCGGACAACCAGCAGGGGTACGAGCCGGTGCAGCCGATCGCCTTCTCTCACCGGCTGCACGCCGGGGAGATGAAGATCGACTGCCAGTACTGCCACTGGGCGGCGGAGAAGAGCCGCCACGCCGGTATCCCGGCGGCGGACATCTGCATGAACTGCCACCGCTTCGTGACGGCGCCGCTCGGCAGCGTGCGGGCCGAGTTCAAGAAGGCCCGAAAAGAGCACCGGAAACCACGGCGCATCATGGCGCCCGAGATTGGCAAAATCTATGCCGCTCTCGGCTTGAACGAGAAGGGTCGGCTGGACCCAACGCTCCAGCCGCACCCCATCCCGTGGGTCAAGGTCTACAACCTTCCGGACTTCGTGTACTTCGACCACCGCGGCCACGTGCTTTCCGGCGTCGCCTGCCAGCGCTGCCACGGACCGGTGGAGCGGATGGAGCGGGTGCGGCAGGTGCCGACGCTGGAGATGGGCTGGTGCGTCAACTGCCACCGCACGGTGAACCGGACCGGGGTCAACGGGCGCCGCGTCCATGCCTCCACCGACTGCGTGACCTGCCATTTCTGAGGAGGGCCGATGTCGAGGGACCAACGCTACTGGAAGAGCCTGCAGGACGGCCGGGCCGGAGAAGACGTTCCGCCGGCGGCCGGCCCGGACGAGTCGGCGGCCGGCCCGGCCCTCAGCCGGCGCGGTTTCCTGAAGGCGGCCGGCTTCGCGCTTCCCGCGACCCTGGCCGCCTGCCGCCGGGCGCCGGTGGAGAGGGCGATTCCCTTCCTGGTCCAGCCCGAGGGCGTGATCCCGGGCCGGGCGCTGTGGTACGCGTCCACCTGCTTCGGTTGCGAGGCGGCGTGTGGAATCCTGGTCAAGAACCGCGACGGGCGCCCCATCAAGCTCGAGGGCAACCCCGAGCACCCGCTGTCCCGCGGCGGGCTGTGCGCCCGCGGCCAGGCGTCGGTGCTCGAGCTTTACGACGAGCGGCGTCTGGCGGGACCGCTGGCCGGAGGCAGGCCGGCGACCTGGGAAGAGGTGGACGGGGCGGTTGGGGCCGAGCTCGACCGGATCCGAGCGGCCGGCGGCGCCGTGCGCTTCCTCACCGGAACCATCGTCAGCCCGACCGTGCAGCGACAGATCGACGCTCTTCTGGCGACGTTCGAGGACGCGCGCCACGTGATGTACGACCCGGTGTCATACTCGGCGATCCTCGACGCCCACGAAAGGACCCACGGCGCGCGAGTGCTGCCGCGCTTCCGGCTCGACCGGGCGGACGTGATCGTCGCCTTCGACGCCGACTTCCTCGGAACCTGGATCGCGCCGGTGGAGCTCACCGCAGCCTGGCAGAGCCGCCGCCGGCCGACGCCCGAGAAGCCGGAGATGTCCTACCACGTGCAGATCGAGCCCGGGCTGACGGTAACCGGCAGCAAGGCGGACCGGCGCATCGCCCTCCGGCCGAGCCGTTTCCGGGCGGCGATGGCCGATCTCCTGGCCGCGGTGGCGCGCCGGGCCGGGCAAGGGCCCGGCGTGACCGGCGGGGGCGGGGGTCTGCCGGCGGCGGAGATCGAGGCCCTGGCGGCGCGCCTGTGGGAGGCGCGGGGCCGGGGCCTGGTGTTGTGCGGCGTCAACGACCTGGACCTGCAGCTCCTGTGCAACTGGATCAATCACCTCATCGGCGCCTACGGGACGACCATCGACCTCCAGCGGCCCTCGCGGCAGGCGGCCGGTGACGACCGCGCGCTGGCCGCGCTCCTCGCGGAGCTGGAGGCGGGCGGCGTCGCCGCGCTCTTCGTGGCCGGGGTCAACCCGGCCTACGACCTCGCCGGCAGGACCGACTTTTCGGCCCTCGCGAGGAAGGTGCCGCTGCTGGTGGCCTTCTCCCGCTGGCAGGACGAGACTGCACGCGTGGCGCGCTTCGTCTGTCCCGACAGCCACCCCCTGGAGAGCTGGGGGGACGCCGAGCCGGTGGCGGGCGTGGTCAGCCTGGCCCAGCCGGCCATCGCGCCGCTGGGCAAGACGCGGCAACTGATCGAGACGCTGGCCCGGTGGCGCGGCGCGCCGCGGCCGGCGCGGGAGCTGGTGCGCGACACCTGGCACGCGGAGGTTTACCCCCGCGCCGGGAGCCCGGGCGACTTCGAGAGCTTCTGGAATCACGCCCTGCAGCGGGGGGTCGTCGAGGTCGGCGCGCCGCCGCCGGCGGTGCGGCCGTTCGCGCCCCCGGCGCTGACCGCATCCCCCGTCGGGACGAGCGACGGCTTCGAGCTCGTGCTCTACTCCTCGGTGGCTCAGGCCGACGGCAGGCACGCCCTCAACCCGTGGCTGCACGAGCTGCCCGACCCGATCACCAAGGTCACCTGGGACAACGTCGCCGCGCTTTCCCCCACGGACGCGCGCCGGCTCGGGGTGGCCGAGGGCGACGTCGTCCGCCTGGAAGCGCCCGGCGGCGGGGCGTCGGTGGAGCTCCCCGTCTTCGTGCAGCCCGGCCAGGCGGAGGGCACGGTGGCCGTCGCGCTGGGTTACGGCCGGGCGGGGACGGAGCGCTTCGCCGCCATCGGGCCGGACTGGATCCAGGCGCCCCCGTGGACGGCGAGCCCGGGCCCGGTGGGGGTGAGCGCCGCCGCCCTCGTCGAGACCGACGGGGTGGGCCTCAGGCGCTTCCGGCGGGCCGGGGTGCGGGTGACGCGGACGGGCGCGAGGCGGCCGCTGGCCTGCACCCAGACCCACCACACCCTGGAGGTTCCGGAGCACCTGGCCCTCCCCGGCGGGAAGGTCCGCGAGGCGGTCCGCGACGTGTCGCTGGCGGCGGTGGCGGCGGGCAGGCCCCTGGAGGAGCCGGGCCCGGAGCCGTCGCTGTGGCCCGAGGATCACCCCTACACGGGGCACCACTGGGCGCTGGCGATCGATCTCAATGCCTGCACCGGGTGCTCCGCCTGCGTGATCGGCTGCCAGGCGGAGAACAACGTTCCAGTTGTGGGACGCGACGAGGTCCGGCGCCGGCGCGAGATGCACTGGATCCGCATCGACACCTACTTCACCGGCGACGGTGACCGGATCCGCGCCGTGCACCAGCCGATGATGTGCCAGCAGTGCGACAACGCCCCCTGCGAAACGGTGTGCCCGGTGCTGGCGACGGTCACCAGCGAGGAAGGCCTCTCGGAGCAGGTCTATAACCGGTGCATCGGCACCCGCTACTGCGAGAACAACTGTCCGTACAAGGTCCGCAGGTTCAATTGGTTCAACTACCACAAGAAGGGTACGCGGGAGGACCTCGTGCTCAACCCCGACGTGACCGTCCGCTCCCGGGGCGTCATGGAGAAGTGTTCCTTCTGCGTGCAGCGGATCATGGAGGCGAAGATGGAAGCCAAAGAGGCGGGCCGTCCTCTCGCCGACGGCGACATCGCGGTGGCCTGTGAGCAGAGCTGCCCGGCGCGGGCCATTGTTTTCGGCGACAGCAACGATCCGGGAAGTCGGGTCGCCGCGATGATGAAAGACCCGCGCCGCTACCGCGTGCTGGCGGAGCTCGGCGTCCGGCCGTCGGTGGGGTATCTCGCCGTGGTTCGAAATGAGGTGGAGGCGCGCCGTGGCTGAGACGCCGCCCGTCGCGATGGAACAGCCCTTGATCCTCGGGGAGAAGTCTCTCGGCCAGGTCAGCCGGGAGATCCTGAGCCTTGCGGAGGGCGGGGCCACGCCCCTCTGGTGGGTGGGCTTCTTGGTATCGTTTTCCCTCCTCCTGATCGGAGCCGCCGCCGTCACGTACGAGATCGCCACCGGCGTTGGAACCTGGGGCATCAACAAGACGGTCGGTTGGGCCTTCGGCATCACCAACTTTGTATTCTGGATCGGCATCGGGCACGCCGGTACTCTGATCTCGGCGATCCTTTACCTGCTGCGCCAGCGCTGGCGGACCTCGGTGAACCGCTCCGCGGAGGCCATGACGCTCTTCGCGGTGATGTGCGCCGGCCTCTTTCCGGTGATTCACCTCGGCCGGCCGTGGTTCGCCTACTGGATCGCACCGTACCCCAACACCCGCGGCTCGTTGTGGGTCAACTTTCGCTCGCCCCTGGTCTGGGACTTCTTCGCAATCTCGACGTACTTCACCATCTCGTTGCTGTTCTGGTACTTTGGATTGATCCCCGACCTCGCCACCTTGCGCACCAGGGCCAGGACCCGCTGGCGGAGGCGGCTGGCCGGGATCCTCAGCTTCGGATGGAGCGGCTCGACCAGGACCTGGCTGCGCTACGAGACCGTCTACCTTCTGCTCGCCGGCCTCGCCACGCCCCTGGTTGTCTCGGTCCACACCATCGTCAGCTGGGACTTCGCGACGGGGCTGATTCCCGGCTGGCACTCGACGATCTTCCCGCCGTACTTCGTCACCGGGGCGATCTTCTCCGGCTTCGCCATGGTGCTGACCCTGCTCCTGATCGCCCGCAAGACCATGGGGCTGGAGGACTACATCACGGTCCAGCACGTGGACAAGATGTGCAAGGTTCTTATTGCCACCAGTGGGATCGTTGGCCTGTCGTACCTCATCGAGGCGTTCACGGGCCTGTACTCCGGCAATCCCTTCGAGGAGTTTACCGTGGTCAACCGGGCCTTCGGCCCATACGCGTGGGCGTTCTGGCTGCTCGTCTTTTGCAACGTGGCTGCCCCACAACTCCTGTGGGTCAAGAGGTTGCGCCGCAACATGCTCGTCGTCTGGATCATTTCCATCCTGATCAACGTCGGCATGTGGCTCGAACGCTTCGTCATCATCGTCACCTCGCTCCACCGTGACTTCCTTCCGTCGAGCTGGGCGATGTACAGGCCCAGCATCATAGAAATCGCAATTCTCGTGGGGACCTTCGGGCTCTTTTTTACCTGTTTCCTGATTTTTGCTCGTTTCGTTCCCGTGATCGCGATCAGCGAAGTCAAAGGCGTCCTCAGCGTCGGACGCCGTCAGGAGGGGGCTGCCTCATGAATCGCCGACTTCTGGTCGCCGCGTTCGCCCGGGAGAAGGACATCGTCGAGGCCACGCGCGCCTGCCGGGAACGAGGTCTCGAGGTGGTCGACGTCTGGACTCCATACCCCGTTCACGGCCTCGACAGGATTATGGGCTTGGCACGGTCGCGGCTTCCCCTCGTGACCCTTCTCCTGGCAATCATCGGTGCCGGGCTCAAGATTTGGTTCGAGTACTGGACCACGGAGTTTTCGTGGCCCCTCAACGTGGGCGGTAAGCCGTGGGACTCGCTTCCGGCTTTCATCCCGGTCACGTTCGAGGTCATGGTGCTGACCGCCGGTATCAGCACCGTGGTGGCCTTTTTCATCGCCGCCCGCCTCTGGCCGGGGAAGCGTCCCCTGACCCCGGATGAGAGGGCGACGGACGACCGTTTTGTGCTCGTGCTCGAAGAGACCGACAGTACCTTTGATGCCGGGGACGTGACCGAGCTCCTCGAGGCGTACAACGGTTTCGACATCGAGGAGCGCGTGGTTGGAGAGGGGGAGGTCCGATGAAGGCGGGATGGAGGAACGGGATCCTGCTCGCCGTTCTGGCGGCTGAGCTGGCGCTGATCGTGGCCCTCAATCCGGATTACTCCAGACCCAATGTGGAGTTTCTCCCGGACATGGCTCATCAACCCCGATTCAGCGCCTTTGCCGCAAACCCCTATTTCCCCGATCACAAGACGCTGCGGGTACCGGTGGCGGGTACGATCCCGAGAAACCTGCCTCCTTTGGGGTTCACCGCCTCCCCCGACGATGCGGTGCGCGCGGGCAAGGAGCTTGTGAATCCGTTCCGCCCGAATGATCTGCGGGCTCTCGCCCGCGGGGAAGTCGTCTTTCGGCGTTTCTGCGTTCCCTGCCATGGAGCATCGGGCAAAGGGGACGGGCCGGTGGCTCGACGCGGTTATCCACCACCGCAGCCGCTGACCGGCGAGGCGGCGATCCAGATTCCCGACGGCCAGATGTTCCATATCGTGACCTTTGGTCGAGTCATGATGCCCTCGTACGCCAAGCAGATCAGCCGCGAGGATCGATGGCGCGTGATCCTTTACGTGCGAGCGCTGCAGAAGAAACAGCGTCAGTCGGAGGCGCAATGAGCCGTATTCCCGATTTTGGTTTCGGTGAGACCGGTCGCTGGTCTGTTGCGGCCGTGGTCGTCGGCGGGGTTGCGTGCATCGGTGCCGCCATCTCGACTCCGGCCCGATTCTGGCTGAACTTCCTCGGCGCCGGACAGATCCTGCTCGGTCTCGGACTCGGGGGAGGGTTCATCGTCGCTTTGGGGTACGCGAGTGGTGCGAGCTGGATGGTCGCCGTGCGCCGGGTTCCCGAGGCGATGACGGCCCTGATCGTCCCTGGCGCCGCGATCACTCTGATGGTTGTCTTCCTGCGGCCGACCACGTGGCCGTGGGTAACCCAGGCGCCCGTCGGCGGCGCCGCGTGGTTCCGGGAGATGTGGCTGAGCCTGCCCTTCTTCCAGGCGCGCTCGGCGGCATACGTCGTTATTTGGCTCGTGGCAACGGCGTGGATGCTGGCACCTTCCAGAAAGCAGGACCGCGGGGGTGGTCTGGACCTGACTCTCTCCAGCCGCAGGCGGGCTGCGGCCTACCTGGTCATCTTCGGCCTCACTTTCTGGCTTGCCAGCACCGATTGGCTCATGTCCCTGGATCCGCATTGGTATAGCACCGTCTTCTCGGTCTACCAGTTTTCGGCCGTCTTCTTGTCCGCCCTCGCCGCCGTGACCTTGGCCGTGGCACGCTTCTCCGAGGGCGGGCCGCTCAAGGGCGTCGTCACTGAGGAGCACCTGCACGACCTCGGAAAGCTGCTCTTCGCCTTTACCACCTTTTGGATGTACATCTGGTTCTGCCAATTCATGCTCATCTGGTACGGCAACATCCCCGAGGAGGTCGTTTACTTCATCCCAAGGGTCGGCTCCTGGTGGCTGCCGCTTTTCCTCCTCAACGTGGCCGTCAACTGGGCGATCCCGTTCCTGGTGCTGCTGCCCCGGGGCGCTAAGCGGCGCCCGGCGGTGCTGGCAACGATTTCGCTGGTCCTGCTCGCCGGCCGCTGGCTCGATCTTTACCTGCACCTGAGCCCGCCGGTCCTCGGGGCGCGGCCGGCCATTGGACTGGCCGAAGCGGGGCCGCTCCTCGTCATGGCCGGTCTCGCTGTCCTTGGGTTCAGAACCGCCTTCGCGAAAGCGAATCCGGTACCCGTGGGCGACCCCTTCCTGGCGCGGAGCCTGGGGTATCACTCGTGACAAACGGAGTGGTCGCGGCGTAGGGGCCGCTCGTGCACGAACAGTGGAGGGCAAGTCGCTTGGTCTGTTTTTTTGTCATGCGTCGAAGCTCGTTCATATGTGCCGAAATTCGCTTTGGCATCGTGTGGACGGCACGAGAGGACAAGGATGTTTCAAAATGGTGCGCCCGTATCGAGGTATTCGTCTGACTGCTGTGGTCAAGGCAGCAGTCGTGCTCGCGTTCACCACTCTGGTCGGGGTCGTCTGGGCGACCGGCGCCGGAGTCATCAGCCAGAAGGCTTCTGCAGAGGCCCAGAACATGTATACAACCACATGCGCCACATGTCACGGGACCGACGGCGAGGGCGATGGCCCAGCCTCATTCGGCCTGGCGACGCCGCCGCAGGATTACAGTGATAAGGAGTGGCAAAAGTCGGTCACCAACCGCGAGATCATGGAGGCCATCCTTTTTGGTGGCTCGGCTGTCGGGCTGAGCCCGGACATGCGCGCAAATCCAGTTCTGAGAAACAAGCCCGAGGTCCTGGCTGCGCTGGCGCAGATCGTGCGCAACTTTGCG
>CAZXXL010000093.1:0-11302 GCA_964644635.1 uncultured Thermoanaerobaculia bacterium | reverse complement strand
GCGCAGACGTCGGCGAAATCCGGCGCCTCGAAGCCGCGGGCCAGCCGAGCCGCCAGGTGCGCCGCCAGCTGGGAGGACGGGTCCTGGACGTAGGCCAGCCCCCGCCGCACGGCCCGGATCACGAGCTCCGCCCCGGCCGCGGCCCGCCACGCGCCCGGGCACCACGGGTGGGGCTCGAGCCGCGCCCCGTCCCCCTCCAGCCGTTGCCGGCTCTCGTCGTCCGGGAACCAGACCCACAACCCCGCCGGCTCCTGGTCGGCCTCCATCACGGCGATGGTGGTGTCGGAGCCGAAGCTCTCGCTCCAGCGCCGGAAGAGCCACGCCGGGTGGGACAGGCGGACGTCCGCCGGCGCGTCCGCCCGCAGCTTGTCGAGCACGGGCGCGGCCCGGCGCAGCACGGCGTTGACCATGCCCGCGGCCGAGCTCTTGCCCAGGCGCCGCACCAGGTTCACCGCCGCGTCGGTGGCCACCGGCGCCGGAACGCCCAGAAAGGCCCGTTCGAACAGACCGAGGCGAAGCACCGCCAGGACCTCGGGGTCGAGGGACTCGAGGGGGCGGCGGCTGGGCCGGGCCAGGGCCTCGTCCAGCAGCCGTTGCCAGCGCAGCACGCCGAGCACCCTCGCCCGGACCCCCGGACCCGTCCCGCGGTCCAGGAGCCGGCTGGAGAAGGCTCCACCGGCCACGCGCACCAGCAGCCGCGCGGCGGCCAGGCGCTCAGCCGAGGCGCTCACCCCGGCTCACCCGCTCACCGACGAGGAAGGCGTCGGCGGGCATCCGCCGCCGGCCCTCCCGCTGCAGCTCGGTGATCCGCACCGCCGTGTTGCGCCCGCAGCGGACGACGATCCCGGCGGCGTCGGCCCACAGCACGGTGCCCGGCTCCTCCCGGCCGGGCGGCGCGTCCCGGACCTCCTCGAGACCGTGGATCTTGAGGCGGCCGCCGCGGAACTTGGTGTACAGGCCCGGCCACGGGGTGAAGGCCCGCAGCCGGTCCGCCAGCTGCCGGGCCGGCAGGGACCAGTCCACCTTGCCGAAGCTGCGCCGCAGCATGGGCGTCACGGTGGCCCCCTGCTCGGGCTGGGGCCGCGGCGTGAGGGTCCCCGCCTCGAGGCCGTCGAGGGTCTTCAACACCAGTTCCGCGCCCAGGCTGGCGAGGCGCGGAGCCAGCTCCTCCGCCGTCTCCCGGGGGCCGATCTCCACCCGCTCCTGGAGGAGAATCGGCCCCGTGTCCATGCCCTCGTCGATGAGCATCGTCGTCACCCCGGTGACCCGGTCGCCGCGCGCCAGGGCCCATTGGATGGGCGACGGTCCGCGGTGGCGGGGCAGCAGGCTCGGGTGGAGGTTGACGAAGCCCCGGGGCAGGAGTTGTAGCAGGGCGGCCGGAATCAGCTTGCCGTAGGCCACGACGACGCCGACGTCGGCGCCGGTGGCCGCCAGCTTGTCCGCGAACCCCCTGCCCTTGAGGCTCTTCGGCTGGAGCACCGGCAGCCCGAGCTTCTTCGCCAGCTCCACCACCGGCGGCGAGGTCAGGACCTGTTTCCGGCCCGCGGGGCGGTCCGGCCGGGAGACCACGAGCGCCACCTCGTGCGCGCTGTCCGCCAGCCTGCGCAGGGTGGGCACCGCGAACTCCGGCGTCCCGAAGAAAACCACCTTCATGCGACGCAGTCTACACGAGCCGGGGGTGGGCGGCTGCGTGGTACACTCCGGCCATGGCCCTCCAGGATACGAAGCCCGCGCCGTCTGTGGTAATTGCGGACGACGAGCCGGCCATCCTCGAGGCCCTGGCCGAGTTCCTGACCGACCGTGGATTCGCGGTCCGGACCTGCGCCGACGGGACTTCCGCCGTGAGCGAGATCACCACGCGCGTTCCCGACCTGGTCGTCCTCGACGTCAGCATGCCCGGGATGTCGGGGCTCGAAATCGTGCACCGCCTGCGTTTCCTCCACGGCCTGCCCAGCCTCCCGGTGCTCGTCATCACCGGCCGCGACGACCTCGCCACGCGCCGCCAGAGCTTTCACGACGGCGCCGACGCCTACATCACGAAGCCCTTCGACCTGGCCACGTTCGGCGCCCACGTGGACGAGCTCATGAACCGCAGGCGGGGTGCGTGGCTCGACCACGAGGATCGCTACGCCACCCTCAGCGAGCCCCCCCGCACGGCCATGCCGGTCGACCCTCGCCGGGCGGTGACCGCCCTGCTCGGAACCTACCGGTCGGTGCTCGGCCTGATGGCGCGCTCCGTGGACGAGCGCGGCCCCCACGGCCGGTACCACTCGATCCAGGTCGCGGAGCTCGCGTCCATGATCGCCGCGGCCCTGCGCCTGGATCCATCGCGGCGGGCGGCGATCAGGATCGCGGGCCTCTTCCACGACCTCGGCCTCGCCCTGCTGCCGGACGCCGTCTACCGCAAGCCGGGACCGCTCACCGACGCGGAGCGGGCGAGGGTGGCCGAGCATCCGGTGCTCGCCGCCCACATGATCGGCGTCCAACCCTACGCCGGCGTGACCAAGCGTGCCGTGCTGCACCACCACGAACGTTGGGACGGCGCGGGCTACCCCGACGGCCTCAGGGAACGCGAGATTCCCCTCGGCGCCCGGATCGTCGCCGTCGCCGACGCCTTCGCCGCCATGACCACGCGCACCCTCTACGGAGAGGCCCTGCCGGTCGCCGAGGCCGCGGCCGAGCTTCGCCGCGCCGCCGGCACCCAGTTCGATCCCGAGGTCGTGGAATCCTTCTGCGCCGCCGCGGGGTTGGACAGTTGAGAGCGGCCCTCGCCGTGTAAGATGACGGCTCCCGGCTGCGGCCGGAGGGAGGATTCCCATGCACGATGCCTCGACGCGACCCGCCTCGATCCGGGCCGCGCTGGACGACCTGCTCCCCGGAGTCGCCAAGCCGGCGCGCTACGTGGGGCTCGAGCGGAACCTGACCAGGAAGCCCTGGGACTCGGTCCCGCTGCACGTGGCGTTGGCGTTCCCCGACACCTACGAGGTCGGTATGTCCCACCAGGGCTCGCGCATCCTCTACCACCTCGTCAACCGCCGCCCGGACGCCGCCGCCGAACGCGCCTACGCGCCGTGGCCGGACATGGCGGCCGCCATGCGCGCGCGCGGCGTCCCGCTCTACACCCTCGAGTCCTACACCCCGGTGGCCCGTTTCGAGATCGTGGGCATCTCGCTCCAGTCCGAGCTCAACTACACCAACGTGCCCTACCTGCTGGACCTCGCCGGAATCTCGCGCTGGGCGGCGGAACGGCGCGAGGACGAGCCCCTCGTCCTCGGCGGCGGGCCCTGCACCGCCAACCCCGAGCCGGTGGCCGACTTCTTCGACGCCATCCTCATCGGGGATGGCGAGGCCGCCCTCGACGCCATCCTGGACACCATCCGCGACGGGCGGGCCGGCGGCCTCGCCCGGCGGGAGATCCTGCGCCGGCTGGCCCGCATTCCCGGCGTCTACGTGCCCCGCTTCTACGCCTGGGACCCGGGCTCTCACGGAGGCCCCTGGCGGACGACCGACGACGCCGCCCCCCTGCCCGTGCGCCGCGTCTGGGTCGAGCGGCTGGACCCGGCCGACCAGCCGGAGGTGCCCATCGTCCCCTTCGCCGAGGTCATCCAGGACCGGCTCGGCATGGAGATCATGCGCGGCTGCACCCAGGGGTGCCGCTTCTGCCAGGCCGGCTACTGGTACCGTCCCGTCCGCGAGCACGATCCGGCCGTCGTCGCCGCCCGCATGGAACGGCAGGCCGCCGAGACCGGGTTCGAGCAGATCGGCCTGCTCAGCCTCTCCTCGGCCGACTACTCCCAGATCGAGCCGCTGGTGCACACCCTGGCCGCCAGGCTGCGCGATCGCCGGGTGTCGGTGAGCCTGCCCAGCCTGCGCGCCGACGCCTTCTCCGTCAGCCTCGCCGACGCCGTCTCCCGGGTCAGGAAGTCCGGCTTCACCTTCGCGCCGGAGACCGGCTCGGACCGCCTGCGCCGAGTGATCAACAAGACCTTCACCAACGCCGACATGCTGCGCGCCGCCGAGGCGGCCTTCTCCCGCGGCTGGAACCTCATCAAGGTCTATGCCATGATCGGCCTCCCCACCGAGACCGACGAGGACCTGGCCGAGCTGGCCGGGCTGGCGCGCGAGCTGGTGGCCGCCGGCCGCCGGATCCGCAGGCGCCGGGTCGAGGTCAAGGTGTCGGTGGGCTGCTTCGTACCCAAGGCCTGGACCCCCTTCCAGTGGGAGCCCTTCGGCCCGGTGGAGGAGCTGGAGCGGAAGATCCGGCTGCTCAAGGACCTGTTCCGCCGCATCCGCGGCGCCCGCCTGGTCTGGAACGAGCCGGCCGAGGCCGCACTGGAGGCGCTGCTCTCGCGCGGGGATCGGCGGCTCGCCCGCACCATCGCCCGGGCGTGGGAGCTGGGCGCCGTGTTCGACGGCTGGTCGGGTCAGCTCGACCTCGAGGCGTGGCGTACGGCATGCCGTGAGACCGGCGTCGACCTGGCCGCCGAACTCGGCCCGCGGGATCCGGCCGGGCCGCTGCCCTGGGACGTCATCGACGCCGGCGTTCGCAAGGGCTACCTCAAGGCCGAGATGCGGCGTGCGCTGCGCGAGGCCGAAACCGAGAACTGCAAGTGGGGACGCTGCTATCACTGCGGGATTCCGGGCGACGGCGCCGACATCAAGCTCGCCCCGGCCGCGCCGCCCCTGCTCGGCGACCGGCCCGCGGCTGGTGGCCTTCCGGCAGCCGCGCCGCCCGATTCCGGGACGGCGGCCGGGCCGCCTTCCGATGTCCGGCCCCAGCCGCCGGTCTACCGCCGCTACCGCGTGAGCTTCCAAAAGACGGGCGACGCCAGGTTCCTCTCCCACCGCCAGGTCATGGACGCCCTGGAACGGGCCCTGCGCGGGGCCCGGGTCCCCGTGCGTTTCACCGAGGGCTTCAATCCCCACGTCCGGCTGTCCATGGGCCCCGCTCTCCCCGTGGGCCACGAGGGGCTGGCCGAGGCCTTCGACATCGACTGCGTTGCGCCCTTCACGGAGCACCACCTGGAGCGGGCCAACCGGCTGCTGCCGCGCGGGCTCGAGCTCAGGGAGGTCCGGCCGCTGCTGGCCGGGGCGCCGTCCCTCGGCAAGCTCGCCGCCGCCGCGCGCTACCGCATCACGGTGCCGTCCGCGGCCCTGCCACCCTCTCCCGACGGCCTGCCGGACGACATCCGCGGCGGCGTCGCCGCCTGGGAGGCGCTCGCCCCCGACACCCTGCGCGTGGAGCTCAACCTGCGTCGCGAGGAGGCCCCGGCGCCGTCGCCCAAGGCCGTCCTCGCGGCCCTGGGCCTGCCGCCGGAGACCGTCGCCAACGCCCGCGTGGTCAGGGAACGGGTCATCCTCACCCTCCGCACCGCCACGGCGGGGAAACAGCCGGGGGCCGCATGACCCGCTGGGTCGTCCGTGCCCGTGCGGCCTTCTCCGCGCGCCACGCCCTGCTGGCCTACCGGGGACGCCCCGAGGCGGCTCACGAGCACCGCTGGCAGGTGGAGGTGCAGGTCGGCACCGACAGCCTTCACGAAGAGGGGTACGCCCTGGACTTTCACGCCGTGCGCGGTGCCCTCGAGGAGGCCGTCGCCGGCCTCGACGGCAGCGACCTCAACCGCCACCCGGTCATCGGCACCCCCACCCCGAGCGCCGAGCGCGTGGCCCAGTACCTCGCCGATCGGCTCGGCCCGCCCATCGACGGCCTCGGCGGCCGCCTCCTCGTCGTCTCCGTCTGGGAAGGCCCCGACAACCGCGTCGACCTCCATCTCGCGTAGGCTACTGCCGGAGCGAAAGGACCTCATCACGTTCCGAGCGCGCTGCAACCCCCCGTCGTCATTGCGAGGCGCGGAGCGCCGAAGCAATCCCCTCACGCTTGGACACCGCAACGGAGCACCGGCCAGCGCGCTCCAACGCTGTCAGGGATGGCCACGTCGAGCGCCTTCGGCGCTCTCCTCGCCATGACAAAAAAGGGAACATGCAACGCCCCGGGCTCCCAACCGGGACGGCGAGGGGGTTCCCAAGAACGGTCCTGCGGCGGGCGGAGGCGGGCGTGGAAGGAGGCGCCGTGACACCGGGCGGCTTTGCCGCCCATGGTGGAACGGCGTCCCGAGCGAAAGCCCGCCAGGGCCGGAGCGAAGGGAGCTCATCACGCCCGGTGCTCTCCCCGGAGCAGTGGGCAGCGCGCTCCAACTCTGTGAGGGATGGCCACGTCGCGTGCCTGCGGCAGACCCCTTCGTCGCTTCGCTCCTCGGGGTGGCGTGCGCGCAGGCGAAGCAAAGCTTCGCGCGCTTACGCCACGTCGCCGGGCTGCGCCCGGCTCCTCGCGATGACGGCGGCAAGGCGCTCCGGAACGCAGCCCGCCACGGCAGGGTCACGTCCCCCCGTCCTGCGTGGTACCCTGTGCCGCGCATGGAAGGGCGTGAAATCGAGCTCAGCGTGGTGGTGCCCGTCTTCAACGAGATCGGGAATATCGACCCGCTCGTGGAGCGGGTACGCGCCGCCATGGAGGAGCTCGGACGGCCCTGGGAGCTGATCCTGGTGGACGACGGGTCCACCGACGGCTCCGGGGAGCGCATGGACGAGCTCGCCGCCGGCGATTCGCACCTCAAACCCCTCCACTTCGTGCACAACTTCGGCCAGTCGGCGGCCATGGACGCCGGATTCAAGCACAGCCGCGGCCGGCTGGTGGCCTTCCTCGATGCCGATCTCCAGACCTACCCCGAGGACATTCCCGCCCTGGTGGCCACCCTCGAGCAGCAGGGGGTCGACGCCGTGGTCGGCATCCGGGTCCACCGGCGGGACACGGGATGGAAACGGCTCTCATCCCGGTTCGCCAACTGGGTCCGCAACCGCCTCACCCGGGAGGACATCGTGGACACGGGCTGCCCGCTCAAGCTCTTCCGCGGCGAGGCCATCCGTTCCATCAAGATGTTCAACGGCATGCACCGGTTCCTGCCCACCCTCCTCAAGATGGAGGGGTTCACCGTCGTCCAGATCCCGGTCCGGCACGCGCCCCGCCACGCGGGGACCAGCAAGTACGGAACCCTGGACCGCGCCTTCCGCGCCCTCCGCGACGCCCTCGCCGTGCGGTGGATGCAGGACCGCCACCTGGACTGGAAGCTCAGGTGACGGTGCGCCTTCCCCGCCCGCTCCTCCGTGCCGCGGCCGTGGCGGCCCTGGCGTTCCTCGTCGTCTGCCCGGTCACGGCGGCCGGCCGTTCGGGGCCGGCGCGCGGCGCGGCGCCGACGCGGCCCCTTCACATCAAGGTCAAGCCGACCGGGGTGCGCTCGGTGTACCTGGTGCCGAGGGCCGGCGGCGGCTACCTGTACAGGGTGACCTGGCGCAACGGGCGCACCGAGACGATGCCACCCGACCGCTTCGCCGACCTGCTCTACTCGGGCTACTCCGGCCGCAATCCCCTCTACTACCTGCTCAACATCACCTCGCCCATCGGCATCGCGTGGGTCGCGTTCGGTCTCCTCGGCCAGGTGCTCTTCACCGGTCGCATGATCGTCCAGTGGTTCGTCAGCGAGCGCCGCAAGCGGTCCGTGGTGCCCGTCGCTTTCTGGTGGATGAGCCTGGCCGGGGCCAGCATGCTGGTGATCTACTTCATCTGGCGCCGGGACATCGTCGGCATCCTCGGCCAGAGCACCGGCTGGATCATCTACACGCGCAACCTGTGGCTCATCTACCGGCACCCGTCGGGCCTGCGCGAAAGCCCGGTGGAGTAGCCCGGGCGACCGGGCTCAACGATAGGGATCGTAGAACAGGGTCACCCGGTGCCGGCCGGCCGGGCTCATGACGCCGAGGCCGGCAAGGTCGGCCCGCACCACGCGCGCCCGGCCGCCGTCGAGCCGGGCGTGCCAGCCGGGCGCCCACGGCCGGGCGACGAACACCAGGCACGGCCCGTCACAGTCGGTCGCCACGGTGACCCGCGCCGGGCGACGGAGCAGCGTCCGCAGCGCCGCCCGGGAGGCGCCGGCCCGCCCCGAACCCGCCGGAACCACCGCGCCTTCCTCGAGGATGGCCGGGTCCTCCGCCAGCAGCCGCCACCCGCCGGCCTCGTCCACCGCCACCGTCCGGCCCACGGCCCGGATCTCCGGCCGCCAGTGGGGGTTCTCCCACACCCGCACGCCGTCGCCGGCATCCAGCGGCACCCACCCGGGCACCTCGCGGCCGGCCGGGGCGAGGAGGTAGCGCACGCCGAAGGCGCCGAGCAACCGCGGCGGCGCGCGGTGGAGCGGCCCGGGCAGGACCGGGTCGGTGGCGCCGAGCAGGGCGTGCAGGCGGGCCAGCGGCCACGGCCGCACCGGGTCGAAGGAGCGCAGGTCGGCGAGCCCGTAGCGGCTGGAGAGGTTCGGCGGCAGCACGCCGTCGAGACCGACGAGGCGCCCGGGGCGGGCCGCCGCCCGCGCCTTCAGCCGTGCCAGGACCGGCGGTGACGGCAGGCGGTCGGCCGGCGCCGCCGCCGGGTTGATGCCGACGGCGATGACCAACAGCTCGGCCGCCGCCACCCACGGCAGCCGCGCCGGATCCCGGCCGGCGACGATCAGGGCGGCCGCCGCCGCGACGGCCGTGGACAGGCCAAGGGCCCAGGCTGCCACCGGCCATCCCGCCGGCGCCAGGAGAACGGTCCCCAGGAGGAGGACACCGACCACGATAAGGCCCCGCCGCGGCCGGCGCCTTCCCGCCAGCGCCCCGTCCGCGGCCAGCGCCGCCAGCACCGCGAGGCCCCACGGGACGAGCATGGCGAACCGCGGCAGGGTCATGGCGCGGATGACCGGCAACCGCACGAGGAGCGCATCCAGGGGCGGCACTCGGAAGGCGAGCACCACCCCGGCGGCCAGGACGGCCGCCGCCGCCCAGGCCGGCCGCCGGCGCCGGCGCCGGATCCCGCTGGCGAGCAGCACCAGGAGCCCGGCGCCGCCGATACCCACGGCCCCGGCGGCATAGGGATAGGGGCCGCTCCAGCTGCCGCGTCCCGGGTGGCCGTGGATCATTGGCAACACCATCTGCTCGGCGGCCGCCAGCCGGAGCCTGAGCGGAAGCCGCTCGATGTTCGGGTTGTGGGCGGCGTAGCTGCGGGCCTTGGACGAGGCCGCCACCGTGCGCAGCACCGGCCAGGACAGCCCCACCGTGACCACCGCCGCCAGGAGGCCGGCCGCCAGCAGTCGCGTCCACCGCCGGGGGTGCAGGACGAGCCCGGCGAGCAGCGCCGAGCCGACGGCGATGGCCGCGGTCTCGGGATTCACCCCCGCCCCCATGAACCAGCCCATGAGGACGCCGCCGGCCGCCAGCCGGCCCCGGCGCAGCCGCCCCCGCGTGAGGGCCGCTACCAGCCACCACACCCACGGCAGCCCCGCCAGCGACCAGGCCAGCGGCGAGAGCAGCCAGCCGACGACGAAGGGTGCGAGGCCCCAGAGCACGCCCCCGAAGGCGGCGGCCGGCGCGCGAAGCCGCCAGCCGACGGCCAGGAGCAGGAAGGTCCCCAGCGCGGCCGCCTCCACCTTCCACACCGCCATCACCGTCGTCCCGCGCTCAGGTCCAAGGGCCCACACCGGCAGCATCACCGGGGCGAGCACGCCGTTCTGGCCGTTGGCGAGAAGCGGAACCCCACCACCAATGTGGGGTGAGATCCATGGGATCCGTCCGCGGAGAATCTGCCGCCTGGCCTCTTGCCACCACGGGTGGATCAGGAAAACAACGTCCGACTGGGTGGGCTGGCTCTCGGTGGCCGGGCTCCACCGCCAGGCGGTGTACGGCGGCGCGCTGGCCAGGCAGCGGACCGGATCCAGGTCGAGGCCGCGCAGGATGACCGGCCCGAACAGCACCGCCAGGATCCCGTCGAGGAGGAGCTGAAAGGCGAGAGCGCGGCGGCCCCACCGCCAGAGCACGCCGTGAACGGCGGCCAGCGGCAGGATCACCCACAGTGCGACCGCCATCGCCTACACCAGGTCCGCGTCCGCCATGGTGATGAGGACGCGCCCGTCGAGGGCCGTGACGTCGATGGAAGGGTCGAAGGAGCGCGCCACCATGACCAGGCCGTTGGGCTCCGGGCGGCGCTCGAAGCCGAGCCTCTCCAGGCGGGCCAGGCCCTCCGGGTCCCCGTTCAGCCACAGCTCCTCGGCCGCGGCCCCCACCTGGACGGTGATCTCCCGCCCGAGGTGGGAGGCGAGCTCCAGCGCCCCCGGATGACCGTGGTCCCAGAGCACATCCACCCACCGGCAGAGGCCGCCGTCCGTCCTGAAGGCGACGAAGCCGGCCGGGTCCCCTCCCCAGCGCGGCAGGATGAGGAAGCGGGCGTACTCGACGGACGGGTGGCCGTCCAGGCGCGCGGCGATCCGTGCCCGATCCCGGACGACGGCGACCGGGTAGTCCCCGCGCACCCGCCGCCAGAGGTCGTCCAGCCGGGGGTCGGATCCGGCGACGAGCTCGGCCCGGTAGCCGAGGCGGCTCAACCCCGTCCTGCCGCGGCCGGCGTCGCGGTGGAGGGTCACGATCTGCTGATGAGGCATAGCGTCGTAGCCGAGCTGGAGGACGCCCAGGCGCAGCGCACGCCGGCCGGGAAAGCCGAAGAGCAACGGGTAGCGGCCGCTCTCGCCGAACTCCGCGAAGAAGCGCTCCACCGTGCGCACCCAGATCCCGCGCCGGGCCAGGCGCCGGCGGGCCGCCCGGGTCGAGAACACGTCCACGATCTGGACCGCCGGAAACTCCCTGCCGTCGAGCTGAAAGCGCACCGGGATGCCGGCGTAGTGGGCCAGCAGCTCATCGCCGGCAAGGGCGAGCATGATCGGCCGGCCGCCGGGCACGTCCGGGAACTTCCACGCCCACTCGGCGAGCGGACGGCGGGTGCCGAAGACCGCGTTGAACGCCGCGTTGATGGCCGCCTCGTCTCCCGGCCGGTAGAGCCGGAACTCGATGCCCTCCAGGCTCATGGCGTCCCCCAGTGCCAGGCCCCGGCGATCCTCCAGCCGCCGTCCCGCCGCAACGCCGCGACCCACCAGGCGCCGCCGGTGGTACGTGCCGCCACGTGGTCCGGCACCGGGCCGCCCTCGACCCAGCCCGCCGCCGGCAGCAGGTGACGGTAGGGAGACAGCAGCCAGAGGTCGGCCTCGACGGCCGGCACTCCGTCGGGTCCCGCGACCCGTCGTGCCTCCAGGCCCACGTCGCGCACGGCCTCGATGGTAGCACGGCAGAGGGCGCGGGCGAGCGGGGAGGAGGCGAGGGCCAGGAGCGGGTGGGGGGAACGGGAGGACACGGGCGGCGGGGAGACAAGGGGCCGGGGGGGAGGAACCAG
>CAZXXL010000092.1:0-11342 GCA_964644635.1 uncultured Thermoanaerobaculia bacterium | reverse complement strand
GAGTGGATCGACGAGGACCCGTCGCGGCTGGTGTTCGAGGATCCCGAGGGGGAGGTGCGGCGGTTCTTCGCCTGAGCGCCGCGGCCCGGGCATGGTCTCAGGTGATCAGGTACCCGGAGAGGGTCTCCCGCTTGTGGCTGCGGCGTAGCTGATTCAGCGCCCGCATCTCGATCTGCCGCACCCGTTCCCGGGACAGGCCGAGGATCTCGCCGATCTCCCGCAAGGTTCTCGGCTGGTCGTCCTCGAGGCCGAACCGCAGCTCCAGCACCCGCCGTTCCCGCTCCGGAAGATCGGACAGCGCGTCCTCGAGGGCCTGCAGGAACGAGGCCCGCAGCAGGCGCTCGTCGGTGTCGGGCATCACCGTCTGCTCGAGCAGGTCGCCGAGCTCGGAATCCCCCTCCGCATCGACGGGGTCGTTCAGGGAGAGGGATGTCTTCGCCGCCCGCGACAGCACGTTCACGTCCTCCGGGCTGAGACCGAGCTCGTCGCTGAGCTCCTCGACCGTCGGCGGCCGCCCGAGCTGCTCGGTCAGCGCGGCCCGCACCCTTTCCAGGCGGTACAGCGCGTTGGCCTGCTTCTGGGGCAGCCTGAACGCGCCCGCCTGCTCGGCCAGGGCGTGCAGCACGGCCTGCCGGATCCACCACACCGCGTAGGTGATGAACTTGACGTCCTGGCCTTTCTTGAACGGATCGTACTTCTTGGCCGCCTGGATCAGCCCCAGGTTGCCCTCGTGGATGAGGTCCAGGAAGGGAACGTTGGGATTGCGGTACCGCTTGGCGTAGGCGACGACGAAGCGCAGGTTGGCCTCGACCAGGCGCCGCAGGGCCTCCTCGTCACCGGCCTGGATGCGCCGCGCCAGCTCCAGCTCCTCCTCGTGGGTCAGCGTCCTGTACTTGGAGATCTCCTTGAGGTACTGCCTGAGGGTCTGCGCCTCGCTGTCGGACTCGCGCTGCCGGGAGGTCATTCGCCTTCGACCGGCTGGATGGTCCCGGCACGCGCGCGGACCAGCGCGTGATACCGCGGAACGCCCTGCTCCTCCTCGATCTTCCGGCGCAGGAGCTGGCTCAGGATCTCGACCTCCTTCTGGAGCTGCTGGACCTGTTCACGCAGGTTGAGGATGATCTCGACCCCGGCCAGGTTGACCCCGAGGTCCCGGGTCAGGGTGAGGATGGTCTCGAGGCGCCTGCACGTCTCCTCGTCGTAAAGCCTGGTGTTGCCCTTCGAACGCCGCGGCCGCAGCAACCCCTCCCGCTCCCACAGGCGCAGGGTCTGGGGATGCACGCTGTACTTTTCGGCGACCCACGAGATCATCCGGTACCTGGGTTCTCCGCTCATGGCTCGTCCTCCACGATCGTCACCTGCCGCCGCCGGCTCGCCGGGGACTTGGGAAGACGAACGGTCAGGACCCCGCGTTCCAGCTCGGCCTTCGGCGATCCGGCGAAATCGGCCGTCGGGAGCGCAAAGTCGCGGAAGAACTGCCCGCACGGCCGCTCCATACGCACGTAGCGGCCGGGCGGATCGTCCACGGCCTCGGGGATCTCGCCGGCGACCCGGAGCCGGTCGCCGTGCAGCCTCAGGTCGATCGAGGACGCGTCGGCCCCGGGGACCTCCATCACGACGACGACCTCGTCATCGGTCTCGTACAGGTCCGCCGCCGGACAGAAGGGTCCGCTGGACGGCTCACCGGCCCCCAGCGTGTTGTCGACGAGGGCCTCGTCGAAGAGCTCGTTCAGGCGCTGCTTCAGCGCCATGAGCTCCTTGATCACCGGCCACGAAACCGTCATGTCGTCTCCCCGGAGGGGTGGGGACCCCACCCCTCCACTCTACCATGCGGACCCTTCAGTTCGCCTCGGAATCGACGTCCACGTACTCGGCGTCGATCACCTCGTCCTCGCCGGCCGCGGCGGCCGCCTGGTCGCCGCCGGCGGCGGTGGTTTCCGCCGTCGCGCCGGCCTGGCCGGTCGCCTGGTACAGCTTGGCGGCCAGCTGATGGCTCGCCTGGGTCAGGCGCTCGTAGGCGCTCTCCAGGCGCTCCTTGCCGCCCTCCTCGAGGGCCTTCTTGGACTCGGCGAGAACCTCGTTGATGGTTCCCAGCTCGGCTTCCGGGAGCTTGTCCTTGTTGTCGTTGATGAGCTTCTCGGTCGAGTAGACGAGGGCGTCGAGCTTGTTCCGGGCTTCGATCTCGGCGCGCTTCGCCGAGTCCTCGGACTCGTGAATCTGGGCCTCCTTCACCATCTTCTCGATCTCCTCGTCGCTGAGACCCGAGGAGCTCGTGATCTGGATCTTCTGCTCCTGCCCGGTGGCACGGTCCTTGGCCGCCACGTGCAGGATGCCGTTGGCGTCGATGTCGAAGGTCACCTCGATCTGGGGAATGCCCCGCGGAGCCGGCGGGATCCCCATCAGGTGGAAGCGCCCCAGGGTGCGGTTGTCCTTGGCCATCGGGCGCTCGCCCTGGAGCACGTGGATCTCGACCTGGGTCTGGTTGTCCTCGGCCGTTGAGTAGACCTTGGACTTGCGGGTCGGGATCGTGGTGTTCCTCGGGATCACCACGTCGGTCACGCCGCCGAGGGTCTCCACGCCCAGGGAGAGCGGCGTCACGTCGAGCAGCAGCACGTCCTTGACCTCGCCCCCGAGAACGCCCGCCTGCACCGCGGCGCCGATGGCCACGACCTCGTCGGGGTTGACGCCCTTGTGGGGCTCCTTGCCGAAGAAGTCCGTGACCAGCTTCTGCACCAGCGGGATCCTGGTGGATCCACCGACCAGCACCACCTCGTCAACGTCCTTGGGCTCCAGGCCGGCGTCCTTCAGCGCGAGCCGGCAGGGTTCGATGGTGCGCTGGACGACGTCGTCGATCATCTGCTCGAACTTCGACCTCGACAGGCGCATGTTGAGATGCTTGGGGCCCGAGGCATCGGCGGTGATGAACGGCAGGTTGATCTCGGTCTCCATGGTCGAGGAGAGCTCGATCTTGGCCTTCTCCGCCGCTTCCTTCAGCCGCTGCAGGGCCATCTTGTCCTTCGACAGGTCCACGCCCTGATCCTTCTTGAACTCGCTCACCATCCAGTCGATCAGGATCTGGTCGATGTCGTCCCCGCCGAGGTGGGTGTCTCCGTTGGTCGATTTCACCTCGACCACGCCTTCCCCAACCTCGAGGATCGAGATGTCGAACGTGCCGCCGCCGAAATCGTAGACGGCGATGGTCTCGTCCTTTTTCTTGTCGAGACCGTAGGCCAGGGCCGCCGCCGTCGGCTCGTTCACCAGGCGAAGCACCTCCAGCCCGGCGATCTGGCCGGCGTCCTTGGTCGCCTGCCGCTGCGAGTCGTTGAAGTAGGCCGGCACCGTGATCACGGCCTTCTCGACCTTCTCACCCAGGTAATCCTCGGCCGCGGCCCTCAGCTTCTGCAGGATCATGGCCGAGATCTCGGGCGGCGAGTACACCTTACCCATGGCCTCGACCCGGGCGGTGTCGTTCTCGCCCTTGACGACCTTGTACGGCAGGTTCTCGATTTCACTCAAGATCTCGTCGTAACGTCTGCCCATGCAGCGCTTGATCGAAAAGATCGTGTTCTCCGGGTTGGTGATGGCCTGCCGCTTGGCCACCTGCCCGACCAGACGCTCCCCGCTCTTGGTGAAGGCGACCACGGACGGGGTGGTCCGGCTGCCTTCCTGGTTCGGGATGACGACCGGCTTGCCACCCTCCATCACGGCGACCACCGAGTTCGTGGTCCCAAGATCGATGCCGATGATTCTAGACATGATGAAAACCTCCTCAGTTTTCTCTACTCGAGGAGAATATAAAACCTGAGTGTTGTGTTGTCAAGCGTTACTCGATCAGCACCACCCCGGGACCGGTGTACCCACCCGGAGGCGCCCCCTCCCAGACCAGCCCCCGGGAGAGCAGCAGCTTGGGCACGGGCTCGCCGCGGGCGTCTGTGCCGGCGGCCAGCAGCTTGTGACCGCGCAGCACCATGCGGTAGGTCCGCCCCCACGGGTCGATGACGTCCCGGCGCTGCGCGACGCCGGCCTTGACCAGCGCATCCGGGGTCTCGGGATAGGTCCCCGTGAGCAGGTAGGCCGTCTCCGCGCTGCGCAGCAGGCGGTCCAGGCGGGACCACGATACGGTCTGGGTGATGAACCGGCTCCACACGCCCTCGGCGAACGAGAACGAAGGATTGACGGGGTTCTGGGGCATCACCGAAATCGAGAACCCGAGCAGGACGAGGAATGGGAGGGCCAGCCACGGCACAGCACCGAGACCCGGGCGGGTGCCTCGCACCGGCTCGGTCTCACGGCTGAGCTCCTCGACGACCTCCTCCGGCGTCGCTTCCCGGATGAGGCCGTGGTCGAGGAGCTCCGCGAGCGCCTTGCAGGTCTCGAAGTCGATGAGCTCACTCTTGAGAATGATGTCGTCGACCGAGTCGCGCCCGTTGACCAGCTCATAGACCTTCGCCTGGTTCGGCGTGAGCTGGTTGCCCGTGACGGCCTTCTCGTTCTTCCCGGCCACGGCCTCCATGAACGAGAAGCCGAGGAGATCGATCTCCTCCGGCTCCTCCACGACCTCCAGCTCGCGGGTGGGATCCACCTTGCGAAAGATGGTCTGCCGGTCGGGAATCCGCTGGTCGATGAACGGCCACTCGTCCGTCATCCGGGCGCCTTCCATGATGATGGAGTCCACCGCCATGGGCACCATCAGCTCGCGGTCGAAGTCGATGTCGGTCTCCTGGGAGAAGTGATACTCCCCGTCCGACCACCTGAAGACCCGGTAGACCACCTGGAGGATCTGCTGCTCGAGCGCCCGGCGGACGACCTCCGGCGGGGCGATACCCTCGTCGATGAGGATCCTGCCCACCCGCTGCAGCGTCTCCTCCTGCTTGCGGAGGGCCGCATCCAGTTGGGCCTCGGTCACGGCGCCCTGCTTGAGGAGGATCAGGCCCAGCCTGTCCTCCGCTCTCTGGTTCAGGGAGCTGGTGGCGACGATCTTGCCCTCGAGGAAGGAGATGGTCACCACGTCGTCCTCGTTCTTCAGGGTCAGGACCCCGGTCTTCCGCTGCAGGGAGATCAGCTGCAGGATATCGGCAAAGCTGAAATCGCGGAGGGTTCCTTCGAGCGCCATCCTACCTCCCCGTCCACGATCGCTTGACGGCCCAGGCCCAGGCAAGGAACGCGAGGCCGCTCAACGCCGCCTGGATCGGAAAGACCTTCGCCATCGGCTCGACCTCCGTCATCACCCCGGGCAACCATCCCAGGGCCAGGAACAGGCTGACGACGGTCATCAGGCCGGCGACGATACCGCCGACCCAGCTCCCCTTCAGCACCAGGCCCCCTCCCGGGCAGATGAGGGCCACGCAGCGGCGCACCCAGGCCCGCCGCCTCTCCCAGCGCTTGATCTGGTCCAGCTTGGCAGCCTGCTGCTCGACGGCCACGTGGCCCCGCTTCAGGAAGACGGAGATGCACTGGCTGCAGTAGGTCTCGCTCTCGGTCGCCGTCTTGCACCGCGGGCAGAAAACCTTGCCGCAGCGGCTGCAGGCCCGGGCCGTCCACATCCACCGCCGGCGGAGCACCAACAGCGCGATGCCGAGCAGACCCGTCGCCAGGAACGCGAAGGGGAACGGCTCCAGCAGCAGGCGCGCGGGATGAATGCCGGCCGGGGCCAGGCCGGCGGCGGACCAGACGGCCGGCGGAACCCGTCGCTCGAGGTCCTTGAGCTCGCGTCGCCCGAGGGGCGGATCGAGGGGAACAGCCGCCGCCTTCGTCCCGCCGCCGCCACCAAAATCCTGCCCCCCCAGCTCGCGGGCCCGCTTCCGCATCTGGTCGGCCTCCTGAAAACGGTAGGCCTGCTCGTAGGCCAGGGCGAGGTCGTAGTAGGCGACGGCGTTGGAAGGATCCTTCTTGACGGCCGCGCTCAGGCTCTGGATCGCCTCGGGCAGGTTACCCTCGCCCAGCGAGAGCGTCCCCATGAAGATCAGCGGGCGGGGATCCGCGGGCGCGGCCAGCGCCGCCTTCTGGAACTGCACACGCGCGCTTAAGGGGTCGTCGTGAAGGCGCAGCAGGGCGCCGAGCACCAGGTGATACTCCGCATACTTCCCGAGCCTTCCGTCGAGGTCCGACAGCTCCTGGACGGCGGAGGGATCGAGGCTCCTGTCCTCCAGGCAGGTCAGGACCCGGAGGGGGAGGTCCGGCCGCCGGAGCATGCCCCGTTCCCAGGCCACCAGCCCGGGGACCAGCCCGGTCAGCACCACGGCCGCCACCACCGCGAAGATCCACTCCTTCTTCCCCAGGTACGCCCAGCTCAGGGAGAACAGGAATGCCACGAGCCAGACCGGCCCGAGCCCGGCGAAGAGCGGGAACGTCATCACCACGACGGCGAAGATGAAGGCGTCCGGTCGCTTGAAGAAGAGCCTCCCGAGCTCGCCGGCGTCGTGGAAGATCTGGGGAAGGTACCGGGCCGTGTTGAGGACGACGGCGAAGAACAGCACCAGCCCGAGCGGTACGGCGAGAAAGGGCACCAGCGATACCAGTGCGGCCCGGCGGGCCAGGGCATTGGATCCGACCCCCGCCCAGGCGCGCGCGTAGAGTGCCACCGCCCTCGGGTAACGCCCGTTCTCCCAGGCTCGCGAGGCGGCGACGAACCACCCGGAGGGGTCCCCGGGGTCCACCTCGACGGCAAGCTTCATCGCCAGATCGGCGACCGGCCCGGAATGATCGGCGGCCCAGGCCGCGAGGGCCCGGGCGTACGGCCCCATGTGCCGCACCCGCAGCTCCTCGCCCCGTTCCATCAAGCTGGAGACGGCGCTCTTGAGAGCCTGCGCGTCCCCCCGATTCAGTGCCTTCTGCACGTCGAACCAGCGCTCGCCGAGGGACACCGCGCCCCACGCGGGGGCCACCCAGAAAACCGCCAGGGCGAGGAGAACGAGGCGGTTTCTCATCGGCTCGTCTGAACGTAGAGTGTGTGCAGCTGGAACAGGACGTTGGCGAGTTCCCTGCTCTCCGTGTCCGTCAGGTTGTTCTTCGTCTTCTCCTGGAGAACGTCGAGCAGATCGATGAAGACCTTGGCCTGGGCCGGGTTCTTCGGGACCCCCTGGGCGCCGGACAGGAACACCGCGGCCTGCTGCGCGAGGAACTCCACGAGCATGAGAAAGTCGGGCTTGGGGAGCCGCGGCGGCGCGGTGCCCGGCCCACCGTCGGCGCGCGCGTCCGTCTCGCCCCCCTCGGGCGGCGGGGTCTTCTCCGCACGCGGCGTTCGGTCCTCGGATCCTTTCTCGCGCCGTTCCGGGGAGGGCTTGGCGCCGGGACGGTCGGCCCGCAACTCCCCGTCGGCGGTCAGCCACCGGCGATCGACGACCTTGACCTTCTTCCCGGATCCCCCTTGGTCAGCCACTCGGATCCTCCCGTGTTCAACAAACTCTGGTCAGTATCTTACGTGCCGAGGATCGGCGAAGCAAGATTCGCCGCCCGCGGCCGTCCCCCGGCGCCGGGGCCTGCGAGGACGCCGGTACGCCGTCACAGCAGGACCAGGCGAAGGAGGTAGAAGCAGCCGACGCTGACGACCGCCGCCGCCGGCACCGTGACAACCCACGTGAAGACGATCTCCTTGATGACCTTGAGGTCCAGGGCCGCGATCCCGCGGGCGAGACCCACCCCGATCACCGAGCCCACGATGACGTGCGTGGTCGACACTGGGAGGCCGAGGCGGGAGGCGACGAGCACCGTCATCGCCCCGCCGAACTCCGCCGAGAAGCCCCGGGAGGGGTTCATCTCGGTGATCTTGCTGCCCACGGTACGGATCACCCGGTAGCCGAAGGTGGCGAGGCCGGTCACGATCCCGGCGCCTCCGAGGGCGAGCACCCACACCGGAACCGGGACCTTGCCCAGGGCCTGGCCGCTCTTGATCACCGCGACGACCGCCGCCAGCGGCCCCACCGCGTTGGCCACGTCGTTCGCCCCGTGCGCGAAGGCCACGGTACAGGCGGTGACGATCTGCAGGTGGCGGAAGAGCTCCTCCACACCGCCCAGCCGCGCCTGGTACGGGGCGGCCGATCCGTTGCCCTTCAACAACGCCCAGCCCACCAGCCCGGCCACGAAGCCGGCGGCCGCCGAGATGACGATCGCGTGCAGCGGGCTGAAGTCGAGGTGAAGCTGCTTCAGCCCCTTGTACAGGAAGCTCATGCAGAGAACGAAGAAGACGGAGAACAGGAGGTAGGGCGCCACCTGGCGGGAACGGACGAGCGGATTCGACCGGTTGAAGATCAGCGCCTTGAGGAGGAGAAAGATCAGCCAGCCGAGCAGGGCGCCGACGATGGGCGATACGATCCACGAGGCAACGACCTTCCCCACCAGGCCCCACTTGATGGCCCGGAAGGGCAGCACCACCAGAGCGAAGCCGAGGATCGCGCCGACGATGGAGTGCGTCGTGGAGACGGGATAACCGAAGTAGGTCGAGATCTGGAGCCAAATCCCGGCTCCCAGCAGGGCCGCGATCATGCCTACGGCCAGCAGGGATTCCCTCCCCGCGAGCAGGGCGGGATCGAAGAGCCCGGAGCGGATGGTCCCCGTCACGTGGGCCCCCACCAGGATGGCGCCCGCGAACTCGAAGACGGCGGCCACGAGCACCGCCTGTTTGAAGGTCAGCGCCCGCGACCCGACGCTGGTGCCGAAGGCGTTGGCGACGTCGTTGGCCCCGATGTTCCAGGCCATGTAGAAGCCGCCGACCACGGCCACGACAAGAATCGCCGTCATCATGGCCGGGACCTATCGCGACAGCATCAGACGAAGGTGGTTACCGACCTGTTCGGCGGCGTCCGCGATATCACCCAGAGCCTCGAGGAGCTTCATCCAGATGCACAGATCGGCGCCGTGGATTTCGTTCTCGCGGCCGAGGAGAGCCTTCACCAGCGTGAAGGAGGCCTTGTCCGACTCCCATTCCTGCTGCCCGATCTCGCCGATCAGCTTGAGGACCTCGCCGCTTTCCGGCCCCGTGAAGCCGGTCTCCAGGAGCTGGTCCAGCTTTCCCACGACCGTCTCCGCCGATCTCGCCGCGCGGACGCACAGCTCGGCGAAGGCGATGATGTCGCCGCGGAGATCCTCCGGAACCCTCAGGAGCTTGAGATCGGCGAGGATCGCCGCATCCTCGGCCCCATCCGCGATGTCGTCCTGGAAATGGAGGAGCTGGAGGAGATCCGTCCGCGAGACCGGCATGAACAGCGAGCGGGGAAGATTGTCGCGCAGCTCGTTCTTGACCAGGTCCGCCTCGTGCTCGGTGCGGGTGATCTCCTTTCTCACCTCCTTGATCCGGGCCTCGTCCGCCAGGACCACGGCCTCCATCAGGCCGGGGACGAGCTCGACGCAGGTCATGACCTTCTCCATGTGGGCCTGGAGCGGCTTGAAGGGGTTTCTGCCGAACAGTCCGACCAGTGCGCGAACCATGTCAGGACCTCCTGAAGTTGGGTTTCCGCTTCTCGAGGAAGGCCGCGGTACCCTCGGCCATCTCGTCGCTCGCGGCGCAGAGGCCGAAGAGGGTCGCCTCGAGAAGGCTCCCGTCGTCGAACGACATCTCCAGGCCGTACTGAACCGCCTCCAGGCAGTGCGCCACCGCCAGCGGCCCGTTGCGCAGGATGCTGCCGAGCATGGAGGTGACCGCCTGGGTCAGCTCCACCGGCTCCACCACCCGGTTGACGAGGCCGATCCGCTCCGCCTCTTCCGCCGGCACGTTCCGGCCGCTGAGCAGGATCTCGAGGGCCCGGCCCTTGCCGACGAGGCGGGGCAGCCTCTGGGTCCCCGAGTACCCCGGGATCAGGCCCAGCTTCACCTCGGGCTGGCCGAACACGGCGTTGGTGCTGGCCACCCGCAGGTGGCAGGCCATGGCCAGCTCGCAGCCGCCGCCGAGGGCGTACCCGTTGACGGCCGCCACCACCGGCTTGGGCATCCGCTCGATGCGGTTGAAGACGGCCTGGCCGCGGAGGGAGAACTCCTTGGCCGCCTCCGGCCCGAGGCGGTTCAGCTCGGCGATGTCCGCGCCCGCGACGAAGGCCTTCTCCCCGCTCCCGGTGATGACCACGGCGAGCACGTCCTCGGCCGCGGCGGCCTCGGCGACCGCCCGGTCCAGCTCGGCCATGGTCGCGGTGTTGAGCGCGTTGAGCTTGTCCGGCCGGTCGATGGTGATCCAGAGGATCCCGTCATGGTCGGCGAGCTTGAGGTTTTCGTACGCCATCAGAACCTCCCCCCGGGCCGGGATCCGCCGCGGATACCCGGATCAGTCGTAGTCGTAGAATCCCTTGCCGGTCTTGCGCCCGAGCCGGCCGGCGAGCACCATGCGCTTGAGCAGGCCCGGCGGGGCGAACCGCGGCTCGCGGTACTCCTCGAACATGATCTCGGCCACATGGTACATGGTGTCGAGCCCGATGAAGTCGCACAGCGTGAGCGGCCCCATCGGATGCCCACAGCCGAGCTTCATGCCGGTGTCGATGTCCTCCTTCGAGGCCAGCCCCTGCTCGTACACCGAGATGGCGTCGAGGAGGTAGGGGATGAGCAGGCGGTTGACGATGAACCCCGAGTTGTCGACGGCCGCCACCGGCGTCTTGCCCACCGACCTGGCGAACTCGAAGATGGTCTCGAAGGTCTCGTCCGACGTGAGGATGGTCCGCACGACCTCCACGAGCTTCATCACCGGCACGGGGTTGAAGAAGTGAAGACAGGCGAACCGGTCCTGGCGGCTCGTCGCCATGGCGAGCTCGGTGACCACCAGCGACGACGTGTTGGTGCAGAAGATCGTCTCCGGCGGGCAGATCCCGTCGAGCTCGCGGAAGAGGTCCATCTTGAGCTCCTTCTGCTCCACCACGGCCTCGATGACCAGGTCGCGATCCTTGAGCTCCTCGAGCGAGGTCGTCGGCGTGATGCGCGCCAGGGCCGCATCCCGTTCGGCCTCGGCGAGCCTGCCCTTGGCCACCGCGCGGTCCAGGCTCTTCCTGATCCTGGCCATGCCGCGGTCCATGAGCTCCTGGTTGACCTCCCGGACGACCACGTCGTACCCGGCCTTGGCGACCACCTCCACGATGCCCGAGCCCATCTGGCCGCAACCGATCACGCCGACCTTTTCGATCTTCATCACCATGCCTCCTTCCTGCACCTCCGGTCCCGCCCGGCCGCGGAACCGCGCCCGCGAAGTTTACTCTGAAAGCCGCACCCCGGTCCATCCTGCCGCCGCTCGAGGCGGCGCCGCGGCCCGAGGAACCGCGACCGAGTTACCGAAGCGTGCTCCAACGCTGTCAGGGATGGCCACGTCGAGCGCCTGCGGCAGACCCCTTCGTCGCTTCGCTCCTCGGGGTGGCGTGCGCGCAGGCGAAGCG
>CAZXXL010000091.1:0-11664 GCA_964644635.1 uncultured Thermoanaerobaculia bacterium | reverse complement strand
GGTCGAGGGCGGTGCGCAGCCGCTCGGTGAAGATCCACCCGGCGTCAGGGGTCTCCGGGCGGGCCGGGTCCGGCGGGTGCTCGACGATGATCTCGGCGTCCGGCCGCTCGACGAGGGCTCGCAGGAGCCGCGTCACCAGACCGGTCGCCTCGGCGAAGCCCACGACGAGCACGCCCCGGGCGGGCAGGACCTCCGGCTCGGCGGCGAGGCGGGTGGCGGCGCGTTCCAGCAGCGTGCCGCGATGCGGGCAGGCGAGCTTCCGACCGGCGTCGATGACCGCGGCGGCGACGCGGAGGACGGCGAGGGCCCGCTGGAGCCTGTCGCCGGTGAGCCCGGAACGCAGGACGGCATCGACGGCGCGGTCCATCATGGCATCCTCGAAGCCGGCGTCGATGAGGTCGCGAACCGCCGCGGCCACCGGCGCGTAGCCGTCCTCGAGGCCGCCCAGGGCGTCGCGCAGGGCCGGCTCTCCGGCGGCGATCCGGCGGACCAGCAGCTCCTGGGCGGTGGAGCCCCCGGCGGGGGGCGCCTCGCCGGCGCGGTCGAGGACCTCGTGGGCCAGGGAACGGTGGGTCTGGACCCTCACGCCGGCCAGGGCTCCCAGCTTCGCCGCCAGCACGGCCAGCAGGTGGCGCCGGAGACTGCGCGAAGGGACCACGATCCGCAGCGGGGGCCAGACATCGGCCGCGTCCCGGGCGCGGTGTTCGCGCACCCAGCCGATCAGCTCGGCCTCCGCGTCCCGGGGTCCGGCGGCGATCATCATGGGCTCATTGTGCCACCGCCCGCGGCCCGGTACGGGCCGCAAGCGCCGCCGGGCCCCCCTCCAGGGAAGGAGGAGGACCGGCGGCGTTCCCGCCGCGGCTCAGGGCGTGGACAGCGCCGCCGGGTCGGGGACGTGGCGGCGGGGCGCCACCGGGAACGGCGGATGGGAGGGCCAGGGCCGCGGGTCCTTCGCGATGGCCCGCTGGACGAGCTCGACGGCCTTGGCGAGCTGGGCGTCGTGGCCGGCCGCCATCTCGCCGGGATCGAGCCAGACCTCGACGTCGGGCTGGACGCCCTCGTTCTCCACGATCCACTTCCCGCCGGGGGTGTAGATGCGGTAGTCGGGGGCGGTGAGCTCGCCGCCGTCCACCAGCTCGATGAACATGGACACGCCCACCAGGCCGCCCCAGGTGCGGGTGCCGACTATGGGACCCAGGCCCATCTCCCGGAACTCCATGGGCAGCTCGTCGCCCCCGGAGCCGGCGTGGCGGTCGGTGATGAGCACGAGGTGGGCCCGGGTCAGCATCCACGGGGTGACCTGGTCGTGGGAGTTGCGCCGCGTCCAGTAGGAGAGCGGCCTGCGCGCCAGGCGTTCGAGGAAGATGTATGGATCGAGCCCCCCGGCGTTGAACCGGCCGTCGATCACCAGGCCGCGCTTGTTGGTCTGGGAGTAGAAATAGGCGGGGAAGAAGCGCGCCGAGCCGAGGTAGGTGTCGGGCAGATGGATGTAGCCGACGGCGCCGCCGGTGGCGTCGGCCACCACCTGACGGTTGTGCTCCACCCAGTCGAGGTAGCGGAGCTCGTACTCGCTTCGCAGGGGCCTCACCCGGACGACCCGTGCCCCGTCGAGGGACGGTGAGCCGTTGACCGTCAGCTCCACCTGGCGGCCCGCCAGGCCCTGGAACCAGGCGTAGACGTCGCGATCCCCGGTGACCCGGCGTCCGTTCACGGCCAGGAGGTAATCCCCCTCGTGCACGTCGACGCCGGGTCCGGCGAGGGGCGCCCGGAGGCCGGTCGTCCACTCGGGAACCCGGTAGATCTTGGCGATGCGGTAGCGGTTTGACGCCTTATCGAGCTCGTAACGCGCTCCCAGCATGCCGACGCTCACGCGCTTGGCGCGGCGCCGCAGATCACGGCCGAAGACGTAGGTGTGGGACGTGCTGAGCTCGCCGATGAGCTCGCCAATGAGGAAGCTGAGGTCCTGCGGGCAGGAGGCGCCGCCGACCAGACGGCCGTACTTCTCGCCCAAGGCCTTCCAGTCCAGGCCGTGCATGTTGGGGTCGTAGTAGAAATCGCGCTCCATGCGCCACGCCTCCCGGAAGATCTGGCGCCACTCGGCCCGGGGGTCGATCCGGGCCTGGAGCCCGCCGAGGTCGAGGGTGCTCCCCGCGCCCTTACCGCCCCCGTCCGGGGTGATCTTCTTCATCCCCACGGTGCCGCCCTTGCGGTAGGCGATCCAGGAGGCGTCCGGGGCCAGCGAGAAGGCGTCGATCTTTTCGAGGACGGGGTGCTGCTTGCGATCCTTGAAGTTGAAGACGGCGAGGTCGAAGGGACCGGGGGTCCGGAACTCGAAGCGGTTGAAATCGCCGTCCTCGGCGTTCAGGTAGAGCAGGCCGCCGTCGATGGCGGCCAGGCGCCGGTAGTTGCCTCGCGGCAGGGGCAGGGCCTGCACCCGGCCGTCGGCGCCCTCGAGATCGATCCTGACCGTGGGGACGGCGGCGGAACCGGGCTTCGCGGCCGACGCCGCCTTCGCCGCCCTGGCACCGGGCGTCGGCTCGTCGTCGCGCAGGGGCAGCAGGGGCGGCGTGTCCCCGGCCAGCGCCAGCGCGTAGACGCCGGCGACCTTCTTGTAGACCATCTCCCACTCGAAGTCGCCGTAGGTGGGGTCGAAGCGCCGGTTGGACACGAAGAAGAGGTACCGGCCGTCCCGGGAGAAGACCGGGTCGAAGTCGTTGAATGTGTCGTGAAGGAGCCGGTGGCGGGCGTTCGCCGTTGCGTCCCAGACCCACAGGTGGAACACCATGTCCGGGCCCATCTTGGCGTAGGCCAGCCAGCGGCTGTCGGGCGACCACGAAAATTCGGAAATCTGCTTGGCGTCGAGCGACACGTCCATGGCCTGGTACTCGGCCTTGTCCACCCGGGTCTCCTCCCCGGTCGCCACGTTCACCACCCAGAGCGCCAGGTCCGAGTCGGTGAAGGCGATCTTGCGGCCGTCCGGCGACCAGCGCAGGGTATGCCGGTACCCCTTCGCGAAGTGGGTGATCATCCGCGGCTCGCCGCGACCGCGGGCGTCCTCGACCCAGATCTGGTATTCCCCGCTGCGATCGGAGAGGTAGGCCACCCGGGCACCGTCCGGCGACCACACGGCGCCCCGTTCCCGGGAGGCGGACGAGCGGGTGAGGGCGCGGGTGGGTCCGTGCCCGCGGGGAACGGAGAAGACGTCGCCGCGGGCGACCACCAGGGTGCGCGCCCCCTTGGGCGAGCACGCGATGGCCGTGATGTGATCCTTCACCGAGGCCAGGTAGGGCCGCGCGTCGCGGGGATCCGGCGTGATCCTGATCGGGATCCGGTGGGTGTTCCCGTTGGCGGGATCGAGCAACCAGATCTGCCCCGCGAGCTCGTAGACGATGCGGCTCCCGTCGCTCGACGGCCGGTGAACGTCCCAGTCGGTGTGATGCGTGACCTGGGCGAGCGCGCCGGTGGCCGGGTCCAGGGACCAGATGTTGAGGATGCCGTCGCGGTCGGAGTCGAAGTAGATCCTGCCGCGAACCCACATGGGCAGCCGGTTGGTCCCGTGGTAGGTCGTCAGCCGCCGGTCGGTGCCGGCGTCAAAGTCGTGGAGGAAGAGCTGCTGGGCGGTGCCGCCGTGGTACCGCTTCCAGGTCCGTCGCTCCCTCGAGATTCGGTTGTACACGAGCTTGGTCCCGTCCGGCGAGAAGCTGCCCTGGGCCGCCTCGTGCAGGGGCAGGGCGGCGAGGCCGGAGCCGTCGGGGGCGACCGTGTAGAGTCGCAGGAAGCGCTCGTAGCTGTCGCGCGTCGAGCTGAAGACGATCGTCCCGTCGGCGGGATTCCAGCCCACCACGTCCTCGGCGGCGGGGGAGTAGGTGAGACGGCGCACGTGGGACCCGTCCGCGTTCATCACGTAGACGTCGGGGTTGCCGTCCATCTCGGCGGTGAAGGCAATCAACCGGCCGTCGGGCGACAGCTTCGGGTAACGCTCCTCGCCCTCGTCCAGGGTGAGGCGCCGGGCCGCGCCCCCGGACGCCGGGACCGACCAGATGTCCTCGGCATGCACGAAGACCACGGTGTTCCCCCGGATGTCCGGGAAGCGCAGGAGCGGGTACGCGGAGGCGGTGCCGGCGGCAGCGGCCGTTCCGGCGGCCAGCATCGCGGCCAGGATCGCGGGAATGACGAGGGCGCAGGGGCCCGGGCGGTGACTTCTCTTCGGATGCATGCGTGTCCTCCAGCCGGCAGCCGGTGCCGGGGGATCCCGGGATAGCTGCTCCTCGTGGTTTCAATCAGGATATACCCGCCGGACGCGCGGAGGTTTCAACGGACACCGCCTGTGCCCTGTTCGACCACCGTGACGACGTCGCCGTGAACCGCAAAGACGCCAGGGACGTCAAGAAAGTTATTCTTTTTCTTAACCTTGTGTTCTTTGTGCCTTGGCGGTTTGATCCCTCGCGCATTGCACCGTGGGTGAGCTCTGCGGCATGAAGTGTCCCAGGGCGGCGGCGAACAGGTCCAGGGCCGCGGGCCAGAAGGCGGGGTCGCGATCGCAGTCCGAGTGACCGCGCCCGGCGAGGAAGAGCGTCCGTGCGCCGGGCGGGGCCGCCGCCGCCAGGCGGTGCCCGTGGGTGACGGGGACGATGGCGTCCTCCTCGCCGTGGACGAGGAGCAGGGGCGGGGTGATGCGGCCGACGTTGGCCTCGGGCGCGATGACGTCGAGCCGGGCGCCCACGTTGTGCTCGACGTAGCGCAGGATGGCGGCGATGGCGAGGCCGGGGAATCCCTTGCGGCGCATGTCCTCGCACATCAGGTCCCCGGGATGGGCGAAGGCACCGATGGTGAGAACGGCGCCGATCCGCGGATCGTGGGCGGCGGCGTGAATGGCCGCCGCGCCGCCCACGGAAAGCCCGAGAACGCCGATCCGGCCGGGGGCGGCGCCCCGCCGGACGGCCTCGGTGACGGCGGCGCGGACGTCCTCGGAGAACTTCAGCATGTTGGCGATCCCGTCCTTGTCCGACGAGCCGTGGCTGCGGGCGTCGAAGGCGAGGAGGTTGAAGCCCGCCGGGTGCAGCCTGCGGATGAAGGGCAGCACGCGCTCGACGTTGCGGCTCCAGCCGTGCACGAGAACGATGGCCGGGGCGTTGACGTCCCCCCCGGCCGCCGGGATCCACCAGCCGTACAGGCTCCGGCCGCGGACGGTGGGGAAGCGGATGGCGGTGAACGGAATGCCGAAGTCCCCGGGATCCCGGCGGTGGGGCACCTGGGGGATGCGGAATCGCCGGTCCACGGCGAAGATACCGCCGGCCGCGAGAGCCACGGCGGCGGCCGGGAGCGCGATCCAGATCTTCATCGCCCGGATGCTAGCAGAGACGGGCCGGGCCATTTCGGCCGCGTGAGAAACCGAGAGTGTCTCTCCGGAGAGCTGAGCGTCTGTGGTAAACTGCTTCCAGGCCACCGAAAAGGGGGTGCCCAGCCATGTTTTCCGGTTGGATTTTGCGCAGGTTCGGCGTCATGACCGCCTGCCTGGCGGTCGCCCTGTCGGTACCGGGGGCGGTGGGAGCGGCAACCGGTCCGTGGGTGGTCGCCCGGGCCGATGCGGCCGCATGGACCTTCACCGCGCTGGCGTGGGGCCACGGCCGTTACGTAGCGGCGACCGCCGACGGCATCATCGCCACCAGCCTCGACGGGGGCGCCTGGCGCCCGGTGGCCGGCGACGAGGAGTGGTCCATCACCGACATCGCCTCCGGCCCGGACGGCTTCGTCGCCGTGGGCCGGCTGACACGGACCGACCAGGGCCGGGAGAGCCTCGTACTTCACAGCGACGACGGTGTTCGCTGGGCTTCCGTGCTCCCGGCGGGGACGGAGGACACGGGTCTCGACTGCGCGCTGTGGGACGGCGCCGCCTGGCTGGCTTACGGGACCGGCGTGGTCTGGTCGAGCCCCAACGGCGTGACCTGGACCGAGCACGATCTTGTCGTCGATCAGGGCCCGCTGCCCCGACTGTCGATCTCCGGCGTCGTCTTGTGGGGAGGGAAGCTGGTGGCCGTGGGCACGATCTCCATCATGGGCGATCCGCAGAACCTGATTCAGGGTTGGGCCGGGACCAGCGCCGACGGTCTTTCCTGGACGACCGCCGGGCTGGTGGACGACAGGCCGCTTCACGGCCTCGCCGCCGGTGACGACGCGCTGGCGGCGGTCGGCAAGGGGGTGACGGCCCGCAGTCCCGACGGCGCGTCATGGAGCTTCGAGGATCTGGCCGGCGGCAGCGTGCTCGAGGACGTGGTCTGGACCGGCGGACGCTTCGTCGCGGTGGGCGGCGTCACGCCCCAGGACGGTGCGGCCCGGGGCGTGATCCTGACCAGCGAAGACGGGACGGGCTGGTCGGCCGCCGACACCGGGGCGGCCGGCGACTGGCTCGCGGCGGGGGCGGCCTCGCTGTCCGGCGTGCTGGCCGTCGGCCCGCGGTCGGTCGCCGCCAGCGGCGACGGCTTGAGTTGGGAGCGGCCGCTTGGCGATCCCCTTGCCGACGTCGTCGGTCCGATGGTCGCGGCCGCCCCGGGGCTGGTCGCGGCCGGCGACCTGGTGGCGCCCCCGGCATGGCTGGGCGTCCACCGGCGCACGGCGTGGACCTCGGCGGACGGGATCGAGTGGAGTGCAACACCGCTGCCTGGCTCCGCCGGCGCCGTGATCGATCTGGCCGTGCGTGACGGCACCGTGCTCGGAGCGGGCGGCTGCCTGAGCCGGTCGGTGGTCATCAGGGGTGCGGACGGCGAGTGGACGATGGCGGACGTGGCCGGGCCGGACGGCTCCAAGCTGCACGGCGCGGGCGCCGGTCCCGGCCGTTTCGTCGTCTCCGGGAGCCACGGCCTGGTGGCGGCGAGCGGCGACGGAACGGCCTGGACGACCCACGCTCTCGCCGGCTTCAACACGACGTGGAACGACGTGGTCTGGACCGGTTCGAAGTACATCGCGGTCGCGGGGAACTCGAGGATGGCCGAAAGCGCCGACGGCGTTCTGTGGTCCATCACGGCCGCCGGCGAGGGCCGGGCGGGAATCGAGCGCCTGGCGTCGGGGAGCGGCGTCACCGTGGGGGTCGGTCAACCCGGGGCGCTCCAGGTCACCACCGACGGTGGCGCCACCTGGTTCCGGGCGGCGACGCCGCCGGACGTTCACCTGTGGGACGTCAGGTGGACCGGCGCCGGGTTCATCGCGGTGGGCGGCCGCGGGACGGTCCTGGAGAGCCCCGACGGTCTCCAATGGACGGCGGCCACGACGCCGGTGGCCGTGGAGCTGGACGGCGCCGGGACGATCGACGGCAGGACGGTCGTCACCGGGCGCGGCGGTACGATCCAGGTGCGGCTCGAGGACCCCCCGGCGGTGGCCGAGGCTTCGGACGGCCGGGTCGTGGTGCCGGCGGCGGCCCACGTGGCCGGCTTCGACGGCTCCTTCTGGACCACCGATCTCGCGCTGACCAACCCGACGGCGCACGCGCTTCTCGCCTGGGTGCGCTTCCTGCCCCGGGACGGGGCGCCGCTGACGCGGCCGGTGGTGGTCGAGGCCGCGAGCTCGCGGGTCTTTACCGACGTGGTGTCCACCCTCTTCGGGCAGCCCGGCGCGGCGGGTTCGCTGGTGATCGACTCGCCGGGAGGGCTGGTGGCGACGAGCCGGACAGCCTCGCCCTTCGGGGAGGGAGCGGCCGGCCAGGTCCTGCCGGGAACGCCGCCGGCGGCCGGTGGGGACACCTTCATCTTCCCCGGGCTGGCCGGGCCCCCGGGCTTCAGGACCAATATCGGTCTCGCCAACCTCTCGGGCTCGGACGTCCACTGCACCATCAGCGTGCGCGGCGCCGACGGTGCCGAGCTGGCCGTCCCCGAGGCCGACCTCGGGCCGTGGGGGTCGACCCAGCTCAACCGGGTGCTCCGCAGCGCCGGTGCCGTCACCGGTGCCTGGGCCGTCGGCCAGTGCGACGGGCCGGTCGCGGCTTACGCCTCGGTGGTCGACCTGGGGACCAACGACGGGGCGACGGTGCTCCCGGCCCCGGTGACGGACGAGCCGCTGGTGGTGCCGGCGGTGGCCCGGACCCCGGGCTACAACGGCTCCTTGTGGCGCAGCGATCTCTTCCTCGTCAATCCGCACGACAGGGCGGCCCGGGTGCGGGTCGACCTGCTTCCGGAAGGGGGCGGCATCGTCACCGGCCCCGAGATCACGGTGGCGGCGCAGTCGGAGACCGGCATCGGCGACGTGCTCGGGACGAAGTTTCCCGGGGCCCGGGCGGGCGCGCTGCGCGTGGTGTCGCTGGAGGGATCGGTGGCGGTGTGGAGCCGGACCTACAACGTGGTGGGCGGTTTGGGGACGCTGGGTCAGGGTGTGCCGGCGGTGCCGGAGTCGGCGCTGTCTGCCGGGGCGGGGGCCCTGGCGATCGGCGGCCTCAAGGGCGGACCCGCCGCGGGCAGGTGGTTCCACACCAACCTGGGCCTGGTCAACGCCTCGGTCCAGGACGTTTCGGTGACGGTCGAGCTCTACCGTGGCAACGGGCGGCGGCTCGCCTCGACCCCCGTGGATCTGCCCGCCGGGAGCTGGACGCAGCTCCTGCGGGTCTTTCGGAACGTCGCCGCGGCCCCGGTGGCCGACGGGTACGCCCTGGTGGAGGTCCCTTCCGGGGGCGCCGGCGTGACTGCCTGGGCCTCCGTCATCGACGACCGCTCGGGCGATCCGTCGTTCGAGATCGGGCAGGCGAAGGCGGGCCGCGCCCCCTGAACGTTCCCCGGCCGGGATCAACCCGCATGGTGCGGGTTGCGGCCGGCCGTGAGTGAACGACGCGGGCTATACTCGGCGCATGCAATCCTCGCCGGAGAGGACGGCGGCAGCGGCGCGGCGAACGGCGTGGTGGCTTGCGTTGGCCGCGCTGGCCGCCTGCGGCCCGTGGCCCGGGTGGCGCCCCTCGCCGCTCCAGCTCGGCGCGGTGGTCGCCGGCCTCGCCGTGCTGGCGCGGCCCCGGGGCCGGGAGAGGCTGGCCTGGCTGGCCGTCGTGCTCGGGGTGTTCGGGGCCGTCTGGCGGCCCGTGCCGGTCCGGAGTGCGGCGGACTGGGAGGCCGCGCTGGCGGCCCACTGTGACGGGATGTTACGGGCGGCCCAACGGGTGGCGGGCGACCCCGTCACGCGCCGGGTCTTCACCTCGACCGGCGAGGTCGTCGAGCCGGAGCTGCTCTTCAGGACCCTGCGGCGGGGCGCCGGCGGGCTCGGCGGCCGCACGGTGTACCTGGCCGACGACCGCGGCCGGCTGGTGGCGTGGGCCGGGCTGCGGCGGCGGTACCCGCCGGACCTGCGGCCCCTGGGCGAGCGGCGCTGGGTCGTGGCGTGGTGGGCCGGGTCGGCCGCCCTCGTGCTGCGGGAGCCGATTCTCTTCGAGGGGCGGCTGACCGGCTCGGTGACGGTCGTCGATCGCTCGCCGAGGGCGGCGCCGGAGGTCTGGGGCATGCGGGCCGGGCCCAGGACCGAGATCGTGGTGTCCGGAGCCCGCGGGGGCCGCGGAGTGGAGGTGACCTGCCGGCGGTACCCGGGCGTGACGGTGCGGGTGACGACCCGGCCGGCGGGCGTCCCGGCGGGGCGGGACGTCCGCTGGTGGCCGTGGCTGGCCATGGCGGTGCTGGGCGTGGCCTGGAGCCCGGCGATGGGAGCGGCGGCGGCCGTGGTCGGCGGTCTTGCGCTGGCCGCTGCGCCCGCCGCCCCGTGGCCGGTGGCGGCGGGTGTGGCCCTGCTCCTGGCGGGCGGGGCTGCGGGGCGCCTGGCCGCGGGTCTGCCCGGGCGGGCCGGAGCCTGGCTGAGTGTCCTGGTCCTGGGGCTGATTCCGGCGGCGGCCGTGGCGTGGCCGGGATCGCCGATGGCCGGGTGGCTGCCGCGGCGGGCCTTCCATCCCGGCTGGGGGGCGGTATGGATGATCGCCGGGGCCTGGGTTCTCGCTGGCCGGGAGCGGGGACGTGGACGGCGTCGTATCGGCCTCGAACGGCGCCTGGCGCTCGGGTTGATGGTCGCGGCCGTCGGGCTGGCGGCCGAGCTGGCTCACGTCCCGGCGGTGATCTTCCACGCGGAGTCGCCCCGGCGGGCGCCGATCCTGCCGCGGGGAGCGGTCGATGTCGGACGCGTCCTGCCGACGGCGGCCGGGTCCTGCCACCTGGACGACCTCGCCGGCGTGCTGGCGGCGAACCTGCGGCTGCGGTCGTGGCGGACTCCCAGCATGCTGGTGGTCCGCGACCCCAAGGGCGATCGGGTGTCACAGTGGGGGGACCTCGCTCCGGCGGGGGACGCCCTGCGCCGGATCCGGAGCTGGGACCTCGTCGATCAGGGCAGGGGAATCGGCAGGGCCGCCCTTTACGTCGCCGGCGGACCGTGGGGATTGCTCCGCGACTGGCGCACGTGGACCTCCCTCGACCGTGCCGAAGGCGGTGAGGTGTGGTTCTCGGTGATGACGCGGTCGGGACAGGTGGTGGCCACGCTGCACCGGGAGATCCACGGCCTCTCGCCGGCGCGGGCCGGAACCCTCTATCACGCCGGAGGGGGATGGACCATGGTCGGGGTGGGGGAGGGCCGCCGCCTCGCGCACGTCCGGCGCTCCGGGGACTGGCTGGTGGCGGCCGTGGGGCGCTACCCGGCGCCGGGCGTATGGCTGGTCCGCTCGTTGCTCGCGCTGCTGTGGGCGATGCTCGGCACGGCGCTGGCGGTTCCGCCGATGGTCCGGTGGGAGCGGTTCACGACCTTCGGCGGCCGGCTGCGGCTCCTGGTCACGGGCGCGGTGATCCTGCCGCTCGTCCTGCTCACCCTCTTCCTGCACCAGCGCCTGCGGCAGGACGGTGTGCACCTGGAGCGCGTCATCGCCGGCGACGCCCTGCGCAGCGCGCGCTGGACCGCGCTTCATCTCGCCGGCGGTTTCCAGGTGAACGAGGATCTCGCCCGCTGGATGGCGCGCCAGGTGGGGGGCGAGGTGGTCATCTTCGACGGCGCCCGGCTCCGGGCGGCGTCTCGGCCGGACCTCCTGGACGCCGGCCGGCTCCCGGCCCTGCCGTCGCCGGCGGCGTACTCGCGTTTCATGCTCGGCCGCGACGACCCGCTGGTGCTCCGGGAAGGGCCGTGGCTGGTGGGCGCCGGGGGGGCGGAGATCCTGGGCCGAAGGTTTCTGCTGGAGGTGTTTCCAAGGGACCCGCTGACCTTCGGGGGCCTGCCGGACGTGGTCGACTGGTTGCTGACGGGTGCGGCGACGGCCGCCTTCCTGGCGTTGCTGGTCGCCTCCCGGGTGGAGCGCCGTCTCGGGACGTCCCTGCGCTCCCTGGTGGAGCTTTCCGAGCGGGTCGAACGGGGGGAGCCCGTGGTCGAGGTGGCGCGGCCCCCGGAGCGGGACATCGCCCAGGTGCTGGACGCGGTCCGCCTGATGAGCCGCGAGGTGCAGCGCAGGGAGCGCGAGCTGCGATCCCAGGAGGAGCTGCTCCGTATCACCCTCTCCACGCTCAACCCGGCGGTGGTGGTGTTCGACGCGGACGGGAGCGTGCGTTTCGCCAACCCCAGCGCGCGGGAGCTCTTCGGGGAGCGCCCGGAGGCGGCGCTGGCCGTGGCGCGCGAGGTGGAGGGCGGGGGCGAGACGGCCGGCCGGGCGGCGGTGGGCACGGTCAACCCGTACCCGGG
>CAZXXL010000090.1:0-11669 GCA_964644635.1 uncultured Thermoanaerobaculia bacterium | reverse complement strand
GGCGCCGGTGGCGGCTCCGGCCGCGCCGGGGCGAGGCGCTGGTGGCGTGGGGTGCCCTGCTGGGGGGGCTCGCCGTCCGCTTGGCCCTGGCCGCGGTGGGCAGCGGCGCCGCCGTGGGGTGGGCGGCCGGGCTCTGCGCGGCCGTCATGCTCGCGCGCCGGCCGTGGGCGGCCGTCCTGCTGCTGGTGATCGCCGCGATCGGCGCCGGGCCGTCCGGCCGCGAGCTGGCGCGGGCCGGGTGGCGCTGGGCGCGGCATCCCGGCCGTCTGGCGGCGTGGCGGGAGACGCACCACGAACGGCTCGAGCTGGGTTCCGGCCCGCCGCTGACGCTCTACGGCGACGGCAGGCTGATGGCGAGCTACCCGGACCCGTGGCAGACGTCGCTGCGGGGCAACCTGCTCATGCTCCTTCACCCGCATCCCGGCCGCGTGCTGGCCGTGGGCTCGGTGAGCGACGGCTCGGTGGAGGTCTTCCTCCGTCACCCGGTCCGTCGGCTCGCGGTGGTGGAGGACGACCCGGAGCTTCCCGGGCTCGTCCGACGGTGGTACGGCGAGGCGATGCGACGGGCGCTCTCGGATCCGCGGGTCCAGATCCGCCGCACGGACCCGGTGCGGGCTGTGCGCCCCGGGGACGGGTGGGACCTGATCCTGCTGCTCGACGGGGATCCGGCGACCCTGCGCGGTAACCGGACCCGCTCGCTGGAGTTCTTCCGCCGCTGCCGGGCGGCGCTGGCGCCGGGGGGACGGGTGGCCGTGAGGGTGGGCGTAAGCGACGTCTACCGCGGCGGCGCGGCCGGCCGGCTGCTGGACGTCCTGGCGGTGACGCTCCGGAAGGTCTTCCCGCACGTGGCGGCGATCCCCGGGGAGCAGGTGATCCTGGTGGCGGGCGCGCGGCCGGTGGACGACGTGCTGGACGCGGGGAGGTTGCAGCGGCGGTGGGCGAAGCTGGGCATTCATGACCCGGTCTTCAGCCCGGAGGTCCTGCCCATGCTGGTGCCCCGCGCCCGCGCCGAGGGCCTGACCCGGGCCCTCGGCCTCGCCCGCGCGCCCCTGAACCGGGCGCGGCGGCCGGAGGCCGTGCTCCCGGCCATGGCGCGGGCGGAGGGCCGCGGTCAACGGCGGGTGGTGCGTTTCCTCCTCGACCTGGGGTCCATCCCCCGCCGGACCCTGGCTGCAGCCGGCGGGGCGCTCGTCCTCCTCGTCTTCCTCGCCGGTCTCGGGAGCACGCGGCGCGCCGGCGAGGTGGCGGCCGGGGCGGTGGGTGCGTCGGCCATGGGGTGGTGGTTCCTGCTCCTGGCGAGCTGGCAGGCCTCCCGGGGCTCGGTCTACGGCGAGATCGGGGCCCTGTCCGCGGCCTTCATGGGCGGAGCCGCCACGGGTGCAATGACGGCGGCGCGCTGGCCCCGGCCCGAGCGCATCCTGCCGGCCCTGCTGGCGGCCGGGGTGGGACTGTCGCTCCTCATCGCCACCCCGCTGTGCCTCGCGTTGCCGTTTCCGCTGGTGCCCCTCCTGCTGGCCGTCGGAGGTCTCCTCGCCGGCGCCGCCTTCCCGGGCGCCGCGCGGTTGCTCGGCGGCAGGGACCCGCGGCGGGCCTCCGGGGGCGGCTACTCGGCCGACGAGCTGGGGGCGGCGGTGGGGGCGCTTCTCGCCGGCTTCCTGCTGCCGGTGGCCGGCAACGTGTGGCTGGCGCTGGTCCTGGCCGGGATCCTCGGCGCCGCGGCTTTAGGCGTGATCCTCAGAGCTCGATCTGCACCCCGATCTCCATGACCCGGTTGGCCGGGAGGTTGAAGAACGCCGTGGCCTTCTGGGCGTTGCGCGACAGGAACGCGAAGAGCCTCTCCCGCCACAGCGCCATTCCCGGGCGCTCGGTGGGGATGAGGGTCTCGCTGCCGAGGAAGAAGGTGACCTGCCGCGGATCCAGGGTCAGGCCCTGAAGCTCCAGCTCGGCGAAGAGGGTGGGGATGTCCGGCGTCTCCATGAAGCCGTAATGGGCGATGATCCTGAAGATGGACTGGCCGAGGTCGGTGATCTCGGCCCGCTCGGCGGGTCGAATCTTGGGGACCTCCTCGGTGACGGCGGTGAGCAGGATGACCCGCTCGTGGAGGACGTGGTTGTGCTTGAGGTTGTGGAGCAGGGCGTGGGGGACGCCCCGGGCGGTGCCGGTCATGAAGACCGCGGTCCCGGGCACCCTGGTCGGCGGGTTGGCCTCGATGTCGGCGATGAATTCCTCGATGGGGAGCAGCCCCTCGCTCAGCCGCTCGTAGAGGATCTCCCGGCCCCGCTTCCAGGTCGAGGTCAGCGTGTAGACGATGGCGGCGATGAGCAGGGGGAACCAGCCGCCGTGGTCGACCTTGATGATGTTGGCGCCGAAGAACGCGAGGTCTGCGACCAGGAACGAGACGGTCAGCAGTCCCGTCACCCAGACCGGCCAGTGCCATTTCTCGTGGGCGATGACGGCGAAGAGCAACGTCGTGATGACCATGGTGGTGGTGACGGCGACGCCGTAGGCCGCCGCCAGATGGTCCGAAGTGCGGAAGCCCAGGACGAGGCCGATGGTAGCCGCCATCAGCACCCAGTTCACCGTCGGGAGGTAGATCTGGCCCATCTGCCGGGCCGAGGTGTGGCGGATCTCCAGCCGCGGGCTGAAGCCGAGCTGGATGAGCTGTCTCGCCATGGAGAACGAGCCGGAGATCACCGCCTGCGAGGCGATGATGGTGGCCACCGTGGACAGCGCGATCAGCGGGTAGAGCGCCCACGGGGGCGCGAGCAGGAAGAACGGGTTGCGGACGGTCTCCGGGCGGGCCAGGAGCAGGGCCCCCTGGCCGAAGTAGTTGAGCAACAGGGCCGGCAGCACGAGCGCGAACCAGGCGAGGCGGATCGGCTTTCTACCGAAGTGGCCCATGTCGGCGTACAGGGCCTCGCCGCCGGTGACCACCAGGAAGACGACGCCGAGGACGAGGAAACCGTGGATCTTGTTGGCGAGGAAGAAGTGAACGGCGTGGGTGGGGTCGATGCCGGCGAGCACCCGGGGGGCGCGGACGATGGCGCCGATGCCGAGGACGCCGAGCACCAGGAACCAGAGCAGGACCACGGGTCCGAAGAGCGACCCCACCCGGGCGGTCCCGCGGTGCTGGATGGCGAACAACCCGACGAGCAGCGCGATGGTCACCGGGACGACGTAGGCGGTGAGCACCGGCGTCGCCACCTCGAGCCCCTCCACGGCGCTGAGGACCGAGATGGCCGGGGTGATCATGCCGTCCCCGAAGAGCAGCGCCCCGCCGAAGAGGCCGAGCGCCACCAGGGTCACGTGGAAGCGGTGCCGCCCTCCGTCCTTGGGCAGGAGCAACGCCATCAGGGCGATGATGCCGCCCTCGCCGTGGTTGTCGGCGCGCATGACGAAGACCAGGTACTTGATGGAGATGATCCAGAGTAGAGACCAGAAGATGAGCGAGAGGATCCCGAGCACGTTGGCCGGGGTGGGCTGGATGCCGTACTCGCCGGAAAAGCAGACCCGGATGGCGTACAGGGGGCTCGTGCCGATATCGCCGAAGACGATCCCGAGGGCGGTCAGGGCGAGGAGGAGGACACCCTGGGAGGCATGCGCCTTCGCGGGCGGAGCAGGTGCCGGTTTGGTCGTCGTGGCGCTCGTCATCCGTGCTGATCCCCCGTCTTCGTGCTGGCAGCGGTCCTGTGCGTCGCCCTGAAGGCCGGGGGATTCTACCACCACACCCCGGGAATCTTCCGGCCGCAGTCGGGGCAGTGGCCGCGGCGGAGGCGGTTGGACACGATCTCGTAGCCGACCCTGTGGATCAGCCGCGCGCCGCACCCCGGGCAGTAGGTGCTCTCGCCGGGGTGGCCGGGCACGTTGCCGACGTACACGAAATGCAGCCCTTCGGCGCGGCCGATCTTCCAGGCGCGGTCGAGGGTGGGCACCGGCGTCGGCGGCAGGTTCTTCAGCCGGTACGTCGGGTGGAAGCGGGTGAAGTGCACCGGCACCTCCGGGCCGAGGTTGGCCTTCACCCAGCGGCACAGGTCGGTGATCTCGGCCTCCGAGTCGTTGAGCGTCGGGATGATCAGGACCACGATCTCCAGCCAGGTGCCGGCGGCCTTGATCGTCGTCAGCGTGTCCAGGACCGGCTTCAGCTTGCCGCGGATCTCCTTCTCGTAGAAGCTCTCCCGGAAGCTCTTGAGGTCCACCTTGTAGGCCGCAAGCAGCGGCAGCACCTCCTCAAGCGGCTTCTTCTCGATGAACCCGTTGCTGACGACCAGCGAGCGGACGGGCCGGCCGCGGGCCGCCCGCGACACGTCGCGCACGTACTCCCAGAAGATGGAGGGCTCGGAGTAGGTGGCGGCCACCAGGGGGACGCCGTTGTTCTCCGCGGCCGCCACCAGGGCGGCGGGCGGCAACCAGACGGAGCGGACCTGCTCCGGACGGAACTGGGAGATCTCCCAGTTCTGGCAGAACTTGCACTCCACGTTGCACCCCGCCGTCGCGTAGGACAGGGCCTGAGACCCGGGCAGCACGTGGAAGAAGGGCTTCTTTTCCACCGGGTCGATGTGGACGGCGCAGGCGCGCCCGTAGACCAGGGTGTAGTACGTGCCGCCGCGGTTCTCCCGGGCGCCGCAGGTGCCGCGCTCGGCATCGGCCACCCGGCACTCGTTCGGACACAGCTTGCACTCCACGCGGCCGCCGTCGAGCTTCTTGTACCAGGACGCCTCGTGCAGGGGATAGTCCTCCGGCGTGACCGGCTGGCCCACCCGCAGGCGGACCCGGGCCGGCGCCGGGCGGGGCAGGGCGGCCGCCGCGGCCGCCGCGCCGCCGAGCACGACGAGACGCCGCCGATCGATACCGGTGCTCATGCGCGAACCTCCCGAATCTTCGCCGGATCGCCCTCGCCCAGACCGTACCGTGCGGCCGTGGCCAGGAACTTCGGCGGGCGCTTGGCCCGGGCCAGCGTCGGCAGGCCGCGCCGGGTGCGCTCGGCGTCGATGATCCGCCACGCCCAGGCGTCGGCGGCCACCGGGTCCAGGGAGACCGCCACCAGGCCGAGGGGCCACCCGGCCCCGGCCTTGAAGGCGGGTCCGCCGTCGTACTGGCCGGTGACGCCGTCGAGCACGGTCATCCTGAACTTGCCCCGGATGTACGGGTGGTTGAAGACGTCGGCCACGAACGGATCGCAGTTGTTGGTGTGGTACTTGTTGGGATTATGGATCACCCCGTACCAGTTCTTCATGCCGGCGGACACGCCGGCCAGGTCGTGATCCTTGACCACGCCGAAGGAGATCAGGGCGGTGCAGGTGCGGGCGACCAGGCGCGCGTACAGGGATCCGATGCTCCCCGAGGTCGCGATCTCCGGCTCGTAGTCGTTGTCGATCCCGGCCAGGGTGAAGGGCAGCCCCGACCTGCCCACGGGATAGCCGGCCCGGGCCAGCTCCCGCGTGGAACGCTCGAAGACGATGATCCGGTCCGGCCCGATGCCGGCCTCGGCAAGGAGGCGGGCGAGGGCGGTGACGAGCTCGATCCGCGGCGACAGGCGCGGGCCCGCGAGGCAGTTCACCTTGATGCCGACCACGTCGGACGGGGAGAAGATCGACCGCAGGGCGCCGACGGCGGTCTTGGCGCCGGTGGCGGCGCGGATGGCGCCGGCGACGGCCCGGCGGGCGCGCTCCGGCTCGATGATCCCCCGCGCGCCGGCCGCCAGCCGGGCCACGCCGACCCGCCCCCGGGAATCGCGGCGCACGCGGGCGCCGCCGGTGATGAGGCCGATGATGCCGGCGCTTCCAAGGCGCGCCAGGTCGCGGCGGCTGAGCTTCCCGGCCATCAGAACGGCCCCCCGAAGACCTGGGCGGTGAAGACCTCGAAGCGTGCGCCGTGCCGCCAGTCGTCCGGGTCGAGGCCGGCCTTGACCGCCAGGTGCGACAGCAGCTCGGCCCGGCTCCAGCCGGTCTCCCGCGCCACCTGGGGCAGGTACACCGCTCGGTGGTAGCCTTTCTCGAGGACGACGCCGTCCTTGCCGAGACGGATACTTGCCGGCCCGGGGACCCGGTGCAGGGGCGAGAGGACGGAGATTTCCAGGTCGAGACCGCCCAGCTCGTCGCGTCTCAGCGGCGGGAAGCGGGGATCGTGGGCGGCCGACACCGCGGCGCGGATGACGGCGTCCACGAGCGGCTCGCGGCCGACGATGGAACCCATGCAGCAGCGCAGGTTCTGCCCCGGCGGCAACCTCTTGCGGTCCAGGGTGACAAAGGCGCCGGCCACCGCCGCGAGGTTGCCGCTCACCCGGTGGGAGGCGAACCACCGTGCGAGCTCGGGTCCGTGGCCGAGATGGGAGCGGAAGGTGGCGCGGGCGAGGTCGAGCAGGGCCGTCCGTTCCGCCCGCGAGAGCGTGCCCAGCTCCGGCGGCGGGGGATCGTCCCGCCAGGCGTGCCAGGCCCCGGTGAAGGCGACCGCGGCGTAGGTCACCGTCCGGTCGGGATCGGGCCTGACGGCGGCCGACGTGGTCACGGCGAGGACCTTCCCGCTTCCGGAAAGCTGGTGCCGGAGGAGGTCGAGGAGAACCTCGATGGGATGGAGTCCGCACACCGTGTCGCCGCTCACGGTGACCTGCTGCCAGAAGCCGTCCGGATCGACGGCCGCGGCGCGCCCCGCGGTGGCCTTCCCCAGCTCGATGAGGTCGGGCACGAGGTGCTCCCTGGGAAAGACCACGTGGTCGTAGGCCCGGCCGTGGTGGGTGAAGTCGGAGGAGGCCACGATCACGGTTCCCGGGCCCACGAAGGGCGCCAGGCGGCGCGCGATCGCCAGCGCACCGGCCTGGTCGGTGCCGGGCCCGACCAGGATGGGGACGATGGGCACCCTGCCCACGGTGAGCTGGAGAAACGGGAGCTCCACCTCGAGGCTGTGCTCCGGCCGGTGGGCGGACGAGGGGCCCGAAAACAGCGGATCCCGGCGCAGCCGGCGCAGGACGGCGGTGTCCAACGGCTCGATTCCCAGCGGGGTTGCAAAACCGTCGGTGCCGGGATCGGGGAGCGCCGCCCCGGAGAAGTACTCGTGGTGGCTCGGCCCGAGCAGGATCACCCGGTGCGGGTGGCCTCCCTCCAGGCCGCGAAAGGCCTTGGCCGCGGTGGCGCCCGAGAAGACGTAGCCGGCGTGGGGCACGATGATGGCGACCGGAGGCCGGGCGGGGGCCGGCGCCTGGGCGAGGAAGGTGCGGACCATCTGCTGCAGCCGGGCGCGATCGGCGGGATAGAAGCCGCCGGCCACGGCCGCCGGCCGCACCGCCGCCGGAACGCCCGCCGGGACGGCGGCTGCGAGCAGGGCGGCGAGCACGACACGCCTCATACCCATAGAGATAGCCCCGACGGCCGCTGGTTGCAAATCCGGCCCGTATCGTTCACTCGCGATCTCCTGCGACCGGCGGTACGCCCGCGGGCGGCACGGCCCAGATGTCGACGCCGCGCACGGTGCGGACGAGCCGCAGGCGGCGCCTCAACTCGAGCACCTGGGCCTGCTCCGCGGGCGTCGAGGCCAGCGGCAGGAGCGAGGCCAGCGTCCCGCCGCCGTAACCCGGCGTCACCAGCAGGAGCCGGACGTCCTCCCGGCGCAGGCGCGCCACGATGGCGGGGGCCGTCATCCCGCGGTCGAGCCAGCGCTTCAGGGGAGGCTCCTCGAGCATGCCCTCGGCGATCCAGGGGTGGTCCAGGTAGTACGGGGCCGGAAAATCGAGGGCCATGATGCGGCCGCCCGAGATCATCGGGCCGGCGGCGCGGGCGGCGGCGTAACCGGGCACCCGGGCGGCGAGGAGGGCCTCGCGGCCGATCCGTCCGGCGAGATAGGGAAGCGGCGAGAAGGTACGCAGCACCACTCCCGCCGCGGCGATTCCGGCGGGCAGGGCGGCCGCGGCGCCGGCGGGGATCGCGAGCCGTCGCAACCAGCGCTCGAGGGCGATGGCCTCCACGGCGGCGAGGGACCAGAACATGGGCAGCAGGTACCGCGCCGGCAGGTGGTAGACGAGGTTGACGGCGATGAACGCGAGCACCGGGGCCAGCAGCGGCCGCGCCCAGCGGACGCGAACGGTGACCAGCAGGGCGACGAAGCCGAGGAGCAGGTGGTGCAGCCCGGCGGCCTCGTCGGCCTGGACCGGCCAGAGGGAGGCGCTCCACCCGATGCCCAGGGGCGAGGCGACGGCGCCGTGGAACTGGGTGGCGTAGCGGACCGACGCCGGCGGGACGCCCGGAATCGCCTTGCCGAGCAGCACGTGGCCGACGGGATAGATGGGGTCGCCGGTGTGGAGGGTGTTGCGCACCGCGTAGGGCGAGATGACGATCACGGCCGGCACGGCGAGGGCGACGAGGGCCCGGAGCCGCCGCCGGCGGGGAGCCTGGACGAGGGCGACGAGGGCGAGGGCGGCGACCGCGGGGGCCGCCGTCCACTTGGTGGCCAGGGCGCCCGCCAGGGCCAGCCCGACGGGGACCGGCCGGCCGCGGCGGGTCAGGAGCAGGGCGGCCACCGCGACGTGGAAGAGCGCGATGTGGTCGATGAAGGCGGCGGCCGCGGGGGCCAGCGCCACCGGGCTGGCCGCGAAGAGCAACGGCGCCAGGAGCGCCGCCCGCCGGAGCCTTCTGCCGCGGTGCACGAGGAGCACCAGCAGGCCGAGATCGAGGGCGAAGAAGATGGCTTGGATGGCCTTCGCGGCTGCGCCGCAGCCCACGGCGACGGTCAGCAGGTAGAGCATCTCGGCGGTCTGGGGAAAGGCCGAGGTCAGGTTGTAGGGATCGAAGGCGAGCCGCCCGGTCAGCAGCGCCAGCCTGGGTCCCGCCAGGTGGTAGCGCACCGCGTCCGACGCCATGGGGGGTAGGCAGAGCTGGGGCACCAGGCACGCCAGCACCGCGGTCAGGAGCAGGGCCGTGATCCAGTGGCGCCGGGCCAGGGCGATCACCCGGCGGGCGACCCTCGACGTCATGCGGAGCGCGGCCGGCGCCCGGCGCAAGGCGAGGACCAGGAGCAGGACGACCACCGGCGCCACGGCCCGGGTGCCGACGGTGGCGGCCGCGATCCAGAGGATGGTACCCACCGTGGTGACCCCCACCGAAAGTGCCAGCGGGAGGTCGTGCCAGGCGCTGCCCCGGCGCCACCGGGGCGGCAGCACGGCGAGACCCGTCATCAGGCAGAAAAGAACGATGGCCGCGGCCAGGATCAGCCGCAGGAACGTCGCGCCCAGGATGACGGCCGTGGTCAAGCGGCTCCCTTCCCGGCGCCGGCGGCGGCGCCACGGGGCAGGAGCAGGCGGTTGAGGGGATCCCGGGTCTCACCCACCGAGGAGACGCGGATGGCCGCCCGCTCGCCGACGGGGCACCGATTCTCGCAGATGCCGCAGCCCACGCAACGGTCCGGGTCCACGTGGGGCCGCTGGAGCGGCACCGGCGAGCCGTCGGGCCGGCGGCCGGTGGCCTTCTCCAGCCAGATGGCCTTGGGATCGGTCGGGCACATCTCCTCGCACACGATGCACGGCGTCGCCATGCCCCACGGCAGGCAGCGGCCGCGGTCGATGAAGGCGGTCCCGATGCTGACCGGCGGCCGCCCGTCGAGCCCGGTCTTGCGCTCCGGGGTGAGCCGGGTGATGGCCTGGGTGGGGCACACCTCCCCGCAACGGGTGCACGAGTACTCGCACCAGCCCCGCCGGGGAACGAGCACCGGCGTCCAGAATCCCTCCAGGCCGGCCTGGAAGATGGCCGGCTGGATGGCGCCGGTGGGGCAGGCCTGCTGGCACAGGGAGCACTTCACGCAGCGCTCCAGGAAGGCGGCCTCGGGCAGGGAGCCCGGCGGGCGGATCAGCGCGGCCCGGGCGGCGCCGCGGCCGCCGCCGGTGGCCTCGATGACCGGGCCGACGACGAGGGCGCCGAGGGCCGACCCGAGGAGCCAGCGCCGGGACAGGTCCGGGCGGGCGGGGGCGGGCGCCGCCGGCGGGAGGGCGGCGTAGGTGATCGCGTGCTCGGGGCAGGCGACGGTGCAGTTGAGGCAGACCATGCATTCGCCGACGCGGTGGGCGCCGAGGGGCTCGTCGGCGCCCTGGCAGGCGACGGTGCACCACCGGCAGTCGGTGCAGGTCTCGGACCGGCGGTGGATCCTGAACAGCGAGAAACGGGCGAAGATGCCGAGGAGGGCGCCGAGGGGGCAGAAGGCGCGGCAGAAGAGGCGCGGGATCCAGCGGCTGGCGAGGAGGATGCCGAGCAACAGGCCGGCGGCGATCCAGCCGCCCGGCAGCGGGCGGCCGCCCGGCAGCGCCGGCCAGACGGCGGATCCGATGCCCCGGGCGAGCAACGAGAGCGGGTCCAACAGCCCCGTCTGCAGCGAGCCGAGCAGGGCCAGCACGAGCAGGAACGCCAGGATGCCGTACTTGGCGGCATACCAGCGGCGGTACCGGTTGACGGTGAGACTCTCGCGGCGGGAGCGGGGCGCCAGGAGCCAGGACGCGAGCTGCTGCAGGGTGCCCAGGGGGCACACCCAGCCGCAGAAGACGCGCCCGAAGACGATGGTGACGAGGATCAGGGCGAGCCCCCAGATCAGGGCGCCCGGGATGAGTCCGGCCGCGAAGGCGACGGCGATCATCGACAGGGGATCGAGGTGGTGGAAGGCGGCGAACGGCAGGTCGTGAAGGTCGCCGGCGGCCAGCCGTTCGAGCAACCACACGAAGAGCACGAGGAAGAAGGCCTGGTAGACGATCCGCAGCCGCCGTCCCCAGGTCATGCCGTCCCCAGGTCGGTGAGGATCGCCGGATCACCGCGGCCGAGGCCCCGTCCCTCGGCGGCGGCGATGAACCCCACCCGCCGCGGATCGAGCCCGAGCAGCTGCACGCCCCAGGCGTCGCAGGCGACCGGATCCACCCCTACCGCCACCGCATCGACCCGCTTGACGTCCCCGAGGCTGCCGCCCTGGGGACCGTTCGCCATCAGGATCCGCGTCGCGTCGATCACGGTCAGGGTGGGCCGGAAGGTGGCGGCGAGCTCGGCGATGCTGTGGTGGATGTTCTGGTGCAGTCGCGCCCGCCCGCGGCCGAGGACGCCGAACCAGTTCTTCATGCCCAGGGTGGCCAGGGAGAGGCTGTGCTGCTTGACCACCGGCACGTTGATCACCCGGTCGGCGGCGAGGAGATCGGCCATCACGTCGAGGCCGGCGGCCGGCCCGCCGACCTCGGCGCAGGCTAGGCGCACGGCCCGGCCGGCGACCACCTCGGCGCCGGCCTTCCTGGCCGCCGGGCCGATTCCGGAGCGCTCGAAGGAACGCAGGGGGTCGTTGCACGAGATGTCGGAGACGATCACCCGCCGCGCGCCGGCGGCAAGGCACAGCCGGACCAGCTCGGCCACCACCTCGGGGTTGGTATCGGCGGCCTGCTCGGGGAGACGGTCCCAGCCGGCGTTGGGCTTGACGAGGACGGTCTCGCCCGGCCTCACGAAGCGCCCGACGCCGCCCAGGGCGGCAAGGGCGAGACGCACGTTGGCGGCCGGGTCCGGGCCGCGGGCGATGACGCCCGGTGGCACGCCGGCGGCCGGGACCCGCCAGTCGGGCACGACGACCCGGGGCGCCGTCCGCGCCGCCCGGCGGTGGAAGTAGGCGGCCCCGCCGGCCACCGCACTGCCGGCGGCCTGGCTCTGCTACACATCTCCGAGCCCACG
>CAZXXL010000089.1:0-11846 GCA_964644635.1 uncultured Thermoanaerobaculia bacterium | reverse complement strand
TCGGGGTGGCGTGCGCGCAAGCGAAGCTGCGCTTCGCGCGCTTACGCCACCTCGCCATGACGGTCCGGTTTACCCGGACCGTCACTCCCGGAGCAGGTCGAAGACCGTGCGCCGGTCGAGGCCGAGGCGGGCGGCCGTCCAGCGGAGCGCCTCGGCCCGGGCCATGCCGCGGCGCACGGCCTCCGCGTACACGGCGCGGACCAGGCCGGCGTCCACGTCCTCCGACGCGCCGCCGGCCGGCCTGCCGGCGGCCGGACCGACCACCAGGATGTACTCGCCCCGCGCTTCACGGCCCGCCTTGTCCCCGGCGATCTCGCCCAGGCTGCCCGTCACGGCCCGCTCGTGGCGCTTGCTGATCTCGGCCAGCAGCGTCGCCGGGCGGTCGGCCCCGAGCCCCTCGGCCAGGGCCCGGATCTCGGCCTGCAGGCGGTGCGGTGAAAGCGGGATGACCAGGGTCCACGGCACCCGCGCCAGCTCGGCGATCCGGCGCGCCCGCGGCCCGGCCCGCTGGGGCAGGAAGCCGGCCAGGGTCGCCGGCAGCGGCGGCTGGCCGGACGCTGCCAGCGCCGCCGCGAAGGCCGACGGGCCGGGCACGCTGAGCACCGCCACGCCACGCTCCCGCGCCATGCGTACGAGCTCGAAACCGGGGTCCGACAGCACCGGCGTCCCGGCGTCGCTCACCAGGGCGACGGCGGCGCCGTCCGCCAGGCGCTCGAGCACGGCCGCGGTTCGGGAGGCCTCGTTGTGCTCGTGGAAGCTCAGGAGGCGTCCGGCCGCGGGGATCCCGAAGTGGCTCAGCAGGCGCCCGGTCCGGCGCGTGTCCTCGGCCAGGATCAGGTCCACATCGGCAAGCACGGCCCGAGCACGTTCCGAGAGATCGTCGAGGGACCCGATCGGGGTCGCCACCAGCCACAGCCGGCCCCCTCCGCCGGCCGCCCCTGAGGCCGCCGGCCGCGGCAGCTCCCGCCCGTCCTCTCGTCCCGCGCCCGCCATCGGTCCCTCCCCTCCCGGAGGATGTCCTATCATCGCCGGGTGAACAGCTCCCGCCGCAGCCCCGGCCGGCCCCGGCGCCGGCCGTCCCCCGGCCGCATCCTAGCAGCCGCTGCTCTCCTCGTGGCCGTGGCCGCCGCCTCCCGGGCGCGGCCGGGCCCGGCGACGTCCCGGCGCACGCTGGTGGACCGCGTGGTGGCCGTGGTCGGGCGGACGCCGATCCTCGAGAGCGACATCACGCTGGCGCGACTGTGCCATCTCATCCCCCAGCCCCGGGGCGGGCCCGCCGTCACCCGGTCCAAGCTGGTGCGGGCGCGGGTGCGCCTGGAGGTCCAGTACCGCGACCTCGATGCCTCCGGCACCGTCTACCGCCTGAAGATCGCCGCCGACAGGACCTTCGACGATCTCGTCCGGCGGGCGGGCGGCATGGAGGCGTTGGGCCCCGAGCTTGCCGCCAACGGCCTCGGCTGGACCGACGTCAAGGACCTGGCGCTCGAGGTGGCGGCGGTCAACGCCTACGTCGAGCAGCGTCTCCGGCCCCAGGTCCGGGTCACCATGGCCGAGATGCAGACCACCTACCAGCAGACCTTCGCCCTGGAGATCACCGCCCAGGGCGAGACCCCGCCGCCGCTGGCCGCCGTCCGCGACCGCCTCCACCGCCTGCTCGTGGAACGCAAGCTCAACCGGCTCATCGAGCGCTGGACCGAGGAGGCCCGCTCCCGCCTCGACGTGATCATGCTCCATCCCTGAGCCCGGAGCGGCTCAGCTCCCACGCCCGCCGCGCTCCAACACGAGGACCCGCTCGCAGCCGCCGAGATCGCGCACCCGCCCGACGACGTCCAGGCCGTTCCGGGCGGCCAGCTCGGCGACCGGGCCGGCCTGTTCCTCCCCGAGCTCGAGCACGGCCCGGCCGGTGGACGCCAGCAGGCGCGGCAGGTCGGCCGCCAGCCGGGTGAGGAGGCGCAGCCCGTCGCCGCCGCCGTCGAGCGCGAGCACGGGGTCGTGGCGCACCTCCACCGGCAGGCGGGAGACCGCCGACGATGGGATGTAGGGCAGGTTGGCCACGATCAGGCCGAACCCGCCGGCGAGCGCGGCGCCGAGATCGCCGCGGACGAGGCGGACCGCCGCCTCCAGCCGCACCGCGTTGCGCCGGGCCACGGCCAGGGCGGCGGCGGAAACGTCCACCGCGATCACCTCCCAGGCCGGGCGCTCCAGCGCGAGGGTGACGGCGAGGCAGCCGGAGCCGGTGCCCACGTCGAGAACCCGCGCCGGGCCGGCCGGGCCGAGCTCCAGCGCCGCGGCCACCACCAGCTCGGTCTCCGGACGCGGGATCAGCACCGCCGGCGAGACCAGCAGCTCGCGCCCCCAGAACTCGCACCGCCCGGTGAGGTGGTGGGCGGGGACGCCGTCCGCGCGGCGGCGCAGCCAGTCCCGGTACCGCTCGAGCACCACCGCCGGCACCTCGGCGTCCGGCTCCAGCCGGAGGCGGGTCTCGTCCAGGCCCCAGGCGCGGGCGAGCAGCCAGCGCGCCTCCCGCGCGGGATCGGGGATCCCGGCGCGGCGGGGCAGGCTCCGTGCGCCCAGGGCCAGCGCCTCGGCGGTCTTCACGGCGCCATTGTCTCCCGCCTTGCGGCCCGAAGGCCAGCGAACCATATTGAAACGCGGGGCCCGGCATGCGAAAAACCCTGACGAAGCTGCTTCGCCAGGCGGCCGCCGCCAACCCGGGGTCGCCGTTTTCGGTGCAGTTCCCGGATGGGACCGTGGAACGCTTCGGCCAGGGACCGCTCGTGGTCGGCGTCGCCTTCGGCACCGAGGAGGCCCTCAAGAACACCGTCGCCAGCGGCTTCCTCGGCTTCGGCGAGGCCTACATGGCCGGCGAGATCGAGGTCGAGGGCGACTGGGACCACCTCTTCCGGGTGGGCATGGGCACCCGCCTCCGCCACGTCAAGCTTCCGCCGGCCACCCTGGCCCGGTTCGCCCTCACCCGCCTGCGCACCCGCGACACGAGGCGCCGCTCCCGCGCCAACATCAACCGCCATTACGACCTCGGCAACGACTTCTACCGCCTCTGGCTGGACGAGGGCATGACCTACTCCTGCGCCTACTTCGCCACCCCGGACACGCCGCTGGAGGCGGCGCAGGAGGCCAAGCTCGAGCGCATCTGCCGCAAGCTCCGCCTCGCTCCCGGCCAGCGCCTGCTCGACGTGGGTTGCGGCTGGGGATCGCTGCTCATCCACGCCGCGCGCCACTACGGCGTTCACGCCGTCGGCTGCACGCTCTCCGAAAACCAGGCCGAGCTCGCCCGCGAGCGCGTCCGCGAGGCCGGCCTGGCCGACCGGGTCGAGGTGCTGCTGGCGGACTACCGCGAGGTCGGGGGCAGCTTCGACCGCTGGGTCTCCGTGGGCATGGCCGAGCACGTGGGCAAGTCCTTCCTCGGCGTCTTCGTCCGCCACATCCGCCTCCGCCTGCGGCCCGGCGGCATCGGGCTTCTGCACTTCATCGGCAAGGACCGGCCGACCTTCGGCGACCCCTGGACGCTGACCTACATCTTCCCGGGCGGCTACCTGCCGGCCCTGCCGGAGACCCTCTCCCACCTGGGACGGCACGGTCTGCGGACCGTGGACGTGGAGAACCTCCGTCCCCACTACGCCCTCACCCTGGACCGCTGGCGGGAGCGCTTCGAGGCCCACGTGGACGAGATCCGCGCCATGTACGACGAGCGCTTCGTCCGCATGTGGCGCCTCTTCCTGCTCTCGTCGGCGGCCGGCTTCCGTTACGGCGACATCCGCGTCTTCCAGATCCTGTTCAGCAACGGCGCCACCGACGAGCTGCCGCTCACCCGCGAAGAGCTGATGGCGCCGCCGCCGCGCCCCTGAAGCACCGGCTCACGGTGCTGTGGCGTCGATCTCCTGCTTGAGCCGCTCCGCCTGGAAGTGGGTGATGAGGGGATCCAGGATCAGGTCGAGGTTGCCGTCGAGGATCTCCTGCAGCCGGTGCACGGTGAGGCCGATGCGGTGGTCCGTGACCCGGCCCTGGGGAAAGTTGTAGGTGCGGATCTTCTCGGAGCGATCGCCGGTACCGATCTGGCTGCGGCGGCTCTCCGCGCGTTCCCGGGCCTGTTCCCGTTCCTGGATCTCCTTCAGCCGGGCCTTGAGCACGCGCAGCGCCTTGGCCTTGTTCTGAATCTGGGACTTCTCGTCCTGGCAGGAGACCACGAGCCCGGTCGGGACGTGGGTCACGCGGACCGCCGAGTAGGTGGTGTTGACGCTCTGGCCGCCCGGACCCGACGAGCAGAAGCGGTCGATGCGGAGGTCCTTCTCGTCGATGGTGACCTCCACCTCCTCCGCCTCCGGGAGCACCGCCACGGTGGCGGCCGAGGTGTGGATCCGGCCCGAGGACTCGGTGGCCGGCACGCGCTGTACCCGGTGCACCCCGGACTCGTACTTGAGCCGCGAGTAGACCCGCTCGCCCTCGATCATCCCCACCGCCTCCTTGATGCCGCCGAGACCGGTCTCGCTGACCTCGGTGAGGGAGAGCTTCCAGCGCCGGCTCTCGGCGTAGCGCTGATACATGCGCAGCAGCTCGGCCGCGAACAGGGCCGCCTCCTCGCCGCCGGTGCCGGCGCGGATCTCGAGGATCACGTTGCGGCGGTCGTTGGGGTCCTCCGGCAGCAGGAGGAGCTTCAGCTCCCGGTCCAGCTCCTGGAGCCTGGCCTCGAGCCCCGCCACCTCCGCCGCCGCCAGCTCCCGCATCTCGGGATCGTCGGCGCCGGCCAGGACCTCCCGCGCCCCGTCGCGCTCCGAGAGCACCCGGCGGTACTCCTCGTACGCCCGCACCACGGGGTCGAGCTCCGCCAGCTTCACCGCCACCTCCCGCGAGCGCACCGGGTCCACGGCCACCGCCGGGTCGGCCTGCTCCTCGCGCAGGGCGCGGTGGCGGGCGACGATCTCTTCGAGACGACCGAACATCGAACCTTCCGATCAAAAACCCCGTACGGACCAGGTGGTCGGCACGGGGCGTCCGGAGGCCGCCGGGCGGCCGGGAGCGATCTACTTCTTCTTGGCGTTCTGGCCGTTCTTGCCGTAGCGGCGCTCGAACTTCTCGACCATGCCGGCGGTGTCGACGAGCTTCTGCTTGCCGGTGAAGAAGGGGTGGCAGGCCGAGCAGATCTCCAGCCGCAGCTCCTTCTTGGTGGAGCGGGTCTTGAAGGTGTTGCCGCAGGCGCAACGCACCTCGACCTCGTGATACTGGGGATGGATTCCGGCTTTCATCTTGCACCTCACGGTGGCCTGTGGGCCACGGAACGCGCAGTATACCCGCAACGGCGCACCCTGACAAGCGCGGGGCCGGAACCGGAATGCCGGCCGGCGGCGGGCGGTTGCCCCGGGCGGACGCGAAGGAGCCTGCCACCATGACGGTTGAAGCCCTCGATCACCTCAATCTTTCCGTGGATGATTTCGACGCCACCGTTGCGTGGTACGGCCGGGTCTTCGGCTTCGAGCTCGTCGAGGAGGCCGTCACGGACGGCGTCCGCTGGGGGGTCATCCGCGCGGGATCCGCCCTGTTGTGCATCTACGAGCACCCCGGGCGCCGCTGCCTCGACCGCTTCGGGCTGGCCGAGCGGGGGCTGCACGGCCTCGCTCATTTCGGCCTGCGCATCACGGATGCCGACGCCTGGCTGGCCACCGTCGAGCGCGAGGGCGTGGAAATCCTGTACGGGGGTGAGATCCACTGGCCCCACTCCCGCGCCTGGTACCTCAAGGACCCGACCGGCTACGAGATCGAGGTCGCCTGCTGGGACGGCGGCCGCATCGCCTTCGACCCCCGCTGATCCGCCCGCGCACGCAGCCTTGCCCGGGTGGGAGGGCTGGGATATGGTGGCGCCGGCCCGGACCCGAGCCCGGAGACGCCCCGGGGCCACGAGGGTCCGCGGCCCTCGAGGAGGTGGCGATGAGCAGGCGGACGGTGGTGACCATGCCCGGCGACGGGATCGGCAGGGTGGTGCTCCCCGAGGCCATCAGGGTGCTGGACGCGGTCGGTTTCGAGGCCGAGTACGCCGAGGCGGGCATCGGCTGGGAGCACTGGGTCAACGAGGGCAACCCCTTGCCCGAGCGGACCGTCGAGCTTTTGGCCGAGCACAAGGTCGGCCTGTTCGGCGCCATCACGTCGAAGCCCAAGGACCTCGCCGCCGCCGAGCTCAGGCCCGAGCTCAAGGACCGGGGCTTCGTCTACTTCTCGCCCATCGTCGGTCTGCGCCAGCGCTTCGACCTGGACATCTCCATCCGCCCCTGCATCACCTTCCCCGGCAACCCCCTGAACTTCATCCGCCGCGGACGCGACGGGGGCGTCGAGGAGCCGAGGATCGACGCCGTCATCTTCCGCCAGAACACCGAAGGCCTGTACTCCGGCGTCGAGTGGACCGACCCGCCGGCGGCCGTCCGCGCGGCTTTGGCCTCCCACCCCAAGTTCGAGCCCTTCGCCGGCGTCCCCGGCCCAGATCTCGCCATCTCCACCCGCATCTTCACCCGGGCCGCCTGCCGGCGCATCTGCGAGGAGGCCTTCGCCTACGCCGAGGCCCACGGGTACGACAGCGTCACCATCTGCGAGAAGCCCAACGTGCTCCGGGAGACCTCCGGCATGATGGTCGAGGAGGGACGCAAGGTCCACGAGCGCTACCCGCGGATCGCCCTCCGCGAAACCAACATCGACGCCCAGATGATGTGGCTGACCAAAAACCCCGAGCACTACGGCGTCATCGTCGCCGGCAACCTGTTCGGCGACGTCATCTCCGACGGCTTCGCCGGCCTCGTCGGCGGTCTCGGCTTCGCGGCCTCCGCCAACATCGGCCGCGAGGTGGGCGTCTTCGAGCCCACCCACGGCTCGGCGCCCAAGTACGCCGAGCTCGACCCGTCCATCGTCAACCCCGTCGCCATGATTCTCTCCGCCGCCATGATGCTCGACTGGCTCGGGGAGACCGACCGGGCCCGGCGCATCCGTGACGCCGTGGCCGCCGTCGTCGCGGAGGGCCGCGTGCGCACCTACGACATGCTCAAGCTCCCCGGCGGCCCGGAGGTCATCGCCCAGGGTGCGGCGACGACGACCCAGATGACCGACGCCATCGTCGAGAAGCTGGGGTAGGACCGGTCAGCAGCCGTGTCGAGGGTCGGGGAACACCTGCACCCGCGAGGACATCCGGCGAGCTTCTCGGAAGCGGTTACGCGCCCACCACGTCGGGGTATCGCTTAACGCTGCCCGTCGGCCTGCGGCCCAGGCCGAGGCGCTAGCTGCGGTTGCTTGCGGACCTGCGAGTCGAGCAGCTCCTGCTCCGTGCATGGCTCACCAAACGAGGCGTCAAAGTCGCAGTCCGGCCGCTCCGCGGGCTCGAGCAACAGCGGATGATCGGGCAGCGCACACGCATCCTGCCCGTAATACCCCAGCAGCGGCGCAGTAATCTCGTCACAGGCCTCGTTGAGCAGCGGCACGCCGCGCGCCACCGCATGCACGAGTAACAGCCGCTTACGGGTGTCCTCGTTCAACGACTCCCGCAGGAGCTTGATATCGACCGCACTGAGAAGGCCCTTCTGCCAGCGATCGGCGGTCGTGGTCCATTCGCGCCCGCCGTGCTCGAAGGTGAGCAGGATCTCGTCGTTCTCGGGCAGTCGGCCCTTCGCCATTGCCTCCATGCCGCCCTCGACGTGGGACGCCATGTCCGTGCCATACATTGGCAACGCGTAACGAACCTTGAAGACGTCCTTGGCGCCAGGGCTCCACCACAACGTCAACGCATTCTGTACCGTGCCGTCCTGGAAGTCGGATGTGGTCTCCCAACGGAAGCGCAGATGGTCTGGCGTCTTGAGATCCATGAGCACGATTGTGGTGCTGATCGAGGCCCCTTCCGAGGTGAGGGGTTTCTTACCGACAAGGTCTGAATACCATTCTCGGAAGATCACCGTCGCCTCCGGGCTCGACGAACCCAGGCGTCGCACAACCGCGGGCGGCAGACGCTTCGCCGCCAGCGCCTCGCGCAGGCTCCAGTGCGCGCGCCGCTCGATGGGATGGAGCCCCGCCGAAAAACCCGCGCTGGCGATTGCCGCGACAATGCCGGTGACAACGACGACGGCCGCCGCCGGGGTCAGCGCGGGCCGTCGCCTTTTCCCCCGGCCGGCAGCACGAGCCCGTGCCAGAGGGCCGGGCTCCGGGCGCAAGGCATTCGATCCACTCATCATGGTTCTCCTAAAGCTGTTACGAGCAAAAATCGGTCAAACAGTTGCCCTGGCACGCGTGAAGCTCGCTCAGGGCAAGGTTCTTGCACGCGAGCGAACGCCCGCAACGTTTGACATTCTGCTGGTACTCCGCGTCGCATTTATGCATGCACTGCTGACAGGGGTCAGGCTTCGAGCTGTCGCCCGTTCCTCCGCTGGTATCCCCACCGTTGTTACAATCCGAGTACGCCCAGCACAGGCTCCAGTCGGCCCAAGGGCACCACGACGGAAAGTTGCACCAGTCCTGAGGCATCGCTGCCCCCGCCGGCCGAGCCCAGGCCACGAATGCAAGAGCAAATGCGATGCCGAGCACGAGCACGATTCTACAGCGATCGGTGTGGCTTGTGACCGTCCCCAGGAGTCTCCTCTGGCTTGCGTTGGCCATGACTGTACCCCCTTTCGCGGATTCTTGGTTCCGGCCGCACCAGCAGCTCAGAGTCAACGTACCCCCCCCCCGGACCGCCTTGTCAACCCCGCGGCGGTCCTGGACCCCCCCTCGTTACTCCTGAGGCAGCGGCTCGGTGGACCGTCATGCGCGGAGTGCCCTCTTGGGGCAAGCGTCAGACCAACGAGGCACCACAAAACAGCGTCGAAGTGGCCCCGCCCCGGGAGACCGACCGGGCCCGGCGCATCCGTGACGCCGTGGCCGCCGTCGTCGCAGAGGGCCGCGTGCGCACCTACGACATGCTCAACCTCCCCGGCGGCCCGGAGGTCATCGCCCAGGGTGCGGCGACGACGACCCAGATGACCGACGCCATCGTCGAGAAACTGGGGTAGGACCCGCTCCCTCCTGGTGACGCTGAGGGGGAATCACAATCCGTGACGGCATCGATGTGCCGGCGGCTCAGCATTCGGTGATGTTGATGGCCAATCCGCCCCTGGAGGTCTCCTTGTAGCGGGCGCTCATGTCCAGGCCGGTCTGCTTCATCGTCGCCATGACCTCGTCCAGCGAAACCACGTGATGGCCGCTGCCGTAAAGGGCGATCCGCGAGGCGTTGAGGGCCTTGACCGCGGCCATGGCGTTGCGCTCGATGCACGGGATCTGGACCAGCCCGTCCACGGGATCGCAGGTCAGGCCGAGGTTGTGCTCCATCCCGATCTCGGCCGCGTTCTCCACCTGCTCCGGGGTGCCGCCGAGCACCTCGGTCAGGCCGGCGGCCGCCATGGAGCAGGCGACGCCGACCTCCCCCTGGCAGCCCACCTCGGCCCCGGAGATCGACGCCCGTTCCTTGTAGAGGATGCCGATGACGCCCGCGGTGAGGAGGAACCGGCGGTGCTTCGGTCTCCGGCAGTCGGGGAGGAACTTCTCCGCATAACGCAGCACCGCCGGCACGATCCCGGCCGCGCCGTTGGTCGGGGCGGTGACCACGCGGCCCCCGGCGGCGTTCTCCTCGTTGACCGCGAGGGCGTAGAGGCTCACCCAGTCGAGGACCGCCAGCGGATCGGCGAAGGCCCCCTCGTTCTGGCGCGAGAGCCGCTCGTACAGGTCCGGGGCGCGGCGCGGGACGCGGAGCCTGCCCGGCAGCACGCCGCGGACGGTGAAGCCGCGCTCCACGCAGGCCTGCATGGTGTCGCGGATCCGGTCCAGGCCGGCCTCGATCTCCTCCGGGCTCCGCCACGCCTTCTCGTTCTCGAACACCATCTCCGCGATGCTCAGCCCGGAGGCGTGGGCCATCTCCAGCATCTCGCAGCCGGAGTCGAAGTCGTAGGGCAGCGGCGTGCTCCCCTTCTTGAGCTGATCGTCGCGGGCGGTCTTGTGGCCGACGATGAACCCCCCGCCGATGGAGTAGAAGACCTTGCGGTAGATCTCCACGCCCCCGGTGTCCGCCACCGTGAAGCGCATCCCGTTGGGATGAAAGGGCAGCTGCTCGTCCTCGCGGAAGATCACGTCCTCACCGGGCACGAAGGGGATCCTCCGTTCGCCGCCGAGGAGGAGCGAGCCGCTCTCGACCACCGCCCGGTACAGCGGCTCCTCCCGGGCCGGGTCGATGGTGTCGGGTCTTTCGCCAAGCAGGCCCCAGACGATGGCCTTGTCCGTGTTGTGACCCCTGCCGGTGGAGGCCAGCGACCCGAAGAGCTCGACCCGGATCCGCCCGACGCGATCGAAGAGGCCGTGCTTCTTGAGCTTCTCCACCAGGAAGGCGCCGGCGCGCATCGGCCCCACCGTGTGGGAGCTCGACGGGCCGATCCCGATCTTGAAAAGGTCGAAAACGCTCAGCTCCATGCCCCGACCTTAGCACCGCGATCACCCGCCGGCGCACGGCCCTCCTCCACGCAACCACCTTCCCCGCCCGGCTCTCACCGGGTCATCCATGGGAGGCGCAGCGAGAGGCCGTTGCCATCGGCCGGCTCACTGCGCACCACGGGGCGCCGCCGCACTCGGAACCGGCGAGATGGGCGAGGTGCACCGCGCCACCGAACCGAGGGTCAATCGTGAGGTCGCCCTCGAAGCGCTCCCGGCGCACGGGTGCTGCGCGAGACCGTCCCCGAACCAGCACACCTCACGGTGCGTCCGGTTCCCGCCCCTCCGATTGGCCCGGCCCCTTCTCCCATTGCCGGGCGACCGCTCGCACCAGGTCCTTGACCTCGCGCCGGGCGTCGAGACGGTCCATGCCACTGGCCAGCAGGTGATCGTACGGCGTCTGCTCGTGGCGGATGTGGGCGATGACCGCCAGGCGCACGGCCTCCTCGTCGAGGGCCTTGGCGGCCGCGGTGCGGCCCACGCGGCCGCTGTACTTGCGGCAGGCGTGCTCGGCGATGGCACGGACCGTGCGCGCGGGACAGCCTGGAAACAGCTCCTTGATACGCGCCGTGAAGGCGTCGACGTACCGTTGATCGAGCTCGGCCCGGCGTGCCGCCTCACGCTCCCGGCGGCGCGCACGGACCTCGGCGTCGGCCAGGCACTCCTCCTCGGCCCTGGCCAGGGCCTCCTCCTCCACCAGGACCCCCTGCCGTTCGTACCGCTTCCGGGGTCTGCTCCACCTCAGGACCACGGCGGACAGCGTGGAGTGCTTGCGGGCCCGCCGTGTCAGCGCGGCATCGCCCGAGGGCAGGAACACGAGGTGGTCCAGGTCCGCGCAACCGAGGCACAGGGCGCCCTTGTCCTCGCGAAGCGTGATCCACCCTCCGCGCCCGAGCTCTCGCCCACACTCCCCGCAGACTGAGGCGCGTCGGGCGATGAATACCTTGATCTCGTCCGCCTTCGCCATCGCCCTGTCATGCTACCCCAGCGGCGGTCGTTCATGGAAGAATGCCGCTGCTGCCGTTCCGGCGCCCCGATCCTGCTCCCCTCCGGCCTGGGGCCGCCGGGGCCGAGTGAAGGGACCCCCTCACGGCTGGAGCGCGCTCCAGAGCACCGCCCGGCGCCCTCCGCCTTTGTCTTGTCATTGCGAGGCGCGGAGCGCCGAAGCGCCGTGAGACAGGGCAGCTTCGCTGCCCGCTGTCAAACGGCGTCCCGAGCGAAGGCCCACCAGGGCCCGAGCGAAGGGATCCCCTCACGATTGGACACCGTAACGGAGCACCGGCCACCGCGCTCCAACGCTGTCAGGGATCGCCACGTCGCCGGGCTGCGCCGAGTCCCCTTCGTCGCTTCGC
>CAZXXL010000088.1:0-11888 GCA_964644635.1 uncultured Thermoanaerobaculia bacterium | reverse complement strand
GGCCCGCCAGGGCCGGAGCGACGGGACCTCATCACGCCCGGAGCGCTTCCCGGAGCAGTGGGCGGCGCGCTCCAACGCTGTCAGGGATGGCCACGTCGCGTGCCTTCGGCGCCCGGCTCGCCATGACGGGGCAAAAGATGCTCCCGACGGTTCGGTTCGGCGGCCGCAGGGGCGCACGCGATCGGTTTCCTGAGAACCACGGGGATCGCCGTCCCCGTTTGACGTTGGCCCGGGGTTTTGCCAACATCGCTTCATGACGCCGTCCCCAGCCCCGAGCGCAGATCCCTTCCCCGGCGCGGATGCCGAGTTCTTTCGCATCTTCATCCCCTACGAGATCCGGCTCGCCCGGCGGCGCGCCATGGGCTGGGGCTCGACGCCGCGGGAGATGCTGCCGCCGCTCTTCCTCGGCCTGTTCCTGGTCCGCCTGGTTCCGGCGGCCGGGCAGAACACGCCGGGCGGCGTCTCACCGGACGAGATCCTGCCCGTCCTGCGCACGGCCATCCGCGACTCGGACATCGTCGGTGCCTTGGGCGATGACGAATACCTCGCCGTGGTCCACGACCTCGATCCCGACCAGTCGTACGCGGTGGCCCAGCGCCTGCTGAGCCTCGGCCGGCGCTCTCCCCTGCTCACCTCGGCCGGGCTGACGTGCGAGGTCGGATTCGTGGTCTACCCCCTGACGACCCAGCCCAACTTCCCCGGCGAACGGTGGCCCGACCTGGTCGCGCTCGCGCGGAAGGTGGGCCGGCGGGACCCCGACTCCACCGATGTCAGCTGCCTCGGGATCCTCCGCGGTACGAACATCGCCGACGCCGACATCCCCGAGACCGATCTCGTCGACCTCGCCTCCCAGGATCTCGACTCGCTGGTCTCCGCCGGGCTGATCCGCCTCCAGCGGATCCGCCTGATGCCCGCGCCCTGACGCCGGCCGGCGGTCCGGCCCCCGGCTACTTCTCCAGCGCCTCGCCGGATTCGTCGTACCTGTCGAGAACGTCGTCCACGCCGGCCCAGAAGTCGCCGTCGGCCACCTTCAGCGTGGCCAGGTAGACCAGGGCCTGGTGCCCGTGCTTTTCCACCAGCCGGCCGGCGGCCTCCGCCACCTTGGCCGCGTCCGGGGCCTCGGCGTCGTCGGGAAGATCGAGCACGCCGTTGTCGTGGGGTAGGCCGACGTCGTCGAGGAACTCGGCCAGGAGCTCCCTTCGATCCGCGAGATGGAGGTGGAACAGGAAGGGGAAGAGGGCCGCCTCCGGGAGGTTCTTCGCCAGGTGGGCCAGGCGGCCGGCGATCTTTTCCGCCGGAAGCCTGCGCACGGACCGGGGCCGGAACTTCAGCTCCTTGGCCAGGGCCGCCTCGATGGGCGCCCGGGTTTCCGGCTCGGCGTTCTCCCACGCCGCCGCGGCGGCCTGCCTGCGCTCGTCGTCATCGAGAAGATCCCACACCGCGTACGGTCCCCGGTCCTCGACAGCTTCCTTCAGGCTTTCCTTGTCCGGCATCTCGGCCCTCCTCGCCGCGCGGCCTCGAGCCGCGCTCCGCATACTCTACATCACACCGCCGACAGGTGGGCCTGGTGGAGCCTCCTGATGACCGCGCTGCGCTCCTCGCGCAGCCGGTCGGAGACGCGAACCGGGTAGGCGGGATCGGCGGTCTCCAGGCGGCGCAGGCCCTCGGGGAGGGCCTCGATCTCGCGTCGCGCCCGCTCGCGGGCCGCGTCGAGGGTCTCCAGGGCCACGCCCGTCCTCTTGCCGCCGCGCATGGCGGGCACCAGGAGGGGCCGGCCGTCGACCTCCTCGTCCGCCAGGCCGATGACGTCGCCCGCCGCCCGGCCGTCGGCGTCGCTCGACCGCCACACCTGCTTCACCCCCGGCCACGTGTCCTTGTTGGCGGTGAGCTTGAGCCGCCCGAGCCCGTCGAGCTCGGCCAGCTTGTAGGCCATGTCGAGGGAGGGCGCGTCGGCCGAGGTCCCCATCCGCGTCCCCACCCCGAAGGCGTCGATGGGGGCGCCGTCGGCCAGGATCTCGGTGATGCGGTACTCGTCGAGGTTGCCGGAGGCGAAGATCTTGAGCTGCGCCAGCCCGGCCTGGTCCAGGCGCCGGCGGGTCTCCCGGGCCAGGGCCGCCAGGTCTCCCGAGTCCAGGCGCACGCCCCGGATCCGGCATTCCTCGCCCAGCTCCGACGCCAGGCGGATCACCTTCTCGACGCCGCCGATGGTGTCGTAGGTGTCCACGAGCAGCACCGTCTCCGGGTACACCTCGGCGAAACGGCGCATGGCCTCGAGCTCGTCGTCGTACGCCTGGATGAAGCTGTGGGCCATGGTGCCGGTCACCGGGATTCCGAAGCGCTTGCCGGCGAGGACGTTGGAGGTGGCCGCCAGCCCGGCGATCCAGTAGGCTCGGGCGCCCGCCAGGCCGGCGTCCGCCCCGTGCATCCGCCGCAGGCCGAAGTCCACCACCCGCCGGCCGCGCGCGGCCAGGAGCACCCGCGCCGCCTTGGAGGCCAGCATGGTCTGGACGTGGACCTGGTTCATCACCAGGGTCTCCACGAGCTGGGCCTGGGCCAGGGGCGCCGTGATCCTGAGCAGCGGCTCGGGGGCGAAGGCCACCGTGCCCTCGGGCATGGCGTCCACGTCGCCGGTGAACAGGAAGCCTTCGAGCAGGTCCAGGAACTCTTTGCGGAAGAGGCCGGTGCTCTCCAGGTACTCGAGATCCCCGGGTGCGAAACGCAGGTTCTCGAGCAGCTCGAGCACGGTCCCGAGACCGGCGACGAGGAGGAAGTTCCGCTCCCGGGGCAGGCGCCGCACGAAGAGATCGAAGGTGGCCGTCCCCTCCATCCCGCACAGGTGGTACGCCTGCATCATCGTCAGCTCGTACAGGTCGACCAGGAGCGCCGCCGAGGACGGGTCGAGCAGGGAGCGGCGGGTCACCGCGGCACCTCGTCCAGGATCTCGGCGCCGGCGACCCGCAGCTCCTCGAGCGCCCGGGCGCCGTCGCCCGGGGCCACCTCCACCGCGCGGGTGGCCGGCAACACGAGCCTCACCGTCAGGCCCGCGCGCAGGGCGTCGAGGCACGACGCCTTGACGCAGTAATCGAGGGCCAGACCGCCCACCAGCAGCGACCGGATCGAGCGTTCCCCGAGGAAGGCCGCGAGGCCGGTGCCGTCGAAGGCGGAGTAGGCGTCCCGGTCCCGGGCCGTGGCCTTGTGCACCATCGTGAAGACCGGCGGCAGCTCGAGATCCGGGTGGAGCTCGGCCCCCGCCGTCCCGCGCACGCAGTGGACCGGCCACGGTCCCCCCGCGGTGGTGAAGGAGCTGTGATCCGCCGGGTGCCAGTCGCGGGAGGCGATCACCGGGATGCCCTCGTCGCGGCACGCGCCCAGGATCCGGTTGACCGCCGGGAGGATGGCGTCACCCTCCGGGACGGCCAACGCCCCGCCCGGGAAGAAGTCCACCTGGGCATCGACCAGCAAGAAGCCGTCGCAGATCATTCGCATGGCTGCCTCCCCGCCACCCCCGTACCGCCGGGGACTGGCCTATACTTCCCGTGTGAGAATCCTACCAGGAACGCCCGTTCTCGTGACCGGCGCATCCTCGGGAATCGGTCGCAGCGTGGCCCTCGCCCTGGCCGCCCGCGGCGCGCGCATCGCCCTTGTCGCCCGCGGAGTCGAACGACTGGAGGACGTGGCCCGGGAGGTGGAGCAGGCCGGCGGCGAGGCGCTGGTGCTGACCGCCGACGTCGCCGACGCCCGCTCCATCGCCGCCGCCGTGGACACCGCGGCCGGGCGGCTGGGCGGCCTCGCCGTCGTCGTCGCCAACGCCGGGCTCGGCCGCTACGCCCGCGCCGCGGAGCAGGACCCGGCCGAGGTCGAGCTCCTCGCCCGGGTCAACTTCCTGGGCACCGTGAACACCGTTCGCGCCGCCCTCCCCCACCTCCTCGCCGCGGTACCGTCCCACGTCGCCGCCGTCGCCTCCTCCGCCGGGCTCATCCCCCACACCCTGGGATCCGCCTACTGCGCCTCCAAGGCCGCGGTCATCCAGTACCTGGCGGCGCTGCGCCTGGAGGTCCTGGACCGCGGGGTCGGCGTGAGCTGGATCTGCCCGGGAGCCGTCCAGACGCCCTTCTTCGAGGGCGCCAACCTGGACCCGGACCGCGACCTCCCACTCCTGGCCCGGGTCCTCGTCCGCCGGCTCCAGCCGGAGGAAGTGGCGGCGGGCGTGCTCCGGGCCATCGAGAAGAACCGGCGCGAGATCGTGCAACCGGCCATGCTTCGCTTCTTCGTCCGCTTTCGGCGCCTCGCGCCCGGCCTCGCCGACTGGCTGAACCGCAAGCTCCCGTGAGCCTCCCGCCGCGCCGCCGGGAGCCTGGGCTCTCTCCAACACTCCCGGAACCGCGGCTCGGTAGCCGGGTAATCCCGGAGTGAGCATGGAAATGCCGCGGCGGGGCATCCTGGAGCGCGCTCCTGCCCCCTCTGTCATTGCGAGGAGCGAAGCGACGAAGCGCCGTGAGACAGGGAAGCCCCTCTTCCCGCTGTCGAACGGCGTCCCGAGCGAGGGCCCCCAAAGGCCCGAGCGACGGGACCTCATCACGATCGGACACCGCCACCGAGAAGCGTGCCCGCAACCGACGGTCGTGCGGCGGCACGGCGGGACTGGACCTTCCCCAAAATTTTAGAGACCGCGGCGCGGTAGGCCGGCCGGCGCCGGGTCTCTCCCGGAGCACCCAGGAGCGCGCTCCGCCTCCTTCCCTTGTCATTGCGAGGCGCGAAGCGCCGAAGCAATCCCCCCACGATCGGACCCCCTCGCGGCGAAGGTCGTAGCGCGCTTCAGCACTGCTAGGGATTGCCACGTCGCCGGGCTGCGCCCGGCTCCTCGCAATGACAACGGAAGGGGCTTCGTTGAACGCCTCGCATTCCCTCTCCTCGTCATTGCGAGGCGTGAAGCGCCAAAGCGCCGTGAGACAGGGAAGCCCCTCTTCCCGCTGTCGAACGGCGTCCCGAGCGAGGGCCCCCAAAGGCCCGAGCGACGGGACCTCATCACGATCGGACCTCGCCGCGGAGAAGCGTGCTCGCAATCGACGGTCGTGCGGCGGGACGGCGGGACCCTTGCATCCGGGCCGCCGGCTGTGCCAGTGTGGGCGTCCGGAAAGGAGGCTCACGATGGTGGACATCAAGAGGATTCAGGAGGAGCTGGCGAACGAGAAGGTGGACGGCTGGCTCTTCTACGACTTCCACAACCGCGACGCCATCGCCTACCGCGTGCTCGGTCTCGATTACGGCAAGTTCACCAGCCGCCGGTGGTTCTACTGGGTCCCGGCCCGCGGCGAGCCGGTGCGCCTGGTCTCCAAGGTCGAGGCCACCAAGCTCGACGCCCTGCCCGGCGAAAAGCGCGAGTACCTGTCGTGGCGCGAGCTCCACGCCAGCCTCCGGGAGATCCTCTTCCCCGCGAAAAGGATCGCCATGCAGTACTCCCCCACCGCCAACATCCCATACGTCTCCACCGTCGACGGCGGCACCGTCGACCTGATCCGTTCCCTGGGCTTCGACGTCGTCAGCTCGGCCGGCCTCGTCCAGACCTTCGAGGCCGTCCTCGACGAGGCCGCCTACGAGTCCCACGTGGAGGCCGGACGGCGGGTGCAGCGCATCAAGGACGAGGCCTTCGCGCTCATCGGCAGCGAGCTCGCCGCCGGCCGCGAGCTGACCCAGTACGACGTCCAGCAGTTCATCGTCCGCCGCTACGACGAGGAGGGCCTGGACTGCATGGGCGAGCACCCCATCGTCGGCTCCAACGAGCAGCAGGCCAACCCCCACTTCGAGCCCACGCCGGACAACGCCCGTCCCATCAGGCCCGGGGACATGATCCTCATCGACCTGTGGGCCAAGCTGGCCCGGCCGGGGGCGATCTTTTACGACATCACCTGGTGCGGCTTCGTCGGCGACGATCCACCGGCGAAGTACGTGGAGATCTTCAACGTCGTCCGCGACGCCCGCGACGCCGCCCTCGCCTTCGTCCGCGAGCGCTTCGCCGCCGGGGCGCCCGTGCACGGCTGGGAGGTGGACGACGCCTGCCGCCAGGTGGTGGAGGAGGCGGGGTACGGTCCGTACTTCATCCACCGCACCGGACACAACATCGGCGAGGAGGTCCACGGCAACGGGGTCAACATCGACAACCTCGAGACCAAGGACGAGCGCCTGCTGGTCAACGGGATCTGCTTCTCCATCGAGCCCGGGATCTACCTACCCGGCGAGATGGCCGCGCGCTCCGAGATCGACGTCTTCATCACCCCCGCGGGCAGGGTCGAGGTGGCCGGCCCCATGCAGCGGGAGCTCATCCTGATCTGAGGCCCCTCGTCACGGGGCCCGGAGCTTCCTGAAGCGCCCCGGGTCTGCCGGGGACGCGCGCCCGGCCGTCCGCGGCGCCGGCTTGGGGACGATCTCGGTCCGGAAGAGGTCCACCATGTAGTGGTAGCCCTCCTCCGGCGAGGCCGGGTCGTTCTCCGAAACCCTGGTACCCCAGCGCGAGACCAGGAAGTACACCTCGAATCCCCGTCCGTCGGGGGCGGGCCCGGCGAAGCGATCCACGATGAGCGGCGCGTAGCCCGAGATCACGTCCCTGCCCGACATGACCGTCGTGCACTCCGGCCCGGCCCCGAGCCAGTCGGCGGCGGGATCCGGCGGGATGGTCTCGGGCCGCAGGCCGCGCACCGCGGCGGGAGCCACCGAGGCCGGGTCGGCACCCGGATCCAGCACCACGTTCCACAGCCACGGCCGCCAGGGGTCGCCGGTGATCATCACGATGCCGGCGTTCCCCTCGACGAGAAAGTCCTGGTAGGCGTCCGTCGAGCCCTCGCACATGGTCCCGTTCTCGACCGGCGTGCCGCCGCAGCACGGGTCGGGGGCGCCCACCTTGCAGACCCAGTAATCCGAGTCGAAGAACATCACCAGGCGGTCGAAAGAGGTCTTGCCGAGCTTGCCGGAAAGCCTCGTCACGCTGACGTACCCGGCGCCCCCGGAATCCTGCAGGATGCGGTTGCCGCACGCCGCCTCGAGCGGCACGAACGCCCGGTTGTCCAGCGTCGCCACCACCGGCACCGCGTCCGCCTGGCTGGTGCTCCAGCAGCCGCCTCCGGACACCCCGCTGAAGTACCAGACCTTGATCACATGGGACCGATCCGCCACCGCGTCCGCCAGCTCCTGCCTGGGAACGAAGGCGAGGTAGACGTCCGTCTGGTTCCACAGCCCGGCGCCGAAGAGCAGGAACCCGCGGGTATCCGTCCCCGGGGGAAGCGGCAGTCCGCACGGCCCGGAGCGCTGCAGGTCCTGGTAGTCGGCGGCATCCACGGCGATCGCGTCCACGTGGACGAACTTCGAGAAGGGGTGACCGCTGTTGTCCGCGGACGAGAACGGCGCTCCGCTCTGGAGCGCCTCCCAGGTCAGACCGCCGTCCGTACTCGCCGCCAGGTACGAGGTCGCCTGCGGGATGCCGCCGTAGGGCGTCTGGTCGGCGATCATCACGAACAGCGTGCTGTCCATCGCCCATGCCCCGGTGGGCGTCAGGAACCGCCAATCGATGTCCTTCCCATGCTTGATGCCGCTGGCGCAGCGGTCGGGGTGCACACCCGGCACGTACATGGCCCGGAATCCGTCGTCCCGGACGGCGCCGCAGACCGGCGCGGCGTCCCCGGGCTCCCGGTTCCGCAACACGTGGGAGAGCGCGATCCCGCCGGCCGGTGAGTCGTCCAGCGAGTAGGCGACCGCGTCCCCCTGGATCACCCCGTACGGCGCCGCAAGTTCCCCGGCCGCCGCCTGATAGGGGTAGACCCACTTCGTGCTCACCAGCCGGGCGTGGTCGAGGAGGTCGGTGTCGCCGAAGAAGAAGAACGTGACCGGCCGGGTTCCCGACCCGTCCGGGTCCGCCTCGATGGTGACCGGAAGGCCGATGTCGGCGCCCCACAGGATGTCTCCCCCGGCATCGGCCGATGCGATGCTCGGCGGCGCCTGGGCCCGGAGCATCGGCTGCCCGTACCCGATGAGGGTGGCCACCCGCCGTGTCCCCGTGGCCATGAAGGTCTCCCCGGCCCGCGCCCCGCCCGCAAGGGCCGATGTCGCCACCATCGCCAGCAAACAGCAGCCGGCGGCCACGGCCCCGCCGGCGCGTTCCCGGACGCCGCCCATCCCCCGCCGTTCTCTCGCCTCTCGCCCCACGAGACCCTCCAGGCGCGACTCCATCTCATGATACCGGATCGCGACCCGGGTCACCCACTCCGGGGCCCGCGGTGCTGGTAGGATGAAATCGAGACCGGCGCCGTGCGGCGGTGCCGCCCGCCGGGAAACGCCGGCCGTGGAGGTGGAGATGGCCGAGGTTCACGTCGAGTCGTTCGCACATCTTACGGGTCCGGTGGAGGACTTCCTGGCGTTGCCCCAGAAGGTGGAGGGGCTGAACGAGCACCAGGCCGCCGCCGAGCGGGCCGGGACCGAGTCGCTCCTCGATCCCGCCAACACCTACTACCGGAACGCGGAATCGCGCTGCTTCATCGCCTACGCCGACGGCCGCCCCGCCGGCCGCCTGGTGGCGTTCCATAACCGCTTCCTGGTCGAGCAGGAGGGCCCGGTGGGCCTGGTCGGCCTCTTCGCCTGCGAGGACGACCCGGAGGTGGCCTCGGCCCTGGTCTCCGCGGCCGCCGCCTGGCTCGGCGAGCGCGGCCTCAAGGTCATGCGCGGCCCGATGGCGGGCGACATCTGGCACCGCTGGCGCTTCATGATTCGCGGCTTCGACACCCCGCCCTTCCCCGGTGAGCCGCGCCAGCCCGAGTACTACGTGCGCCTCTGGGTCGAGTCCGGCTTCGCCAACATCCGCACCTACTGCACCAAGCGGATCGACGATCTCGAGGCCCAGCTGGCCAGCTTCCGCGTCGAGCCCGAGCTCGCCCGCCGGCGCGGCATCACCATGCGCAGCTTCGATCCCGGCCGGTGGGAGGAGGACATCCACGGGCTGTTCGTCCTCTGCCAGCACGCCTTCGCCTCCACCTGGAGCGTCACCCCGACCACCGAGGAAGAGTTCACGAACATCTACAACCGCTGGCTGCGGCGCGTCGGGCCCGAGCACATCATTCTGGCCGACGATCCCGACGGCAAGGTTGTCGGCCTGGGGCTGGCGGTGGTCAAACCCGCGGACACCCTCAACATCCGCACCCTCGCCGTGCTCCCCGAGCAGAGCGGCATCGGCCTCGGCAAGGCCATCGCCGCCGAGCTCTACCGGCGCGCCATCACCGCGGGCATGAAGGCCGTCCACCACTGCCTCATGGGCCCCGACATGCCGACCCTGCGCTGGGACCGGGGGCGCGGCGTCGTCACCCGCGAGTACGCCATGTTCGAGCGGGGGATCGGCTGACGGCCGGCGGCGTCCCGGCCCGGGCCGGGACGCTCACAGCACGAGAAGAGGATCCCGGCGATGCCTGAGCGACTTGCCACCGTGCACGTGGACCTCGAGCCCGGATGGCGGGGTGGCCAGCGCCAGGTCTTCCTGCTCTGCACGGGCCTCGCCGAGCGCGGCCACCCCGTCACCCTGGTGGCGCGGCGCGATGGCGAGCTGGCGAAGAGCGCCGCCGCCGCCGGGATCGACGTCGTGGAAACGGGCGCGGGCGCGTTCCCGGTGGCGGCCGTCCGCGCCCTGCTCCGCACCATTGCCCGGAGGCGGCCGGCCGTCGTCGGCCTGCACTCCAGCCGCTCCCACACGGTGGGCACCCTGGCCCGGCTCCTGAGCGGCCCCGGGCGACCGCTCTTCGTCGTCACCCGCCGGGTGGACTTCCCGCCCAGCCGCGGTTTCTTCGGTCGCTTCAAGTACGTCCGCGGCGCCGACGCCTACCTGGCGATCTCCCGCGCCGTCCGGCAGGCGCTCGTCGCGGCCGGGGTTCCCGCCGGCCGCATCCGCCTCGTTCACTCCGGCGTGGAACCCCCCGTGGTGCCGCCCGGTGCCCGGGAGGCCGTGCGGCGCGAGCTCGGCATCGGCACCGGGGCCCCGGTGCTCGGGGTGGTGGCGGCCCTCGTCGATCACAAGGGGCACCGCTACCTCCTGGAGGCGATGCCGGCCGTGCTCGACGCCTTTCCCGAGACCGTGCTCCTCGTCGCCGGCGCCGGCGCCCTGCGCGAGGAGCTGGAATCGCAGGCCCGCGCGCTCGGGCTCGCCGGCGGCGCCGTCCGCTTCCTCGGCCACCGGTCCGACATCCCCCGCCTCCTCGGCGCCCTCGATCTCTTCGTCATGCCCTCCAAGCTGGAAGGGCTGGGCACCGCCATCGTCGACGCCGTGCTCGCCGGCGTCCCGGTGGTCGCCACCCGGGCCGGCGGCATCCCCGAGCTCATCGAGGACGGCGAGACCGGCCTCCTCGCCGACGTCCGCTCGCCCGAGAGCCTGGCCCGCCGCATCGTCCAGGCGCTGGCCGACCCGGACCTGCGCGCCCGCCTCGCCGACCGCGCCCGGCGCGTCGCCCGCACCCGCTTCACCGCCGACGCCATGGTCGAGGCCACCCTCGCCGCCTACCGGGACCTGCTCGCCCGGCCGTCCACGGCCTCCACCGTGTGAGCTCCGGGCTCAAGGTGCATGGCGGCGCCGGCCCCGCACCAAGACCGCGGCCGGAAGCGTCGCGTCCACACGCCTCGCCCCGCCGCCCGGTTCATGTCACTGCAGTAACCCTCCACATTCTGCGACGTTTGCACAACCATGCACGCCGTGCTAGGCTTTCCACGAGAAGCCAGCGCCGGAAAAGGAAACGCGTGCATCGTCCCTGCGGCATGCGGTCGTTGCTTTCGATGCACCCGCTCGCAAGGAGGATGTCGTATCTCGAGCAAAACTCCGCAGCTTCCGTTGTCTCGCCCGTGTCACGTGCCTGGCCTGCGCCTTGCCCGCGGCCGCTGCGGGCGTGAGCGGCGGCAACGCCGAATCGGCCCGGGCCGTCGTCGATGACGGCGTCCTCACGCTCCGCACCGCCGGTACCGGAAACGACAGGATCACCCTGCGCCGGGAAGGGACGAACCTCGTCGTGGAGGGGCTGGCACCCTCATCGAGCGGCACATCCGGAGCGGCTGCTTCCCGGGCGCTGGCCGTTCCGCTGGCGGCGATTTCGGCACGGCGGGTCAGCGTCGCAACGGGCCCCGGCGACGATCTCCTCGTCGTCGACGGCTCCCTCGCCGGTCTCGGGCTCGAGATCTTCTTCGACGGAGGGGACGAGAACACAGCCTTCCCGGGCGACGGCCTCCTGTTCGTCGGCCGGGTGCGCAGCACCAGCTTCACCTACACCGACGCCTCCAGCGGGTCCGTCGACATGGAGGGGCCGCACGGCAGGCTTCACGTGACCTATCGAAACCTGGAGCCGATCAGCTCGTCGATTACGGCGAGCGACGTCACGCTCACCTACGGCGCCACTTCCGAAACCATCACGATCAGCGCCGCCGGGGCCGGGAAGACGACGGTGAGCTCGACGAGCGGTGAGACGACCACGTTCAACAACCCCACCAACTCGCTGACGATCAACGCCGGCGGCGGCAACGACACCGTTGTATTCAACGGCTTCGGGTCCGGCATCTTCCTGGCCGCCTTCACCGTCGACGGTGGGGCTGGAACAGACACGATGACCTTCAACGCGGATCCGGCCAGCACCTCACTCTCGGTCGGCGGCTTCGAATCGACTCGGTTGGCTTCCTCCTTCGTCAGCACTTCCGGCGACCAGACGTACGGCGGACCGGTCGTCCTGACCACCAACGTGACCCTCTCCTGCGCCAACGCCACCTTCGCCCAGACCGTCGACAGCGACGCCACCGCCCGCTCCCTCGCCGTCAACTCCTCCTCCGGCTGGACTTTCCCCGATATTTCTGAGACCGCGGCTCTGTGGGTCGCCCGGCGCCGG
>CAZXXL010000087.1:0-12068 GCA_964644635.1 uncultured Thermoanaerobaculia bacterium | reverse complement strand
GACGAGGGCGGCGGCCAGGCGCAGGCCCTCCATGGCGTCGCCGGCGTAGCGCACGGGCGCGGCGTGGGCCGGGGCGATGTGCTCGCGGACGAATCGCGGGCTGAGGGCGGCGCCGCCCACCAGGAGCGGGACGTGGATCCCGTTGGCGGCGAGATCGGCGGCGGTGGCCGCCATCTGCCGGGTGGAGCGGACGAGGAGGCCGGAGAGCCCGATGAGGTCCGTGCGCTCCCGGCGCCAGGCCTCGACGATCGCCGTGGAGGGCACCTGCACGCCGAGGTCGACGACGCGCCAGCCGTTGGTGGCGAAGATCATGCCGACCAGGTTCTTGCCGATGTCGTGGACGTCGCCGCGCACGGTGGCGAGCAGGATCGAGCCGCGGGCGGCGCTCTGCCCGGCCTCCAGGTGGGGCCGCAGGTGATCGACGGCGGCCTGCATCACCTCCGCCGAGACGAGGACCTCGGCGACGATGAGGTCGCCGTTGCCGAAGAGCCGGCCGACCTCGTCCATGCCCGCCATCAGCGGGCCGTTGATGATCTCGAGCGCCGGCATCGTCGCCAGGAGCTCGTCCAGGACCTCCTCGAGCCCGGTGCGCGTGCCCTCGACCACCATCCGCTCGAGCCTCTTTTCCGGCGGCAGGTCGTCGAGCTTCCGCTGCGCGCCCGAGGCCGGCGTGCGGTACCTGGCGACGAAGGCGTCCACCGCCTCGCGGCCGCCGTCGAAGAGCACCGCCTCGGCCAGGCGGATCTCCTCCGGGTCGAGGCTCGGCACCCGCACCAGGGCCTGGGTGTTGACGATGGCGGCGTCGAGGCCGGCCTGCACGCAGTGCTTGAGGAAGACGGCGTTGACCACCTTGCGGCCGGCCGCCGGCAGGCCGAAGGAGACGTTGGAGACGCCGGCCAGGGTCGGCACGCCGGGCAGCTCCCGCTTGATGAGACGGATGCCCTCCACCGTCTCGCGGGCCGTGCCGCGGAACTTGGGATCGCCGGTGGCGGCGGGGAAGACCAGCGGATCGACCAGGATCTCCTGCCGGCGCAGGCCGTGGGCGCGGAGGCGGCCCACGAGGCGCCGGGCCACCTCGAGCTTGCGCGCCGCCGTGCGCGCCATGCCGTCGGCGGGGTCCTCGTCGATGCAGCCCGCCACCAGCGCGCAGCCGAAGCGCCGCGCCAGCGCCGCCACCCGGTCCAGGCGGGCGCCGCCGTCCTCGAGGTTCACGGAGTTGATCACCGGCCGGCCCGGGATCAGCTCGAGCGCGGCCTCGAGGACTTCCGGGTCCGTGGTGTCGACCATGATCGGCGCCCGCACCACCCGCCGCAGCGCCCGCAGCAGGCTCGCCATGCGCTGCCTCTCGTCGCCCTCGGGGTCGGCCACGCAGACGTCGATCACCTGGGCGCCGCGGCGCACCTGGAGACGGCCGATCTCGGCGGCCTCGGCCCAGCGGCCCTCGTCGACGAGGGTGCGGAAGCGGCGCGAGCCGAGGGCGTTGGTCCGCTCGCCGACGAGCAGGGGCGGGCGCTCCTGGCGGATGCGCACGGCCACGCCCCCCGCGAGCCAGCCGGGATCGGCCGCGGGAGGCGTGCGTGGTGCGCGGCGGTCGGCCACCTCGCGCAGGCGGCGGATGTGCCCGGCGGTGGTGCCGCAGCAGCCGCCGAGGAGGTTGACCCAGCCCTCGGCGGCGAAGCGCTCGAGGATCTCGGCGAAGGGGCCGGGCGGCTGGTGGTAACGTCCGTCCTCGTCCGGCATGCCGGCGTTGGGCACCACCGAGACGAAGGCGGGCGTGAAGGCGGCCAGGGCGCGCACGTGCTCGGTCATGGGGCCGGGGCCGGTGGAGCAGTTGAGGCCCACCCAGAGCGGGCGCCACGGCTCCACCATGGCCGCCACCGCCTCCACCGTCTGCCCGCCCAGGGTGGTGCCGCCGGGCTCGATGGTGGCGGAGACGGCGACCGGCACGCCGGGCGCCGCCTCGGTGCAGGCGATCAGCGCGGCCTTGATGTTGAGGGCGTCCTGGGCGGTCTCGACGAGGAGGACGTCGGCGCCGCCGGCCGCCAGGGCCTCGGCCTGGACGCGGTAGGCGGCCACCATCTCGGCGAAGGTGACGCCGCCGGTCAGGGTCAGGCTCTTGGTCGTCGGGCCCATGGAGCCGGCGACGAACCGCGGCCGGCCGGGCTCGTCGTAGCCGGCGCAGGCGCGGCGGGCGAGCTCGGCGGCGCGGCGGTTGATCTCGGCCGCACGCTCCGCGAGGCCGTACTCGGCGAGGACGGTGGGGGAGGCGCCGAAGGTGTCGGTCTCGACCATGTCGGCGCCCGCCTCCAGGTAGCCGCGGTGGAGCTCGAGGACGGCCTCCGGCCGGTGAAGCACGAGCGCCTCGGGACAGCCCACGAGGGCCTCGCCGCCCCAGGCCGCGGCGGGAAGTTCCATGGCCTCGAGGGCGGTCCCGGTGGCGCCGTCGAGGAGCAGGATCCGCTCCCCGAGGGCCCGGCGTAAGAGTGCGGTCCGGTCCATGGGGGGGAGTGTACCCGCTCAGGGGGCGTCGTCGCGGAACTCGAGCGCCGAGCGGCGCAGGGTCTCGTGGTAGAGCACCTCGTTGTCGGCGTTCCTGACCTCGATGGTGAGCGTGGGATCGGCGAGGGTGGTGTCGATGGCGATGGCGGCGTAGTACTGGCCGATGTGCAGGTGGTCACCGCCAATGCAGAAGAGCCGGTGCTCCGGGTTGGGCCCGCAACGCCGGGCGATGTTGTAGAGCGGGCTCGAGACCACCTCGGTCAGCGGGTAACCGCCGCGCTTCTCGAGCCACGGCAGGCGGTAGACCTCCATGCGGTGGATGTCGCCGCTCAAGAGCACGACGCCGCCCACGTGGTGCTCGGCGATGGCCGCCACCAGGCGCGCCCGCTCCCGGGGGTAGGTCGCCCAGGCGTCGCTCTTGCGCGGGGAGTCGTTGAACGGCGAGCCGCAGGCGAGGATCTTGAAGGTGGCCTGCGAGCGGGTGAGGTGGTCGATGAGCCAATGGAGCTGGGCCGCGCCGAGGATGGTCGCGTGCTCCGGGTCGCGCCGCGCCTCCGCGGTGGGCGTGCGGAAGCTCTCGTCGTCCAGGAGGTAGATCTCCACGTCGCCGTAGCGCTGGATCCAGAAGACGCCGCCGGCGCCGGGCAGGCCGAAGGAGGGGTTGGGCGTGTAGGCCTCGAAGGTGTGGCGGGCGATGTCGAGCACCGGGTTCGTCCGGTCGGAGTCGTTGATCCCGGTCTCGTGATCGTCCCAGGTGGCGACCCAGGCCGTGTGCCGGCTCATGGCGGCGAAGCCGTCGCTGGAGCGGATGTACTCGTAGGCGAGCGGCATGGCCCAGGTCGCCCGGCGCCGGAAGGCGGCCGTGGCGCCGTCGAGCAGGGCCCCGGTCGCGGCGGAGGGCGCCCGGCGGCGGGCGGCGAGCCAGGTGCGCTGGGCCCGCTCCAGCAGGCCGTCGGCGTACGGGGTGTCGCCGAGGGCGATGAAGAGGTCGGGATGGGCCTCGGCGATGGCCTTCCAGATCCGGGGGCGCGTCTCCCGCCAGTCGCTGGCGCCCGAGCCGGCGGCGATGGTGAGGCGGCACGGGTGGCCGTCCGGCGGCGGGGTGCGGAAGGTGAAGCCGTCATCCGCCCACGGCTCCAGGCCCTCGGCCAGGATCCGGTAGCGGTAGACCGTGTCCGGCTTCAGGCCGTCCAGGTGAAGCTTGGCCATCAGGCGATGGTCTGCCGTCAGCCGGGCCGGCGGCGACACCACCTCGGCGCCGGAGCCGGCCCGGGCGGCGACCCGGACCGTGAGCGGGGCCGCGGCCTGGAGCCAGACGGTGATCCCGGTCGGCGTCAGGCTGCCGAGAACCGGTCCGCGCTCGATCCAGGCCGCCACGCCCCCGGCCGCGGCGCCGGTGGCGACGAGCACGGCGACGAGCAGAGCACAGGCATACCGGCGAATCCTTTGCATGCGATGAGCATACCGCCGAGCCCTCCTGTGCGGCAAGCTACCGGTCCGCCCTCCCGCGACCCGCGTCGGGCACGGTGGGGCGTTCCCCGTTTCCGGCCGTCTCCCGCTGGGCGGCGACGCTGGAGGCGGTGGAGACCATGTAGGGGACGATGACGGTGAGGGCCATCTTGAGGAGGCGGCGGGTGTCCACGGCGCCGGCGAGGATGGCATCGCCGTGGTTGATGACGATGAGGATGGCGCCGACGACGACGGCGTAGCCGAGGGCGCGGCGGACGACCGACGGCTGGAGGGCCAGGCGCAGCCAGGAGGGGTGCGGCCCGGCGTCAGCCGGGGGCTCAGTCGCCATCCGGCCGGACCTCCACCGGGACGCGCTCCGCCGGGGCGGGCTTTCGGGCCTCCGCCGGCGTGGGTCCGAAAAAGCCGTCGAGCTGCGCGAGGAGCTCCTCCGAGGCCCGGGCGATGGTCTCGAAGCCGGTGTCCAGAGCGTTCATGGACGCATCGTAATCCATCAGGCTGTGGGGCGGCATCTGGCGGCGCACGGGAGTGATGTCGACGATGGGGATGTCCGGGTGGCGCGCCCGGGCGGCGTCGAGGCTGGTGAGGACGGCGGCCTCGTGCTGGATCTTCATGGTCTGGTCGAGGACCTGCCCGAGGCCGCCGCGGCTGATCAGGCGGCACTCGCACTGGCTCGATCTCGGCTCGCTGGTGCACGAGGGCACCACCGGGTTGACGAAGAGGATGCTCCCCGGCCCGTGCTCCAGGACGGCGTCGAGGTGGGTGGCGCCGCCGACGGCGCCGTCCACGTAGTGGCGGCCGCCGACGAGCACGGGCGCGAAGAGCTGGGGGACGGCGCTGGAGGCGGTGACGGCCTGGCAGATGGTCGGGTCGTGCTCGGGGTCCCGGCCGAAGACGTGGACGACGCCGGCGTCGAGGTCCACGGCCGGGATCAGGAGCGGCCGGGACAGGTCGGCGAAGTGGTTGGACAGCCCTTCCCTTGCGAACAGGGCGCAGAGGTAGGCGTCGAGCCGGTCGATGCTGAGAAAGCCGGCCGGCAGGCGCTCCAGCCCGCGGGTGAAGACGTCGAGCAGGGAGGGGCGCTGGAGGCGGCGGAGCGAGCCCGCCAGCTCGCCGGCGACGGCGGCGAGGAACTTCAGGGCGCCGGAGAGGAGCCTCCCCCAGCGGACCCGGGAGACGTCCTGCGGGCGCAACAGGAGCTCGGGATCGCGGTCCCGGTAGGCCCGAAAGAGGCGGCCGGGCGGGATTCCCTGGCTGATGACGGCGGCCACGAAGGAGCCGGCGCTGGTACCGAGGAAGAGGTCGAAGGTCCGCAGGATCGACCCCTCGCCGTAGCGCTCCTCGAGGACGGCGAGGACGCCGATCTCGTACGCGGCGCCGAGGATGCCCCCGCCGCCGAGCACGAGGGCCGATCTGGGATTGCCGGGCTGCATTGCGACCTCCGCCCCTTCCTTTGCGCGCAAGATGCGGCGGGTCACACCGGGCCGGCGGTGCGGCGGCTGGTCTACCTCGGCGGCATGGCGTCCAGCAGCTCCTCGATCTTCTCCGGCGGCTGGGGCCGGGCGAACCAGAAACCCTGACCCTGGGGGCAGCGCATGCCGCGCAGCAGCTCGTACTGCTTGGCGGTCTCCACGCCCTCGGCGATGACGTTCATGCCGAGGAGGTTGGCCAGCCCGAGGATGGTCTCGATGATGGCGTCCGAGTCGTCCGAGCGGTCCATGTTGGCGACGAAGGAGCGGTCGATCTTGAGGGTGTCGTAGTGGAAGCGGTTGAGGTAGCTGAGGGAGGAGTAGCCGGTGCCGAAGTCGTCGACCTGGAGCTTGATGCCCAGGGCCCTGAGCTCGGCCAGCTTGTTGAGCACGGCCTCCTGGTGGTCGAGGAGGATGTTCTCCGTGATCTCCAGCCGCAGGCTCGACGGGTCGAGGTTCGAGGCCTCGAGGCTGCGCACGATCCGGCCGACCATGTCCTTCTGGTGAAAGAGCTTGCCGGAGACGTTGACGCTCACCGACAGGGGCGGGTCGACCGGGAAGCGCCGCTGCCAGATGCCGATCTGGCGGCAGGATTCCTCCAGGACCCACCAGCCGAGGGGAACGATGAGGCCCGTTTCCTCGGCGACGCCGATGAAGTGCTGGGGTGCGATGAGCCCGCGGGTGGGATGGCGCCAGCGGACGAGGCCCTCGAACCCCACCATTCTCCTGGTGTCGAGGGAGACGATGGGCTGGTAGTACATGACGAACTCGTTGCTCTTTATCGCCCGCCGGAGGTCCATCTCGAGCTTCATCAGGGCCACTGCGGCCTGGTGCATCTCGCGGTCGAAGATCTCGCAGCGGTTCTTGCCGGCGGCCTTGGCCCGGTACATGGAGATGTCGGCGTCGCGGAGGAGCTCGTCGGCGCTGTCGTACCCGGTGGAGCTGAGGGCGATGCCGATGCTCGCCGAGATGAAGACCTCGCTGCCGTCGATGATGAAACGCTCGCCGAGGAGCTTCTGGATCCGGTTGGCCACGTGGACGGCGTCGGAGGGATCGAAGACGTCGTTGACGAGGATGGCGAACTCGTCGCCGCCGAGCCGGGCCAGGGTGTCGCCGGGACGGAGGAAGGTCTGGAAGCGCTCGCCGATCATCTGCAGGAGCCGGTCGCCGGCGGCGTGTCCGAGGCTGTCGTTGACGTTCTTGAAGCGGTCGAGATCCAGGAAGAGGACCGCGAACTGGCCGTTCCTCTTGCGCTTGGTGGCGTCCAGGGTGAGCTGCAGGCGGTCGAGGAAGAGGGCCCGGTTGGCGAGGCCGGTGAGGGCGTCGTGGAAGGCGTCGTAAAGGAGCTGGGCCTCGGTCTGTTTCTTTTCCGTGATGTCGGTCTGGGAGCCGGCCATCCGGGTGGGTTTGCCGTCGCTGCCGGTGACGGCGAGGCCGCGGACCAGCACCCAGCGGTAGGAGCCGTCGGCGTGCCGGATCCGGTACTCGAGCTCCAGGTGGGGGGTCTGGCCGGCGAGGTGGGCCTTGATGGCCGCCTCGAGGGTTTCCCGGTCCTCGGGATGGACGCGGCCGAGCCACTCCTCCGGGTCGCCGTCGATGTCCTCGTTGGTGCAGCCGATCATCTCCTTCCAGCGCGGCGAGAAGTAGACCTCGCCGGTCTTCAGGTTCCAGTCCCAGAGGCCGTCGTTGGCGCCGCCGACGGCGAGGGCGTAGCGCTCCTCGCTCTCCCGCAGGGCGGCCTGGGCCGCCTGCCGCTCGATGGCGTAGCGGATGGAGCGGAGCAGGAGGGTGGGGCCGGTATCCTGCTTGAGGAGGTAGTCCTGGGCGCCGTCGCGCACGGCGCGGGCGCCCATCTCCTCGTCCTTCTGGTTGGTGAGGACGATGACCGGGACCGAGGGGCAGTGGGCGTGCAGTCTCTCGAAGGTCTTGAGGCCGCGGGAATCGGGAAGGTTGAGGTCGAGCAGCACGATGTCGAACGCCTCCGGTGCCAGCCGGGCCAGGGCGGGGGCCAGGCGCACCTCGTGGGTGAGCTCGAAGGACGTCCCCGGGGCGTCGGCGAGCATCTCGCGCACGAGATCCGCCTCCCCGGGGCTGTCCTCGACCAGGAGTACACGGATGGTTTCCCGATTCATCGTCTTCCTCCAGGCGTGCTCATGGCCACTGCCCGATGTGCTTCGGAATGGTGAAGAAGAAGGTCGTCCCGCGACCGGGCTCCGACTCGAGCCAGATCGTGCCCCCGTGCCGCTGCACGATGCGCTGGCACAGGGTCAACCCGATCCCCATTCCGGGGTACTCGTCCTGGGTATGCAGGCGTTGAAAGATCTCGAAGATCCTGGACGCGGCCTCGGGCTCGATGCCGATGCCGTTGTCCCTGACCGCGAAGAGCCAGTCGTCGATCCTCTCCTCGGCGCTGACGTGGATCTTCGGGTCGTCCTCGCCCCGGAACTTGACCGCGTTGCCGATCAGGTTCTGGAAGAGCTGCACCATCTGGGTCTCGTCCGCGGCGAGGGTCGGCAGGAGGTCGTGGGTGACCTCGGCGTCGGCCTCGTCGATGGCGGGCCCGAGGTTGGCCACGGCCTCGGCGAGGACGCTCTCGAAGTCCACGGGCAGGAAGCTCGCGCCCCTGGTCTCCACCCGGGACAGCTCGAGGATGGCGTCGATCATCCCGCGCAGCCGCTCCGTGCCGTGGACGATGTGGGCCATGTAATCCCTGGCCTTGGCGTCGAGCCCGTCCCCAGTGCGGTCGGCGAGCATCCTGGTGTACCGCTCCACCAGGTGGAGGGGCTCGCGGAGGTCGTGGGAGACGACCGAGGCGAAGTTCTCGAGCTCGGCGCACGACTGGGCGAGGACGTCGTTGCGCCGCGCCATCTCCTGGCGGGCACGCCGCTCGTCGGAGACGTCCTCGATCATGCCCTGGATCCAGCTCTGGTCCGCGTCCGGGCCGCGCTGGACGAGCCAGGCGCTGATCCGGGTCCAGACGGTCTTGCCGTCGTTCTTGCGCAGTGGCACCTCGGTCTGGACCACGCCGGCCGGGCTGCCGAGCTGGGCGCGCCAGCGCTCGGCCTCCGTCGGGTGCAGGAAGAGCCCGGGCAGCGGCGTGTCGGCCAGGGCCTCCGCCGAGGGGAAGCCGAGGATGGTGGCCAGGGCCGGGTTGGCGTCGAGAATCCTGCCGTCCCCCGTCGCCGTGAAGACGCCGACGGGGAGGGAGGCGACCAGCCGCCGGTAGGGGGTGTCCTCGGCGCTCCGGCTGCGGCGCTGGTGGGAGCGGAACATGGCGGTCTTGACGGCCTTGCCGAGATCCAGGTACCCGCGGGAGGACTTGGCCACGAAGAGATCGGCACCCTCCTGCAGCGCCTGCACGGCGGTCCGCTCGTTCTCGCGCGCGGTGAGGATGACGACCGGGCACTCCGGGACCGTGTCCCGGATCGTCCTCACCAGCTCCAGCCCGTCGATCCAGCCCAGGCGGATCTCCGTGACGACCACGCCGAAGCCGCCGCGAACGAGGGCCCGGGAGAAGCCGGCCGCATCCCCCACGGCCTCGACCTTCACCGACGGCAGCTCCCGTTCCAGTATGAGGCGGGCGAGCTCCCTGTCGTCCACGCTGCCGTCGATCAGGAGGACGCGGGGGATCGTGCTCATGATCTTCGAAGATGGTGCACAATCGTACGGTCGGCGGGCGCCGCGGGCGGGGGCAACTTCGTCCTCGGGGCTGTACCTGCACTTTCCCGCAAGGGAACCCTTGCCGAGCTGACTTCCTTCATCGTTGGGGGGAGTATAGCACGAGAAAACGTACGCGGCGCACGCAGCGGAACCGGGTGCGACGGTGTCGCAACGGGGTCCGGGACGGCGGCCCCGGGCGGCCGTTTCGCGTACCATGGAACCGGAGGTGACGTGTGAGCACATGGCGGACGGGGACCGCTGTCCGGGTCCACGGGAGGGATCGATGATCGGGGACGAGCACTTCAGGGCGCTGGAGCGGATGTACCATCGGGCGCCCTGCAACCGGGCGATCCGTCCCCGCCTCGAGGTGACACGGGGCGAAGCCGAGATCCGCATGGCGGTCACGGAGTCGATGCACCACGCCGCGCACGCCATGCACGGCGCCTACTTCTTCAAGATGCTCGACGACGCGGCCTTCTTCGCGGCCAACTCCCTGGTCACGGACGTCTTCGTGCTGACGGTCTCGTTCGACCTGAAGCTGCTGCGGCCGGTGAGCGCGGGCGTCATCGTCTCCCGGGGCCGCGTGGTCCGGGCGGGACGGCGGCTGATCATCGCCGAGTCGGAGCTGGCCGCCGAGGACGGGCGGCTGCTCGCCCGCGGCGGCGGCGTCTTCGCCCGGAGCGCGATTCGGCTCGACGGCGGGGTCGGCTACGAGATCCCGGCCGGAGCCGGCGGCGGGGGCCGGCCCCCGGCCGGCGGTGCGACGAAGGGAGGCGACGATGGCCGTCGATCGTAAGGCGTCCGGCACCCAGCCGGTATCGGCCAACGCCTTCCGCGGGCTCCTCTACCGGCTGGAACCCGACTACTCCAGGCCAATCTTCGAGGTCCCGAAGTGGGCGGCCGAACGCGTCAGGAAGCGGCTCCGAATCCTGTACGGGGAGGACAAAGTGGAAGGTGTGGCGCGCGAGGTGGAGCGCCTGATGAAGGTCCACCACGCCCACCTGACGCCGGAGCTGATCGAGATGGAGAGCCGTTTCGATCCCACCCGGCGTTTCTCGGAGCAGGACATCATCCTGATCACCTACGGCGACATGGTGGTGTCCGCCGACCGCCGGCCGCTCCAGACCCTCGCCGACATCATGGAGAACTTCTTCTGCGGGATCGTGAACACCCTGCACATCCTGCCGTTCTTCCCCTACTCGTCGGACCGCGGCTTCTCGGTCATCTCCTACGAGGAGGTCGATCCGCGGCTGGGCTCGTGGGAGGAGATCGAGGAGCTGGAGGTCGACTTTAAGCTCATGTTCGACGCGATCTTCAACCACGTCTCGTCGAAGAGCTACTGGTTCCAGCAGTTCCGCAACGGCGACCCCGACTACGAGAGCTTCTTCACGGTCTTCAACACCCGATCGGCGGTGGATCCCGACCGGCTGAAGCTCATCATGCGGCCGCGCACCACCGACGTGCTGACCCCGTTCGACACCATCCACGGCCGCCGCTACGTGTGGACGACCTTCTCGCCCGACCAGATCGATCTCAACTTCAAGAATCCCAAGGTGCTGCTCAAGGTCCTGGAGATCCTGCTCTACTACGTGCGCCGGGGGGCGGACCTCCTGCGCCTGGACGCGGTCACCTACCTGTGGTGCGAGCTCGGGACCACCTGCGCGCACCTGCAGCAGACCCACGCCATCGTCAAGCTGTTCCGGGATGTCCTGGACGCCGTCTCGCCCCACGTGGGCCTGGTCACCGAGACCAACGTCCCGCACGCGGAGAACATCACCTACTTCGGCGACGGCCACGACGAGGCCCAGATGGTCTACAACTTCGCGCTGCCGCCGCTGGTGGTGCACACCTTCCTCACCGGGAACGCCGAGACGCTGAGCGACTGGGCGGAGGATCTGGTGCCGCCCTCGGAGACGACCACGTTCCTCAACTTCCTGGACTCCCACGACGGGATCGGCCTCCTCGGTGCGCGCGGGATCCTGCCCGAACGGGCCATCCAGAACCTGTGCGACCGGGCCGAGGAGCGGGGCGGCTTCGTCTCCCGCCGGACCGACCGGGACGGGGCCGAAAGCCCCTACGAGCTCAACATCACCTGGTACTCCATCCTGAACCCGGACGGGATCCCGGAGGACACCGAGACCAGGGTCTGCCGGTTCATCGCCTCGCGGGCGGTGGCGCTGGTCCTGCGCGGCGTGCCGGGGATCTATCTGCCGAGCATGGTCGGGGCCCGCAACGATGAGCAGGCGGTCATCCGCGAGGGCTCGCTGCGCTCGATTAACCGGCCGGTGATCGAGGAGCAGAAGCTGTTCGAGCTGCTCTCGCGCACGGGGTCGGTGCACGCCGAGATCGCCCGGCGTTACATCGAGCTGCTGCGGTTGCGGGTGAGCGAGCCGGCGTTTCACCCCAACGCCGTCCAGCGCGTCCTCCACCTGGATCGGCGCGTCTTCGCCGTCCTCCGGACCCCCGCCGGCTCCGGCGCGGCGATTCTCGCGCTGATCAACGTCTCCCAGGTGCGGGTCGGGGTCACGATCCCCGCCGGCGAGCTCGGTCTCGCCGGGACCCTCCGCGACCTCGTTGGCCACGAGGAGGTCGAGGTCACCGGCCCGACCCTCGAGCTCCAGCTCTGGCCGTACCAGGTGGCCTGGCTGAAACCCAAGCCATGAGCCGGTCCCTCGCCGACACGGCGTCGATCCTGGTTCTCGCGGGTGGGGTGGCGGCCGCGGCCTGGCTGGCCGTGGCCGGCCGGTCCTGGGTGGCGCGGCGGCGCGTGGCCGCCTGGGTCCTCTGGCTGGCGGCCGTGGCCGCCGGCATCCTGCTCACGGCGGGGGCCTACGCGGCCCGCAAGACGCTGGCCCTGTGCCTGATGCCGCTCGGCCTGGTGTGGATCGCCCTGTTCGTGCTGGCCCTGGAGCGGCTGGCGCGGGGCGGGTCCCGGGCGGCCGCGGCTGCCGGCCGCCTGTGGCTGGCCGTGGG
>CAZXXL010000086.1:0-12212 GCA_964644635.1 uncultured Thermoanaerobaculia bacterium | reverse complement strand
CGTCTCGCGTCCAACCGCCACGCGACACCACAGCGTGCACGTGCGGGTGCCAGTTGAAACGTGCCAGGTATCACAATCAGGCAACGATCGAAGCGACGAAGGGGACCCGGCGCAGCCGGCAGACGTGGCCATCGCGAACAGCCCCGGAGCGCGCAACCCAGGCGTATGGCCTCAGGGGTGCCCTTGGTAAGGAAAGAATGAACGTCAAGACGGAGCGAGAAGACGTCCGCGTCACGGTGCCCACACCGCCCTCGTCCGCCCGCCGCAACAATGCTAAGATGCTAAGCCAGGCACCGGTCGAAATCACAGGGGTTCTGCACAGCGCAACAGGCCCGGAGGGGAAGGCAACAACGGCGGAACCGGACTCCTCGCCCATCTCCCGCCCCCGGCGCCGTCTTCAGGCGGCGGACTCACTCTCGATGTCCCAACCTGGAAACACGAGAACCGCCGGATGCACTTTCAATGCACGGGCCAGGACCTTCGCTCGTTCCACGCCAAGGTTGACACGATCGTTCTCGATCGCCGAGATCGTGGACTGAGGGATGCCGGTGAGCTCTGAAAGTTGATTCTGGCTCAAACCTTGCAGCTGACGGATGATCCGGACCGATTCGCCGACCGTGACCTCAATTCTCTTGCGGGCTCTCCGGTACTCCCTCATGATCACTTCCTCCGATAATCGTGCGCCGTGACGCTGACCACCTCGACGATGACCCGATCGCTTTCGACACGATAGATGACGCGGTACCGATCGTTGAGCCGTGATGACCGGTGTCCTCTCCATTGGCCCGACAATGCCTCGTCACGGAACCCCCTGATCATTCTCAACCCCTGGGGCCCCGAGATCACCACGATATCCTTCCATTTCTCATACCGTTTCAACACCTCCGTGGGAGCCTTCCCGAGCTGCCGCCCAACTCGCCTGTGCTCGTAGAGCTCCCACATATCTTCTAGTGTATATCACATTGGCAGCATGTCAATGTCGATCGAAAAAACCCACCCTCCCGACCACCGCCACGCTCAAAACACTTTTCGGTTTCGCTGCCTGGCTTCGCATCTTAGCGTCGTTGGGTTGGGCGGGCCCGGATCCTGCTCCCCTTTGGAGGCAACCCGCCGGAAGACATGGGATCGGACGGGGAGGGGTTTGTCGTCGAGCCTGGTGGTGCCATGGGAACGCGCGTTGCCGTCCACCGCGGCGCGGTCTCAGGAGCGTCTGGCAAGGTCGTAGTTAAGCATGCTTGACAATTCGGACGCGGGGGGTTAGGCTGCGCGCGTGACGGAGTACGAGAGCCTCTGGCGGGAGTTCGCTTCCAACGAGATCAGCCACTCGGGGGCGCACTACCTGCTCGCCGTGGCGTCGGCGCTGAAGAACGGCGTCGAGCCCCGCGGCGCCGACATCGCCCGGATGCTGCAGGTGTCGCGGGCGGCGGTGTCGCTCCAGATTCGAGCCCTCAAGGAGCAGGGCCTGGTGCGCGTGGACGAGCACCACCGGATCGGGCTCACCCGTTCCGGGGCCGACCTGGTGGCGAGGATCGCGGGCAAGCGGGACGTGTTCCGCACCTTCCTCCGGGACGTGCTGGGCGTGGCCGCCCGCACCGCGGAGCTCGATGCGTGCAAGGTGGAGCATCTCCTGTCCGAGGAGACCTGCGCCGCCCTGGTACGGCTGATCACCTTCCTCCGCTCGGACCTCCCGGAGGCGCGCTCCTGCCTGCGCAGCTTCCGGGAGACGACGGCCGACTGTCGGCCCGGCGCGCGCTGCGACCTGTGCGAGAAGGAGTGCCTGCTCAACACCCTGGGGGTGGGCGACACCCCGCAACCGGGCTGATCCCGGCCGCCAAGGAGGAGTGATGCGACCATCGACAGGGCGTTGTCTTCGAAAGATATCAAGATACAGTCTGCGTCTTAGTCTTACCGTTATGGCGACCGCCGCACCCGCGGCGTCCGGCCACGCCGCCACAGTCGTCCGCCGGGTGGCGGCCATGGGAACGGTGCTCGAGGTCCGGGTGACGGCGGACGACGGACCGACGGCGGCGGCGGCCTCGGAGGCCGCGGTCCGGTCCGTGGAGGCCGCCGAGCGGCGCCTGTCCACGTGGCGAAGGGACAGCGAGCTGAGCCGCGTTAATGCCGCTGCACCGGGGGTTCCCGTGCGGCTGTCCGCGGCGACGTCGGCCGACCTCGCCGCGGCCCTGCGGTGGGCGGCGGCCACCGGCCGGGCCTTCGATCCCGCCTGCGGCTCGCTGGTGGCGGCATGGGGGCTGCGCGGCGGCGCCGGGGAGCCGGGAGAGGACGCCCTCGAGCGGGCGCTGGCGGCGGCGGGGCCGGGTGCCGTGCGGCTGGAGGGCTTCACGGCGGTGAAGACGCGGCCGGGCGTGCGGCTCGACGCCGGGGGCTTCGGCAAGGGGCTGGCCCTCGACCGGGCGTGCCGGGCTGCTCTGGGAGCGGGAGCGCGGGGGGTGGCGCTCGACTTCGGCGGCCAGGTGCGGCTCGCCGGCGACGTGGGTGTCGTCCGGGTGGCGGTGGCCGATCCCGACCGGCGGCTGAGAGCGGCGGCGGTGGTGGCCGTTGGTTCGGGCTCGGTGGCCACGAGCGGCGACTCCGAGCGCCGGGTCGTGACGGCATCTGGACGGCGGGTGGGGCATCTCATCGATCCCAGGAGCGGGCGGCCGGCGTCCGATTTCGGCAGCGTCACGGTCTGGGCGGCGAGCGGCGTCGCCGCGGACTGCCTCTCCACGGCGCTGTTCGTGATGGGTCCCGAGGCGGGAATGCGCTGGCTGGCCCGGCACCCGGACATCGAGGCTCTCTACCTGGTCCGGGGCCGAAGGGGCCTGCGGAGGATCGCCACCCCGGGCATGAGGCGGATGCTGGCGCTCGGCGGACGAAGACTGCGCGGCGTTGGCCGCCCGAGGGCGGATTGACGCCGGATCGACCGACGGAAAAGGAGGTTTCGATGGATACGAGCAGGGTCGGCTGGAGGAGGATCGTCGTCGTGGGGATCGCGGCGTGCGCCCTGATGGCGGCCGCAACGGGGCCGGTTGCCGCGCGGACCACGGACGACAAGCGGCTGGATGCGGTGGAGAAGGAGGTCCGGCAGCTGCGGCGGGAGCTCGAAGCGCTGCGGGCCGAGCGCGCGGGCGGAAGCCGCTACGACGAGCTGGCGCGGCGGATCGACGTGCTGGCCGGCGAGATCGAGAGCCTGCGGGCGGGCAAGGCGGTGGTGGAAGCGGCGGCGTCGGAGCACGGCATGGGCCCGGCGGCGTCGAAGATCTACCGCTCGGAGCCCGGGGTCTCCATCGGGGGCTACGGGGAGGCCATCTACCAGGGCTTCGACGCCACCCGCGACGACGGAGCTCCCTCGGGCAGGACGGACACCTTCGACCTGACGCGGGCCGTCTTCTACATCGGCTACAAGTTCGACGACCGTTTTCTCTTCAACTCCGAGATCGAGTTCGAGCACGCCACGACCGAGGAGGACGGCGAGGCCTCGGTGGAGTTCGCCTACGTGGATGCGTTGCTGCGGCCTCATCTCGGCCTCCGCGCCGGCCTCCTGCTCATGCCGGTGGGCTTCGTCAACGAGCTGCACGAGCCGACGACCTTCCTGAGCGCGCTGCGCCCAGAGGTGGAACGGTCCATCATCCCGACCACCTGGAGCGAGAACGGCTTCGGTCTCTTCGGCGAGGCCGGCGGCTTCAAGTACCGCGGTTACGTGGTCACGGCGCTCGACGCCACGGGGTTCTCGGCGGCCGGGATTCGCGGCGGCCGGCAGAAGGGGTCGGAGGCCAAGGCCGAGGACCTGGCGGCCGTCGCCCGCCTGGACTACGAGGGCCTTCCCGGCCTGCAGCTCGGCCTCTCCGCGTACGTGGGTGACGCCGGGCAGGGGCTCGAGGACGCACGCGGCGCGCGGATCGCCGCCCGCACCGCCCTGTACGAGGCCCATGCCGAGTGGCGGTGGCGCGGGTTCCGCTTCCGCGGGCTGGCCGCCCGGGCGGACATCGGCGACGCCGCCCGCCTGAACGGCGTGCTCGGCCTGACCGGGAACGCGTCCATCGGGTCGCGGCTCACCGGTTTCTACCTCGAGGGCGGCTACGACCTGCTCGCCGGAGGCGGCGCTGGCGCTTCGCTGACGCCCTTCGTGCGCTGGGAGCGGCTGGACACCCAGGACCGGGTGCCGGCCGGCTTCGCGGCCGACCCGGCCAACGACCGCCGGATCCTCACCCTCGGCCTGGCCTACCAGCCCATATCGCAGCTCATCCTCAAGGCCGATTACCAGAACGTGAACAACGACGCCGGCACCGGCGTGGACCGGATCAATGTGGCGCTCGGCTACATCTTCTGAAGCGGCCAGGGCCGCCGGCGCCCTCCTCGTGGCCCTGGCGGCGGCGGGGTCCGCGGCCGGGACGACGCTGATCTCGGCTGCCCAGGCGCTGCACCTGGCCTTTCCCGGGGGGACTGTGCGGCGGGAGGTCCGGTACCTGACGCCGGAGCAGATCCGGCGGGCGGAGCGACTGTCGGGGGAGACCGTGCCGAGCGCGCTGGTCACCCGCTACCGGGTGACGAAGGACGGCAAGGTGCTCGGTTTCGGCTACCTCGACACCCACCGCGTGCGCACGCTGCCGGAGACGCTCCTGGTGATCGTCGACGGCTCGGGCCGCCTGCTGCGCGTGGAGGTCCTGGCCTTCCGGGAGCCCAGGGACTACCTGCCGCGCCGGCGGTGGTACGACCAGTTCGCGGGACGGCGCCTTGACGGCGAGCTGAAGCTGCAGCGGGGCATCCGAATGATGACCGGCGCCACGCTGACCTCGCGGGCGACCACGGCGGCCGTGCGGCGCGTTCTCGCCCTGCACGCCGTGCTCGGCGGCGGGGAGGCCCGATGAACGGCTGGCGCTGGCGCGTCGTCCTCCTGGCCACCCTCGCGGCGGGCGGCAGCGGCGTGGTGTACGCGGTCATGCGCTTCTTGCTCAGGCCGCAGGATCCGTGGTCGGTGGTCAACCACCCGTGGCAGCCGGCGGTGCAGCACCTGCACGTCCTGGCGGCGCCCCTGCTGGTGTTCGCGGTGGGCCTGATCTGGGAGCGGCACGTGGTGGAGCAGTGGCGGAGCGGCGAGGGCCGGCGGCGCTCCAGCGGCGCGTTGCTCGCCGTCCTCTTCGTGCTCATGGCGGCCTCGGGATACCTGCTCCAGGTGAGCGTGGACGAGACCTGGCGCGGGCTCTGGTCGGCCGCCCACGTGGCGGCGTCCACGGCCTGGCTGGGCGTCTTCGCCGGCCACTGGATCGGAGCGCGGATCGCCCGCCTCCGCGGCGAGCGGGTGCCCGAAGGGGCCGCACGGTGATTCGGCTCAAGAGCCGGAGCCGTCCGTCTCGACGATCTCGCCGCTGGGGAAGGTGCGCACCTCGCCCCCGACCTCCAGGCGGAGGTGCCCCGCACCGGTCACGCCGACGAACCGCCCACTCAGGCTCCTTCCGGACCCCGTGCGCACCACGAGCCGGTCACCGGGGCGGTGGACGAGCCGCGTGCGCCAGAGAGTGACGAGCTCAGCGGGCGCCTCGATGGCCGCGGCGATGGCGGCGGCGAATCCCGCCGCGAGGGCGGCGCGCATCCCGTCGGGTGAGGTCACGGGCACGTGATCGGCCACCGCGGTGGCCGGCAGGATGGCTCCCGCCGGCAACTCGGGGGCGACGGTGATGTTGATGCCGAGGCCGACGGCGGCCCACGTGACCGCGGCGCGCCGGGCGTGGACCAGGATGCCGCCCAGCTTGGCGCCGGCGAGAAGCAGGTCGTTGGGCCACTTGACGCCGGCACCGGGCACGCCGGCCTCGTCGAGGGCCTCGATCGCGGCGGCGGCGGCCAGCGCCGGCAGGAGCCCGGCGGTGGCTGGCTCGAGGTCGGAGGCCAGCCAGTCGAGGTAGAGGCCGCCGGTGGGGGAGAGCCAGCGCCGGCCCCTGCGGCCGCGGCCGGCGGACTGGGAGCCGGCGAGGATCACGGTGGGCCGGAGGTGGAGATTCTCCTGCGCCATCTGCTCGATGAGGCGGAGGGCCATCGCGTGGGTGGAGTCCGCCGTCTCCAGGACGACCGTGTTCTCGACATGCTCGAGCACCCGGTCGAACGGAGGACGGAGGCGGCCGGTCACCCGGTCACGGCCTCCACCGTCCTGCGCAGCCGCTCGAGGCGGGCCGTGGTCTCGGCGAGCTGGTCCCGGGCGCCGGCGACGACCTCGGGCGGCGCGTTGCGGGTGAAGCCGGGGTTGGCGAGGCGCTTCTCGATCCCGGCGCGCACCTTCTCGAGCTTCTCGATCTCCCGCTGCAGCCGGTCGAGCTGCTGGGCGCCGATGGACCCCGCGGGGAGCTCGATGGCCACCTTGACGCCGCCCAGGACCTCCTCGACGGCATGGGCCGAGGGCTCCCCGGTGGTGATCCTGCCGACGGCGGCCAGCTGCTCGAGGTGGGCCGCGTGGGCCTCGAGGAAGCGGGCCCGTCGCGGGTCCGGATCGACGAGCGTGAGGGCCACCGGCTGCCGCTGGGCGAGCCCGACCAGGGCGCGGTAGGAGCGCAGGCCGCCGACGATGGCCTGGAGCGAGGCGACGTCCGCCTCCAGCTCGTCGTCCTCCCAGGCCGGAACCGGCTCGGGGTAGGACGCCGTGATCAGCATGCCGTCGTTGCCCAGATGGGCGGCGATCTCCTCGGTGATGAAGGGCATCACCGGGTGCAGGAGCTTGAGCGTCTCGACGAGCACGCCGCGGAGGACGGAGCGGACGGTGCGGTCCCCGACGGAGCCCTTGGCCAGCTCCAGGTACCAGTCGCAGTAGGTGTGCCACAGGAAGTGGTAGAGCTGGTGGCAGCCCTCGTCGAAACGGAAGCTCTCCCAGGCCCGGTTCGCGGCGCGGACGGTGTGCGACAGCCGCGACAGGATCCAGCGTTCCGGGGCGGCCAGCATCTCGGGGGACAGCTCGGCGAGGGGCAGCTCGTCCCCCCCGAGGTTCATCTGCACGAAGCGGGCCGCGTTCCAGACCTTGGTGGCGAAGGCGCGGTAGCCCTCCATGCGGTTGACGTCGAGCGGCAGGTCGCGCCCCGGCGACGCCAGGGCGGCGAGGGTGAAGCGGACGGCGTCGGCGCCGTAACGGCCCACCACCTCCAGCGGGTCGATGGTGTTGCCCTTGGTCTTGGACATCTTGTCGCCCTTGGCGTCCCGGACCAGCCCGGTGAGGTGGACGGTTCGGAAGGGCACGTCTCCCGCCAGGTGGCATCCCATCATGATCATGCGCGCCACCCAGAAGAAGAGGATGTCGAAGCCGGTGATGAGCACCGACGTGGGATAGAACGTGGCCAGATCCTCGGTCCGCTCCGGCCAGCCGAGGGTGGAGAACGGCCACAACCCGGAGGAGAACCAGGTGTCGAGCACGTCGGGGTCCTGCTCCACCGGGCCGCCGCAGGTGGGGCAGGCCGTCAGGTCCTCCTCGGAGACGTGGAGGTGCCCCTCGGCGCAGGTGAAGGCCGGGATCCGGTGACCCCACCAGAGCTGGCGGGAGATGCACCAGTCCTGGATGTTCTCCAGCCAGTGCTCGTAGGTGGCGATCCAGAAGTCGGGAACGATGCGGACCTCGCCGTCGCGGACCACCTGCAACGCCTTCTCGGCGAGGGGCTTCGCCTTCACGAACCACTGCCGTGACAGCGACGGCTCGACGATGGTGTCGCAGCGCTGGCAGTGGCCCACCGACATGCGGTGGGCCCGTTCGCCGCGCAGCAACGAACGCTCGGCCAGCGCGGCGAGCACGGCCTCGCGGGCGGCGAAGCGGTTCTGGCCCGCGAACGGGCCGCCGTTCTCGTTGATCCGCCCCTCGGTGTCGAGGATGTTGATGATCTCCAGCCCGTGCCGCTTGCCGGTGGCGAAGTCGTTGGGGTCGTGGGCGGGCGTGACCTTGACGGCGCCGGTACCGAAGTCCGGGTCCACCAGCTCGGCGTCGGCGATGATGGGGATCCGCCGGCCGAGGAAGGGATGGACCACGAAGGAGCCGACCAGGCCCCGGTAGCGCTCGTCGTCCGGGTGGACGGCGATGGCGGTGTCGCCGAGCATGGTCTCGGGGCGGGTGGTGGAGACCACGATCTCGCCGCCGCCCTCGAGCGGGTACGCGAAGTTCCACAGCTTGCCGTCGTGGTCCTGGTGGACGACCTCCAGGTCCGACAGGGCGGTGTGGCACCGCGGGCACCAGTTGATGAGGCGCTGGTCGCGATAGATCAGCCCCTCCTCGTAGAGGGTGACGAAGGCGCGGCGGACGGCCCTGGACAGGCCCTCGTCGAGGGTAAAGCGCTCGCGGCTCCAGTCGCACGACGAGCCGAGGGCCTTCGCCTGGCGGGAGATGTTGTCCTTGTGCTCCTCCTTCCACGCCCACATGCGCTCGAGAAACTTCTCCCGTCCGAGCTCCTGGCGGGTGAGGCCTTCCCTGGCGAGCTGCCGCTCCACCATCACCTGGGTGGCGATGCCGGCGTGGTCGGTGCCGGGAAGCCAGAGCGCCCGGTACCCCTGCATGCGCCGCCAGCGGATGATGAGATCCTGGAGCGTGAACTGCAGGGCGTGGCCGATGTGCAGGACGCCGGTGACGTTGGGCGGAGGAATGACGATGCAGAACGGCTCCCCGTCCGGGTTGACCTCGGGTCTGAAGGCGCCCGCCGTCTCCCAGCTCTCGTACCAGCGGGCCTCGAAGCTGGACGGATCGTAACGGGTCGGGAGGCTCTTTCGGTTCATGCAGTGCTCCGGCCCCAGTTGGGGCGCGCACAGTGTAACCCGACCCGGAACGGGCCGGCCTCGGGAACCTTTGGGTGTGGGGGGCGGCCCGCGGGCGACGTCGCGGTCAGTCGGGGGGCTGTTCCTCGATCTCGGCTTCGATCTCCCGGATGCGCTGCCGGACGACCATCTCGGCCGTGTCCGGAATCACCTCCCATGCGATCCGTTCCAGCCGGTCCGCGGCGAGCTCGACCACGCGCCTGGCGATGCGGTCGACGTCCTCGTCGGACAGCGTGAAGCCGGTCGCCGGGGCCGCTGCCTCGGGAGGTTCCGCCGGCGCCGGGGCCGGCTCGGGGGCGGGCTCCTCCTCGGCGGCCGGAACCTCCGGCTCGGGAGCGGCGGGCTCCGGCTCGGCCCCGCCCTCCGCCTCCTCCGGCTCCCAGGTCTCGGCCGCGGGCGGCGTGGCGATGGCGGCAGTCACCGGCGGCTCGGCGGGTGCGGGAGCCGGGGCGACCTCGAACGGCGTCTCCTCGCCCGCGTCGGCGGCCTCAGCCCCCTGATCCGCGACCGCTGCCGGCTCGGCCGCGAACGGCTCGTCAGGCTCGGCGCCGGGGGGCTCCTCACCGGCCGCGCGCTCCGGGATGGGGGCGTCGAAGGGCGCCTCGGTGTCGACCTCCTCGAGATCGAAGTCGAGACCCTCGTCGGGTATCTCGCCGGTATCGAAGCCGCTCTCGTTTCCGGCCGCCTCCATCTCGGCGAAGCCGGTGGTCGTGAAATCGAGAGCGGCGACCTCCTCGGAGGACATGATTCGGTGCTCCTCCGGCGCGGCCGGAGGTGCGGCCTCCACGGCCTCGCCCGGCGTCTCGGCCGCCGGCTGCTCGTGGCTTTCGGCCGCCCCCGGCGCCTCCAGCGGCGGCGCCACGGCCCCCTCGAAGTGGTCGGACTTCTCGGCCGCGGGCTCGCCCTCGCCCGTGCCCAGGAGGCGTTCGACGGTTTCGACGAGGTGGCGGGCCTCGAACGGCTTGGTGATGATCTCGTCGCACCCGGCGGCCAGCGCCCGGTCACGGTCGAACGGCTCGAAGGTGCCGGTGAGGAGAATCACCGGGATGTGGAGGGTATCGGCTCCCGACTTGATGGTCTGGCACACACTGTACCCGTCGGTCCCGGGCATGATCACGTCACAGATCACGAGGTCCGGCTGTACGGACGGCAGCCGCTCCAGGAGCTCGTCTCCGCTGGACACCGTGATCACCTCGTGTCCGGTATCGGCGAAGGTGAGCTCGACAACCTTCTGGATGGTCGGGCTGTCATCGGCGAGAAGGATGGTGCTGCTCATGGTCTCTCCCCGTGTTCCGGCGGATGTTGCATCGACTGTTTGTGTACCACGCAGGAACGGAATCTGTCAACGAAACGCCCATCCCGGAGCGTCCTCCAGAGGGCCGTCCGCCGGGGGTGGAGCGACCCCAGGCGGAGGGCCTCCTCGCGGGCGGCGGCGACCGGATCGCCGGCGATCCGACCGACCAGGCCGGCGGCGAGGGCCTCCCGCGCCGGGAGCTGCTCGCCGCTCAGGAAGGCCCAACGCGACCGCGCCGTCCCGACGGCCTCCGGCAGGGTTCGGGTGCCCCCCCAGCCGGTGACCAGGCCCCGCCGCGCTCCGGGATGGCCGAAGGCGGCCGCCGGCGAGGCCACGATGACGTCCGCCGCGAGAACGAGGTCGAGCCCGCCGCCCAGGCAGGGCCCGTGCACGGCGGCCACGACCGGGGCGGGGACGGTTCCCAGGCGGCGGATCACCGAGCGGCCCCGGTGCGCGTACCGTCCCGCGCTTTCGGGCCCCAGCGCGGCGATCTCGCCGAGGTGGGCGCCGGCCAGGAAGATGCGGGGATGGGCCGAGGCGAGGACCGTGGGCCGGGCGGCGGCCGCCACGGCCTCCAGCACCCGCTCCAGCTCTTCGAGCAGGGAAAGCGAGAGCACGGGCGAGAGGAAGGTCACCGTGCAGACATCGCCGGAGGCGTCGAGGTGGACCCGGGGCTTCACGCCGGGACCGCGGCCAGGCGTTCGCGGAGGTACCGCACGACCTCGCGCGTGTCCGTGCCGGGCAGGAAGATGCGGTCCACGCCGGCCTCCCTAAGGAAGGGGATGTCGTCCTCGGGGATGATGCCCCCGCCGAAGACGACCACGTTTGTGGCGCCGGCCTCGCGCAGTCCGCGGACGATCTCGGGGAGCAGGCGGTTGTGCGCGCCGGAGAGAATGGACACGCCCACCGCGTCCACGTCCTCCTGCACGGCGGCGTCCACGATCTGGCGGGGCGTCTGCCGCAACCCGGTGTAGATGACCTCGAACCCGGCGTCGCGCAGAGCCCGCGCGATCACCTTGGCCCCTCGGTCGTGGCCGTCCAGGCCCGGCTTGGCGATGAGCACCCGATACCTCTTCTCGGTCATCTGGACCTCCGTGCCGGGACCCATTCTACCGCCTTGGGGGCGGTGGCGCGCCTGGAAGCCGTCAGCGGCCGGCCGGGTCGCTCTCCGGCCGGTTTCGGCGGCGCATGGGGATCACCAGCACCGGGCAGCGGGCCGTGCGCAGGACCTTGTCGGTGACGCTGCCCAGGATGGCGTGCTCCAGGCCGCGGGTGTTGTGGGTGGTCATGATGATCAGGTCGGCCTGCACCTCCTCGGCGACCTCCACGATCACCTTGGCCGGGCTGCCGCGGGAGATCATGGTGTCGATCCTGACCCCGGGAGGCGCCTGGCCGACGGCCCCCTTGAGGATGCGCATCGCCTTCTCACGCACCGTGCGGTAGTAGTCCTGGTTCGGCGAGTGGAACGAGAAGATGTCCGGGTAGGGGAACGTGTCGTGGATCACCGAAAGCAGGATGATTTCGGCGTCGTTGACCTGGGCGAGACGCACCCCGAGACGGAAGGCCCGCTGCCTCAGCTCCCCCACGTCCACGGGGATGAGGATCTTCTTCGGCAGAACGCTGAGCATGGCGCACCTCCAATCGGGGGTCCTCTACCGACAATATGGAGGCCGCGACCCAGGGTTGACAAGGGGGAGGCCAACGTCTAGGATGACGCTCCCAACGGGTGACCGTTCGGGAGGTTAGCTCAGCGGCAGAGCACCTGCCTTACACGCAGGGGGTCGTGGGTTCAAATCCCCCACCTCCCACCCGAGAGCGAACGACTGCGGGGTCGTAGTTCAGTTGGTTAGAACGCCGGCCTGTCACGCCGGAGGTCGAGGGTTCGAGTCCCTTCGGCCCCGCCATTTTCTTTGTGAGCAAAGAACGTAGCTTGGGCCTCCAGGCCCGCTCCCCCTCTCCCCCGCCCGCGGGTTCGAGTCCCTTCGGCCCCGCCATTTTCTTTGTGAGCAAAGAACGTAGCTTGGGCCTCCAGGCCCGCTCCCCCTCTCCCCCGCCCGCGGGAGCGAGTCCCTTCGGCCCCGCCAGGGGCCGAGTGACCCCCTTTCCGCACATCGCGGGCGCGATTTCTGCGAATTTATCGGCTTTGGAA
>CAZXXL010000085.1:0-12341 GCA_964644635.1 uncultured Thermoanaerobaculia bacterium | reverse complement strand
CCCCGTTGGGGCGTCCGACCGTGATGGGGTCCCTTCGCTCCGGCCCTGGCGGGCCTTCGCTCGGGACGCCGTTCGACAGCGGGCAGCGAAGCTGCCCTGTCTCACGGCGCTTCGTCGGGTTCCTGCGGAACCCTCCTCGCAACAGGCTCCTTCAATGGGCGGAAGAGCTACGCTTCCTCTCTGCGCTCGGCCTCTCCGCGGCCCGGAGCGGGATTGCCCCGGCCCTCCTTCCACGCCCGCCCCCGCCCGCCGCAGGACCGTCCTTGGGGTCACCTTCGCTGTCGCGGTGGGGAGCCCGGGGCGTTGCATTTCCCTTTTCTGTCATGGCGAGGAGCGTGCCGAAGGCACGCGACGTGGCCATCCCTAGCAGCGTTGGAGCGCGCTACCCAGTGTTCCGTTGCGGTGTCCAATCGTGGGGGGATTGCTTCGTCGGGCTCCTGCGGAGCCCTTCCTCGCAATGACAAGGGAAGGAGGCGGAGCGCGCTACCCACTGCTCCCTGGCGCGCGCCAATCGTGATGAGGTCCTGTCGCTCCGGCCCTGGCGGGCCCTCGCTCGGGACGCCGTTCCACCATGGGCGGCGAAGCCGCCCGGTGTCACGGCGCGTAGTACGGATTGACGCCGGTCTCGTGGTTGGTGGCGTCGACGACCTTGTTGATCTCCTCGACGGCGTCGACGATGGCGCTCTGGATGCCCTCGGTGAGGGTGATCTGGGCCATGCCGCAGCCGTGGCAGCCGCCGCCGAGCTGGACCACCGCGGTGTCGCCCCGGACCTCGACGAGCTCCACCCAGCCGCCGTGCTGCGCCAGGGCGGGAGCGACGCGGGAATCGAGCACGTCCTGGACCTTCTGGGCGACGGGATCGTCCCAGTGCACCTTGGCCTGGGGGTTGTCGATCTTGAAGCCGGCGCCGGTGGCGTCGCTGACGAAGTCGATGGTGGCCCCCTCCATGGACTGGGAGCTCAGCGGATCCATGAAGACCTTGATGTGCTCGAGCTCGGTGACGACGTCGTCCTCCCGCTCGTCGCCCTCGAGGACGAGGGTGAGGTCGTAGCGGAAGGTCGTGCGGCCGAGGCGGTCGGCGCGGATCCGGAGCCCGAGGCACGGGCTCTCGGTCTGTTTCATGTATTCCAGGATCTTCTGCTGGGCAAGCTCGGTGATGGTGAGCATGGTACGACTCCTCGTTGTTCCTCTCATCAGGCACGAACCCGACGGCGGGTCCGCCGATTCCCTCCAACCGTACCACAGGCCGGCGGCATTGGTCGGCGGGCCGGAATCCCGCCTCGCCGGTAACCGGCGGAGCGGTATCGACACAACGATGGTGAAGACGGAGGTGTCCAGGCATGGATGTGGATGGCCGGATCGTGGATTTCCTCGCCCAGCGGCGCCTGGCCCTGGCCGGGGCGTCCCGCGGCGGCGGCAAGTACGGCAACAAGGTGCTCGCGGATCTGACCGCCAAGGGGTACGAGGTGCTCCCCGTGCACCCGGCGGCGGCCGCGATCGACGGCGTGCGCTGCTTCCCCTCGCTGGCCGACCTGCCACCGGGCGTCGGCGGCCTCGTCCTCGTGGTGCCGCCGGAGCAGACGGAACGCCTGGTGCGCGAGGCCGCCGCCGCGGGGATCCCCCGCGTGTGGATGCAGCCGGGGGCCGAGTCCGAAGATGCGATCCGTTCCTGCGAGGAGCACGGGATCACCGCGGTCTGGGGCGAGTGCATCATGGTGCAGAGCTGACCCGCTACACTTGGCCGGGGAGGCTCCGTGCAGCGACCCGTCCATGTCACCAAGATCTTCGTCTACCCCATCAAGTCGTGCGCGGGCATCGGCCTGGAGCGGGCCGAGGCCGGGCCGCGGGGGTTTCTCCACGATCGGGAGTGGATGGTCGTGGACGGCGAGGGCCGCTTCGTGACCCAGCGGACCGAGCCGCGCCTCGCCCTGGTGCGCGTCCGCCTCGAGGGCGATGCGCTCGAGGCCGCGGCCCCCGGCCGGCCCGTGCTCCGGGTGCCGCTCGACCGCACCGGCGGCCCCCGGCGGCGGGTGGTGGTGTGGAACGACACCTGCGACGCGGTCTCCGAGGGGCCCGAGGCCGCCCGATGGTTCAGCGCCCTCCTCGGCATGCCGTGCGAGCTGGTGCGGATGGCCGCGGGGGCGGTGCGCCCGGTCGATCCCGCCCGCGCCGGGCCCGGCAGGCAGGTTGGCTTCGCCGATGCGTTTCCCTTTCTCCTCCTCTCGGAGGCCTCCCTCGAGGGGCTCAACGCGCGCCTCGGGCGGCCGCTGCCGGTGAACCGTTTCCGGCCCAACCTGGTGGTGTCCGGATGCCCGCCCCACGCCGAGGACGAGTGGCGCCGGATCCGGGTGGGGGACGTCGTCCTCCGGGTGGTCAAGCCCTGCGCGCGCTGCGTGATCACGACCGTCGACCAGGAAACCGGCGTTGCGGGGAAGGAGCCCCTGGCGACCCTCGCCACCTACCGGCGGCGGGGCAACGCGGTGCTCTTCGGCCAGAACCTGGTCCACGAGAATACCGGCACCGTCCGCGTGGGCGACCCGGTCGAGATCCTGGAATGACGGGCCACCGGCGGGCCGTCCGGCCCGCCGGCGCCCGCGGAGGAGGAATTACTCGGCCGGTCCGGCCCCGGGCCCGCCGGCCGCGCCGAGCAGCCCGCGCAGGCACTGCATCCGGCGCCGTCGCTGCTCCTGCATGGAGGCCAGCTCCTTCTGCTGGGCCGGAGTGAGCACGTCGTAGATCTGGGAGCGGACCTTCTCCCGGAGCACGATGAGATCGGCGAGCTGGGCGGCCTGCCCGGCGGCGAGGCTGCGGACGGTCTTCTCGTCGAACGTTCCGGGGGCCATCGCCCGGAGCTGTTGCCGGCCTTCACGCAGAGCCTGGACGTGGCGCAGGATTTCCGGCCGTGCGGCCTGAATGATGGCGCGCACCTGGTCCTGCTGCTGCTGGCTGAGATCGAGCCGGCAGAGCACGGCGGCCAACCTGGCCATGGCGGAGCGCGGTCCGGCGAGGCCCCGGCCCCGGCCGTGGCGGCCGAACCCCGGTCCACCGGCGATGGCGAGCCCGGCGCCGGCTGCGGTGGCGAGCACCAGGACGGCGGCGACGATCTTCTTCTTCATGTGACCTCCCTTGGCTGGGCGCCCGATCCCGGGAGCCGTTCGTCTTCGCCCGATCAGACGATGCGGCGCGGCGGGAGGATGACAGCGCCGCCGGCTACCCGATGCGCGCCTCGACGCGATCGCGAATGGCCACGGCGGCCTCGAGGGCGGCCGTGGCGGCGGTGCCGTCGACGATGGGCGGGGGGTCGCCGAGGCAGGCGGCGAGGAAGGCGTCCTGCTCGGCGGCGAGGGGCTCCCGCGGGGTGACGTCCACCGGACGGGGGGCGATCGTGGCGCCGTCCGCCGATCGCCGGAGGACCGCCGAGTGCACGCTCTGCTCGGCGTAGTCCACGGAGAAGTAGCTGTCCCGCGCGAAGATCCGCAGCTTGCGCACCCGCTCCGCCGAGACCCGGCTGGCGGTCAGGTTGGCCACCAGCCCGGAGGGAAACTCGATCCAGGCGTGGCAGAGGTCGACCTTGTCGGTGAGCACGGGCACCCCCACGGCGCGGATGGCCGACGGCGCCTCGCGCGCCACGGCGAGGGTGATCTGAATGTCGTGGATCATCAGGTCGAGGATGACGTCCACGTCCACCGAGCGCGCGGTGAAGGGCGACAGGCGCTGGGCCTCGAGGTAGCGCACGTCCTCGGCCAGGCCGACGGCCGCCTGCACGGCCGGGTTGTGGTACTCGACGTGGCCGACGGCGAGAATCCTTCCCCGGTCCCGGGCGAGGGCCACCAGCTCGCGGGCCTCGGCCACGGTCGCGGCGATGGGCTTTTCCACGAGCACGTGGCAGCCCTGCTCGAGCAGCCGTCCGGCCACCTCCCGGTGGGTCACGGTGGGGGTGGCGACGACGACGGCGTCGGCGGCCGCGGCCGCCTCGAGCGAGGGCAGCGCGGTGACGCCGTGCTCGGCGGCCACGGACTCGAGCCGGGCGCGGTCGGCGTCGTAGGCGCCCAGGAACGCAGCCCGCGGGTTGGCGGCCATCAGGCGGACGTGGTGCCGTCCGAGGTGGCCGGTGCCGACGACGGCGGTGGTGATGGGCCCGGAGGGGGGTGCCGTTGCCATGGGCGGAGCATAGCGCAGCCCGGCGGCGGGAGTACAATCGGGTGCCGCCCGTGGGCCGGACCGCCCGGGCGGCGGGGAGGCACCGTGTTCGACCTCGAAAAGCTCCTGATCGACGTCTTCGATCCCCAGGCCGAGGAGATCGTCACCGTGGCCGTGGACCTGCCCCACGACGGCATCGCCGACAACGCCGAGTGGCGCGAGCGCCGCGAGATGGCCGAGGAGTGGCGGGAGGCCTTCGCGCGCCTGGGCCACGAGCGGGGATTCACCGTCAACCCGATGCTCAGCTACCCGGCCACCGGGGCCAACAACGCGGATCTCCCGGCCGCCGGCTGGCTGGAGGGCGAGGAGGTGAGCCTCGAGGAGGTGCTCCTCGGCTCCACGCTGGTGGTCGCGATGACGGAATTCTCGGCCACGGCGCCGCTGTCGCTGCTCGCCGAGCGCAAGGAGGACTTCCGTGCCGCCTCCATGCCGGGGGTGCTCAAGCGGATGGAGGAAACGGCGCTGGCCGCGGACTACGCGGAGGTCGCCCGCCGCTGCCAGGTGATCGCCGAGGCGATGCGCGGGGCCCAGCTGTGCGACGTGGTCTTCTCCACCGGGCACCGGTGCTGGTTCGACCTGCGCCACCGGGAGCCGGAGGTGGACGACGGCTTTCTGCCGCGGTTCAAGGAGGGCGACCGCATCATCAACCTGCCCTCGGGCGAGACCTTCGAGGTGCCGTACGAGGGCGAGATCGCGGGCGACCCGTCGTGGACGGCCGGGATCATCCCGGTGGTCGAGGACGGCGAGACGGTGCTCTTCCACGTCACCGGCAACCGGGTGGGCATGGTCGAGGGCGACGGCCCCGCCGCCGAGCGCTACGCGGACCTGTTCGCCGTAGACCCGGCGCGGCCCAACATCGCCGAGGTGGCGTTCGGCGTCAACGAGATGGCCCGGGTGACCGGGAACGTGCTCGAGGACGAAAAGGCCGGCTTCCACTGGGCCTTCGGCCGCTCGGACCACCTGGGCGGCGTCACCGGGGTGGCGGACTTCCGCGCGCCGGAGACGGTGGTCCACCAGGACATCGTCTACGCGAAGGGAAACCCGGTCCAGGTCGCCCGCGCCGTGATCGTCCACCCGGACGGCCGGACGGTGGAGATCATCCGCGACGGCGAGTACCGGGTGTAGCCCGGTTCCCGCCGGTCGTTTCGAGGCGGGCGGCCCCGGCGAAAGGATCCGATCGCGACGATGAGCGCATCGGGCCGCAAAGTCGCGAAGAGCGCAAGGGTAATATATTCGATAACTTCCTGGCGTCCTTGGCGTCTTCGCGGTTCACAATGATGTCGTGACGGTAGCCGGGATATCCGCCGGGGGAAACTCATCCGGTGATGGACTCCTCCCTCCGGCCGATGGCTCGCGATTGATAAGGGGTCACCGGGACCGTCGCCCGCCGCGGCCGGCGCGGGGCGGTTCCCCGGCCGGGCGGGCGGCGGTATGATGGCGGCATGCCGCGGCCCAAGGACGTCCCGCCGTTCGTCCATCTGCACCTCCACACGCACTACTCCCTGCTCGACGCGATGATCCGCATTCCCGAGCTCGTGGAGCAGGTGGCCCGGGCAGGCATGCCGGCGGTGGCGGTCACCGATCACGGCAACCTGTTCGGGGCGTTCCAGTTCCACCGGGCCGCGGTGGCGGCCGGCCTGCGGCCGGTGATCGGCTGCGAGGTCTACGTGGCGCCGGGCGACCACCGGGAGCGCCGGCCGGTGAGCGGCCGCCGCAAGCCGTACGACCACCTGGTCCTCCTGGCCGAGAACGACGCCGGGTACAGGAACCTGGTCTGGCTGGTGAGCGAGGGGTATCTCAACGGCCTCTACTACAAGCCGCGGATCTCCAAAGCGGTCCTGGCGGAGCACGCCGAGGGGCTGATCGGCCTGTCGGCCTGCCTCTCCGGGGAGATCTCCCGCCGCCTGCTGGGCAGGGACTTCGACGGGGCGGTGAAGGCCGCCGAGGAGTACCGGGAGATCCTCGGCCGCGACGACTTCTTCCTGGAGATCCAGGATCATGGGACCAAGGACGAGGAGGTGGTCCGGGAGGGGATGGTCCAGGTTTCCGAGCGCACCGGGATCCCGCTGGTGGCCACCAACGACTGCCACTTTCATCACCGGGAGGACACCTTCGCCCACCGGCTGCTCATCGGGATCGGCCAGAACAAGACCATCGACGAGCTGCACCAGGGCCGAGGCTACGTGTACAACGACCAGTACTACGTCAAGACCCCGGAGGAGATGACGCAGCTCTTCGCCCCCTACCCGGGGGCGTGCGAACGAACCGTCGAGATCGCCCAGCGGTGCCACGTCCTCTTCGACACCTCGCGCCTCCACCTGCCCTCCTACCCGGTGCCCGAGGGGCACACCGTGGGGTCCTACCTCGCCGAGCTCGCCCGGGACGGGCTCGAGCGGCGGCTGGCCGACGGCCGCACCCGGTGCCACGACGCCGCCTCCTACCGGGCGCGGCTGGCGCAGGAGCTCGAGATCATCGAGCGGATGGGATTTCCCGGCTACTTCCTCGTGGTCTGGGACTTCATCCGCTTCGCCAAGGAAAACGGGGTGCCGGTGGGGCCCGGGCGCGGCTCGGCGGCGGGTTCCGTGGTCTCCTACGCCCTGGGCATCACGGACATCGACCCCCTGGAGTACGACCTGCTCTTCGAGCGCTTCCTCAACCCGGAGCGCATCTCGATGCCGGACATCGACATCGATTTCTGCCAGCGGGAGCGGGACCGGGTGATCCAATACGTCCGCGAGCGTTACGGCGCGGACTCGGTGGCCCAGATCGCCACCTTCAACATTCTCAAGGCCCGCTCGGCGGTGCGGGACGTGGGCCGTGTCATGGGCATGTCGTTCGGCGACGTGGACCGGATCGCCAAGCTGATCCCGGACGAGCTCAACATCACCATCGAGCGGGCGCTGAAGGACTCGCCCGAGCTGCGCGAGCTGGTGGACGGGGATCCGGACGTGCGCCAGCTCATCGAGGCCGCGGGCAAGATCGAAGGGCTCGCGCGTCACTGTGGGGTGCACGCGGCCGGGGTGGTCATCGCTCCGGAGCCGCTGGTCAACCTGGTGCCCCTCTACCGCACCAACCATGACGAGATCACCACCCAGTACGACAAGGACGACGTGGAGGCCCTGGGCCTCCTCAAGATGGACTTCCTCGGCCTGCGGACCCTCACCGTGATCGCGGACGCCCTGCGCTCGATCGAGCGCTCCGAGGGCCGGGCGCCGGATCTCGACCACGTGCCGCTGGACGACCCGGCGGTGTACGAGCTCTTCTCCGCCGGCGACACCGACGGCATCTTCCAGTTCGAGTCGGCCGGGATGAAGGACGTCCTCCGCAGCGTCCAGCCGCGGGCCTTCCCGGACATCGCCGCCCTCAACGCGCTCTACCGGCCGGGCCCGATGCAGTTCATCGACGACTACACGGCCCGCAAGCACGGCAAGAAGCCCATCACCTACATCTTTCCCGAGCTCGAGGAGATCCTGGCCGAGACCTACGGCATCATCGTCTACCAGGAGCAGGTGATGCGGATCGCCGTGAAGATCGCCGGCTTCAGCATGGCCAAGGCGGACACCCTGCGCAAGGCGATGGGCAAGAAGAAGCGGGAGATCATCGACCGCGAGGGTGAGAACTTCATCAAGGGCGGCGTCGCCAAGGGCTACCCCGAGGACAAGGTGCGGAAGCTCTGGGAGCAGATCATCCCCTTCGCCCAGTACGGCTTCAACAAGTCCCACTCGGTGGCCTACGCCTACGTCGCCTACCTGACCGCCTACCTCAAGGCGCACTACCCGGCCCACTTCATGGCCGCCATGCTCACGTCCGAAGCCTCCAACACCGACAAGCTGGCCATGTACCTTGGCCGCTGCCGGAGCATGGGGCTGGCGGTGCTGCCACCCGACCTCAACCGCTCCGAGCTCGCCTTCTCGGTGGAGCCGGAGGGCATCCGGTTCGGCTTCATCGCCGTCAAGGGGGTCGGCGAGGCGGCCGCCCGGGCGGTGATCGAGGCGCGCGAGAAGGCGGGGTCCTTCACGTCCATCTCCCACTTCCTGCGCTCGCTGCCGGCGCGGGCCGTCAACCACAAGGTCGTCGAGTGTCTGGCCAAGGCCGGCTGCTTCGACTCCTTCGGCATCACCCGCCGCGGCCTGGTGGAGAACCTGGAACGGCTGATGGAGATGGCGTCCCGGGAGCGCGAGCAATCGGAGCTCGGCCAGGGCTTTCTCTTCGACGCCCTGCCGTCCGAGGAGGAGGAGGCGAAGCTGCACGGCTCGGAGCCCGCCGACGACGCCCAGCGGCTGGCCTGGGAGCGCGAGGTGCTCGGCTTCTACCTCTCGGGGCATCCCCTCGACCGCTTCGCCGGGCAGCTCGACCGCTTCGCCGACAGCACCGTGGACGCGCTTGCCGAGCGGCTCGCGGACGGTTGGGAGCGGGTGACGGTCGGGGGCCTGGTCACCGGACTCAAGGTCATCCCGATCCGCAAGGAAGGGCCCAACCACGGCCGGCGGATGGCCACCTTCCACCTCGAGGATCCCACCGGCTCCGTGCGCGTGGTGGTCTTCCCGGACACCTTCGACGCCGTCCACACCCTCCTCGAGGACGACCGGCCGGTGCTCGTCACCGCCTCGCCCAAAGGCGACGGCGATCACGTGGAGCTGACGGCCCACGAGGTCGTGGCCCTGGAGGGCATCGAGCTGCGCCGGGCCTCGGCGATGAAGATCATCGTCGATCTCGACGCCGTCGACGAGGCGCGCTTCGAGGAGCTCAAGGAGCTGCTCCTGCGCTACCCCGGCGAGCTGCCGGTGCGCTTCGAGCTGGTCCGCCCGGGGAAGTTCCGGGCCCGGGTCGTGCCCCCGGTGGCCCTCACCGTCGCGCCCTCGGCCGAGCTGCAGGCCGAGCTCGCCGCCCGCCTCGGCGGCGGCCGCACCGAGCTCGAGTTCCGGGCCCACCCCGCCAACGGCAAGGCGAAACGGCCCCGCCCGGCGGCCGGCGGCCCGGCCGGCTCCACGGCCACCGAGCTGATCAACTAATCGCGGTTCTCCCGGATCCCGGGGCGCGGCGTGAAACGCCGGGCGCACGTGCGGAATAGCACGTGGTGGGATCCACGCCGTCCGGGGGACGGACGCGGGACAGAGGGGAGCTCGCATGACGGGGAAGGGTCTGTTGGTGATGGCGATGCTCGGCCTGCCGGTGGCGGGCTGGGGGGCCGAGCCCCGGCACGCACCGCCGAAGGTGAGGCGGCCGCCGGCCGACCTCTCGCCGGCGGAGCGGCGTACGGTGGAGCTCTTCCGCAGGATCCGGCCGACGGTGGTCACGGTCGTCGTGGCGTCCGAGCTGAAGCTCGAGGGCGGCATGATCAGCCGGAAGGGGATGGGCAGCGGCGTGCTGGTGGCGCCCGCCGGGCGCGTGCTCACGGCGGCGCACGTGGTGGAGGGCGCGAAGACGGTTCAGGTTAAGCTCGCCGACGGGCGGAGCTTCCCGGCGCACGTGCTGTACAGCCAGTCCCGGGCGGACATCGCCCTGCTCGCGATCGACGGCGAGCCGGGAGCGCTGCCGGTGGCGCCTCTCGGCGACTCCGACCGTCTCGCCATCGGCCAGCAGGCCTTCGCCGTCGGTGCGCCGGCCGGCTTCGAGTACTCCTTCACCGCCGGCATCATCAGCGGCTTTCGCGAGTTCGACCGCCTATACGACGGAACGGTGCTCGCCGAGTACATCCAGACCGACGCCGCGATCAACTCCGGGAGCTCGGGCGGACCCGTCTTCGACTCGGCGGGACGGGTCATCGGGATCGCCTCGCGCATCCTCTCGCGCTCGGGCGGGTTCGAGGGGCTGGGCTTCGTCGTGGCCATCAACACCGCCAAGGCGTTGCTCTCCCAGACCGAGCACCCGTGGGTGGGGATCGAGGCCGTGTTCCTGGATCACGAGGGCCTGGCCAGGCTGCTCAACCGCGACCTGATCGGGGGGCTGCTCGTCATCCGCGTGGTGCCCGGCAGCCCGGCCGAGCGCGCCGGGCTGCGCGGGGGCACGATCCCGGCCAAGCTCGGCGGCGAGGACATCCTCCTCGGCGGGGACCTGATCGTCGTCTACAACGGGCAGAAGGCGTGCCATGCCCGGTGCCTGGTCGCCTCCGCCTCGAAGGCGGTGGGCGTCGACCGCATCCCGGTGACCTACCTCCGCGACGGCGTGGAGCATCACACCGAGATCGACGTCTCGAAGACCCGCCGCAACCTCCTCGAATGACCGCGCTTGACCGGCGCGGCCGGCGCCGCGGCGACGCTGGGGCCCTGCCCTGCCCTGCCCTGCCCTGCCTGCCCGGTTCCACGCTCATCCCGAGGGTTGCCCGGCGACGGACGGTGCAACGAATCGTGGTCGAGAAGCACCGGGGCCGCCTGGGCTTTGGGTTCGTTGACACTAGGCGCCTAATAGTCCAAGCTCCTAGTGGAGGTGTGTCATGGCCACCGCGACGGTGCGAATTCCGGCGGAGAAGAGGGATATCCTGAAGATCATCGCCGGCATCGAGAAAACGGAGATGAAGGAGATTCTCTCCGGTCTCATCGACGAGTACATCGAGCGCCACAAGGAAACGCTCGAACTTCTCTCGCGGCCCGAATGGGTCGACGTGATCACCCGCGGCAAGCGGGAGGTGGACGCGGGAATCGAGGGGAAGTCGCTTGAAGAGCTGGCGGATTGAGGTCAAGCCGTCGGCCGAGAAACAGTACCTCAAGCTCGACCGCAAGACCCGGCGGAGAATCAAGGACGCCCTGCGAGGACTCGAGGAAGACGAGGCGCCGCTTCTCCACCCGGGGGTCCGGGGCCTCACGGGTCAACTCAAGGGTGACTACCGGCTGCGGGTCGGGAGCTGGCGTGTGTTCTTCACGCCCGATCGAGAATCGCGTGTCCTCCACGTCTACGCCATCCTGCCTCGCGGCGACGCCTACTGACGACGGTCCCCGGTGCCGGTTCGCCGCGTGGACCGTGCGCTCCCGCGGGCCGGGCATCGGTCCGACGTCTCCCACGGCACCGCGATGTGTTGGGGAAAGCCCTTCGCTCCTGTATACTTGAGGTGATCGGAGGAGGCGGGCGTTCGCCGCCGGTTGCGGCCGGTGGAGGAAAGTCCGGACTCCTGGTGGGCAGCATGCCGGGTAACGCCCGGCCGCGGCAACGCGAGGGAAAGTGCCACAGAGAGCAGACCGCCCCCGGGTCGATCCGGGGGTAAGGGTGAAAGGGTGCGGTAAGAGCGCACCGCTTCCCCGGTGACGGGGAAGGCACGGTAAACCCCATGCGGAGCAAGGCCAAATAGGGGAGCCGAGGGCCGCCCACCCCCGCAACCCGCCTCGGCGGGGGAGGCTCCCGGGTCGGCCGCTGGAGCCGTGGGGCGACCCACGGCCAAGATGAATGAACGCCGCCCGGCGACGGGTACAGAATCCGGCTTACAGCCTCCTCCGATCGCTCATTCTTCCCTCCGGCCGGGAGCCGGTATGCTGGACGGGTGTTCAGCGGCAGGCGGCTTCCCGTGTGGACGGCCTCCGGCGTCGCGCTGGCGGCCGGAGCCCTGGCGGCGGCGGTGCGCCGGCCCTGGCACGACGAGCTGTACACCCTCGAGCTCGCCCGCTCATCGTTCGGCGGCATCCTCGCCGCCCTGCGCCTGGACTCAGGGCCGCCCGGGTACTACCTGCTCTGCCGGCTGGCGGCGCTGGCCGGCCTGGACTCCGTCCGGGCCCTGCGGGTGCTTTCAATGGTCGCGGTGGCGGCCGGCGTCGGTCTCCTGGTGGCGGCGCTGAGTGACGAGCGAGCCCGGGCGTGGCTGGCCGCCGGCCTGCTCGCCCTGCATCCCCTGCTCCTGCGCGCGGCCGGCGAGGCCCGGCAGTACGGGATCTTTTTCCTGCTCGCGGCAGGGGCGATCTTTCTCCTCGCACGGGGGGTGACCCGGCGCCGCGCCTGGGCGCTGGCGGGGGTGCTGGCGGCGGCGTGCTGGGTCCATGCCCTGGGGCTGGTGCTGGCGGGCGCGCTGTTCGCGGCGGCGCTGGCGCGTCCCGCGGAGGAACGCGGCCGCATCTGGCTCGCCGTGCTGGGCGGTCTCGTCCTCTGGCTGCCGTGGCTGCCGGCGACGATCCACCAGCCGCCGGAGGCCCTGGCCTGGATGGCGCGCGGGTGGCGGG
>CAZXXL010000084.1:0-12348 GCA_964644635.1 uncultured Thermoanaerobaculia bacterium | reverse complement strand
CGTGGGGGGGGGGGTCGGCGGGGCCGCGGGCCGGGGGGCGGGCGGGCCGGGGGGCGGGCGCGGCGGGCCGGGCCGGGGCCGCCGGCGGGGCCGCGGCGCGCAGGGCCGCGGCCAGGCGCGGGGCCCGTGGCGGCGGGGCGGCTGCGGCCGGCGGCGCGGCGAGGGCAGCGACCGCCAGCACCGCCGCCGTCACGAGACCACCGCCCCGTCGCAGAACGCGTTCATGGCCCGTTCGACACATCGTTCGGCTCCCTCCTCCGGGTGGTCGCGAAACACGGCGAGCGAGGCGGTCACGGCGTCGGAGAAGAGCGCGCTCAGAAAGCCCGGATCCTCGTCCCGGAGCACGCCCGCCGCGATCCCCCGCCGCACGATGTCCTCGAGGCGTTCCTTCTCCTTCCTGATCACGAGCTGGATCCGGGCGCTCCGCGGCGGCTCGCCGCCCCACTCCAGGCGCAGCTTCTCACCCAGGAAGACGGGGAGGAAGGCCGGCGCCGCCGCGAAGAGCTCCACCCGGACCCGGGCGATCGCCCGCAGCTGCTCCAGCGGCTCGTCGACGCCCTCCAGCGCCCCGTCGACCAGCCGCCGGAACCCGCGGGCGCGGGCGACGATAACCTCCTCGTAGAGCGCGTACTTGGAGGGGAACTGGTCGTAAAGCCCCTGCATCCCCAGCTCCGCCTCGGCCGCGATCGCCTGCATGGTCGCCTCGTGGTAGGGCCGGGTGCCGAACACCCTCTCCGCAGCCTCCAGGATCAGCCGCCGCCTGAGCTCTCGTTCGCGATCCCTGCGTGTCATCATCGTGCTCCGGTGTTCTAGAATACTCGTTCCGTTTTCGGAATGTCAATTCTTGCTCGCCTGGACCTTCCTCATTTTTCTGAGGCCGCGGCCCGGTAGGTCGTCCGCCGCCGGGTGCCTCCCGGACCACCACGGAGCGTGCTCCAGAGCTGCCGGGGATTGCCACGTCGCCGGGCTGCGCCCGGCTCCTCGCAATGACAGGAGAAAGGGCTTCGTTGAACGCCCCGCACCGCGTCGCCGTGGCCTGCAGGGCCTATTCGAAATTCAACCTATTATCGAGATCATCATATGGTTATCGGTGCAGATCTTGACAGCATTGAGCGATTGATATGGCTTGAAACTCGAAGTCGCCACGAAGAGATGTGTTGGATGTGGCTTGTGAAAAAGATCACTACTTGTCCGGCCGACCATCCTCCCGCGGAGCAACGGGAGCCCGTGCAGGCCGTCTCGCAACGTTCGGGCGCCGCCGCACCCGCGTGCGGCCGCCCGCACCGTCCGTCCCACCGTTGCAAAGGGCCGCCGTCCGGCGCGCCTCGATCGTCCTTGGGAGAGCTCCTCTCGCCTTGCGGCGTTGCGGGCCCCTGGAGCGCCCCCGCTACCCGAGGTAAGGAGGTCGGAATGCCATGAGACGTACCACGATTGTCTTCACGTTGATGGCCGCCGCGATCGCCATGATCGCGTCGGCCGCGGGCCCCCGGCTGTTGAGCAGCCACCGGGGCCGAGCCGTCCGCCGGGTCGGGCGAGCCCCCGGTATCGGCGACGTCATCACCAGGCTGCAGCTCAGCTACACCATGGATCAGCTCCAGTCCGGCGTCGAGGTGGGCGCCGAGTACTGCATGGCCTGCCACCGGGACAAGACCGGCTGGCACTTCAACACCCACGCCCGCGAGCTGCGACGGGCGATGCCCCAGTACTCCATGGTGAAGGGCCAGGGGGTGATCGCCGACTTCGACGGTAACGGCGTCGACGATTTCCAGCAGGGGGTCGACTTCAACCAGATCTCGTCGGTCTTCGATCCCTACAAGCCCAACGCGCCCATCCTCTCGGTCGAGAACGGGCAGTACTTCATCACCATCGGCGAGGACAAGCTGCCGGTGGTCTTCACCATCGGCGGCAACGGCAAGGCGGCGCAGCTCTTCGTCGTGCGGGTACCGGTGACCGACACCTTCGATCACCTCTCCCGCGGCAACTACGTGGCCCCGATCGAGTTCGACGAGCGCACCAACCAGTACGTCCCCTTCAACCCGGGCGCCTGGTACGACGACGGCACCGGTCTGCCCAAGTTCGGCCCCACTACGGACTCGGCGACCCTGGCGGCCGGCAACTCGAGCTCTTTCGCCGAAAAGTGCGCCTCCTGCCACGCCTCCGGCGTCCGCGACCTGCGCCAGACCGCCGCCGGTGAGTGGGTCTACACGCCCTACCTCGCGACCCTGGTCGTCGACGGCGACCCGGCCTACTTCGACGTCAACCACGACGGGATCCTCGACGTGGTCAACGTGCAGTGTGAGTCGTGCCACGGGCCCGGATCGGCGCACATCCTCGGCGGCGGCGATCCGGCCAAGATCACCAACCCGAACGACCTCGACGCCGCACAGTCCGACCAGCTGTGCGCCCAGTGCCACTGCGACGACAAGGTCAACGCGCCCGGCCATCCGGCCGTCGAGGCCTGCCCGGCGGGTGCGCATCACGAGACCCAGGCCGACGTCGCCTCCGAGCTCGCCGAGGAGCGCGCCGGCCAGACCCCCGACGAGGTCGTCCACGGCTCAGACGCCGAGAACTGCGTCGCCTGCCACTCCCCGACCGCGGTGCTGAAGAACGGCGGCATGAACGAGACCGAGGCGCTGGACTTCTTCTTCACCACCGCGGGCGGCGTCTTCACCGCGAACACAACTCCCGACAACACGGCGCTGTGGCCCAATGTCTCCTGCATCGCCTGCCACGACCAGCACGCCGCCAGCACGCCGTCCTACTTCAACTCCTCGACCAAGACGTATGAGCCGGTGGCCGGCACCAGCGAGCTTTGCGGGCGATGCCACGGGAACCTGCGTTTCCCCGACACCGACCACCTCGTCTACAACACCTGGGCCGCCGGGCCGCACGCCGGCACCCAGGACGACGTCGCCTCCGAGCTCGCCGAGGAGCGCGTCGGGCAGACCCCGTACGAGGTCCTCCATGGCGATGACGCGGAGAACTGCATCGCCTGCCACGCCCCGACCGCCATCCGGGCCAACGGCGGCATGACCGAAGCCCGGGCGCTGGACTACTTCTTCACCACTGACAACGGAGCGTTCGCACCGGATACGGCCTCGAAGCACACGTCCGAGTGGCCCAACGTCAGTTGCATCTCCTGCCACGATCAGCACGATCCCGCCCATCCCGCGTACTTCAACTCCTCCACCGGGAGGCACGAGCCCATGGGCGCCAGCGAGCTCTGCGGCCAGTGCCACGGCAGCCTCCGCTTCGCCGACACCGATCACCTGACCTACGACGCCTGGAAGAAGAGCAAACACAGCCAGACCCAGGCCGACGTCGCCTCCGAGCTCGCCGAGGAGCGCGCCGGCCAGACGCCCGACGAAGTCGTCCACGGCTCGGATGCCGAGAACTGCATCGCCTGCCACGCCCCGACCGCCGTCCTGGCAAACGGCGGCATGAGCGAGACGGAGGCGCTGAGCTACTTCTTCACCACCACCGGGGGCCAGTTCACCGCGGATACCACACCGGCCCACACTTCGGAATGGCCCAACGTGGCATGTACCGCCTGCCATGATCAGCACGATCCCTCGACGCCTTCTTATTTCAATTCGTCCACCGGCACGCACCAGGCGATGGGTGCCAATGAGCTCTGCGGCCAGTGCCACGGCAACCTGCGCTTCGCCGACACCGATCACCTGAGCTACAACATCGAGCAGGGGACCGGCGGCATCGGGATTCCCAACCAGGTCACCATGCCGGGCGCCAAGTGCGTCGATTGTCACATGTTCACGAGCGCCGCAGACGGCAGCGCCTCGAGCACGTTCCACGGCCACACGTGGGCCGTCTCGGTCCGCGAAGCGGACGGCAGCGATACGGTTGCGTGCTCCAAGTGCCATCCCGAGGTCGACACGGTGGACGATCTCAACCTCTTCATCGACCTCTGGCGGAACAACTTCGAGGCCCTCGACGCCCTCGCCCAGCAGAACGTGACGGCTGCGCAGGCGGCCCTCGAAGGTGTCGACGACGACGCCCTCAAGGCCAAGCTCGACGAGGCCCGGCACAACCTCCAGTACGCCGAGTCCGACGAGAGCGACGGCTTCCACAACCACCTGTACCTGATGTCCCTGCTCTTCGACGCCAACAACCGGGCCGTGGAGATCCTGGACGCCCTGAAACAGTAGCCAGTTCCACCGGCAAGCGATTCTCGAGAACCCCCGCCCGGCGGGGGTTCTTTCTTGGTCAGGCCAGCGAGCCCCCGTCGCAGACGATGACCGAGCCCGTCGTGTAGCTGGCCAGATCCGAGGCCAGGTAGAGCGCGGCGCCGACGATCTCGGGCGGCTCGCCGAAGCGCTTGAGGGCCGTCAGGTCCGCGAGCGCCTTGCTCAGCTCCGGGTTTTCCGTCAGGGCCTGGGAGAAGCGGGTCCTGACGACGCCGGGCGCGATGGCGTTGACCCGTACCCCGTACGGCCCCACCTCGCGCGCCAGGCCCTTGGTGAGGGCGACGACCGCAGCCTTGGTCATCGAGTAGACCGTCTGCATGGGCAGGGCGGCGAAGGCCGCCACCGACGCGATGTTGACGATCGAGCCCGAGCGCTGCTCGATCATCATGCGCGCGGCCCGCTGGCAGGTCAGGAAGTACCCCTTCATGTTCACGGCGACGGTCTTGTCGAAGGCCCACTCCGGCACGTCGACCACCGGGCCGGAGAACGGGTTCGTGGCGGCGTTGTTGACCAGGATGTCCAGCCGGCCGAGCTCATCCGCGATGCGGTCGAAGAGCGCCGCGATCTCCTCCGGCCGGCCGGTGTTGCAGGCCACCGGCAGGGCCCGGCCGCCCCCCTTCTCGATGGCCCCGGCCACCCGGTCGAGCCCGTCGATCTTGCGCGACGCGATCACCACCGTGGCCCCGTGCGCCGCCAGGCCCCTGGCGATGGCCTCGCCGATCCCCCTGCTGGCGCCGGTCACCAGCGCCGTCTTTCCGTCGAGCTTGAAATCGTCGCTACCCATGAGCTCCTCCCTTTTTGTCAACGAAGACTCCACGCTCCGGTCCGGGGATCGCGGGCCGCCAGGCCGCGCACCTCGAGGTGGCGCAGGTGGCTCGCCGCCTCCCCGGACGCGAACCATTTCTGGGCCACCGGGAAGTGGTCCCAGTCCCGGGCGTCGATGTCCCACGTCATCTCCGAGGCCACCTGGTAGGCCGTCCTCGCGCCCCGGCCGAGGATCGCCCGCACCTCGTCCAGCCGCGCCTCGTGGTGCTCGACCAGCCCGGCGATGCGGCCGGCCACGTCGCGCACCGGGGAGCGATGGCCGGGCAGCGCCAGCGCCGCGCCCAGACGCTCCACCTTGGCCAGGCTCGCCAGGTAATCGCCGAGCGCGTCGCTCATCTCCGGCCAGGCGGCGATGTTGGGCGTGATGTCGCCGAGGATGTGATCCCCGGACACCAGGATCCGGCGCCTCTCCTCCCACAGGCAGACGTGGCCGGGCGTATGCCCGGGAGTGTCCACCGCCACGAAGCGGTAATCCCCGGCCGCAAGCTCTTCGCCCTCGTGGACGTGGACGAAGGGCGGATAGCGCCGCGGGCTGTAGCGGAGACCCGGGTGCTGCACGGCGGCGTTCTCCAGCTCCGCGGCCGGAAAGCCGAGGCGTCCGCCCTCCTCCATCATGTAGGCCACGAACTGCTCCGGGCCGGTCCAGCCCTCCACGATGGCCGCCTCCCGCGCCCCAAGGAGGATCCGCGCGCCCGCGTCGGCCAGCTCCGTGACCAGGCCCAGGTGATCCGCGTGCAGGTGGGTCACGAAGACGTCCGCCGCGGCCGGATCCACGCCCAGCTCCTCCAGGCCGCCGCGCAGCGCCGCCGCGCACTCCGGCCGCAACATCCCGGTGTCGATGACCAGCGACCGCGGCCGGGCCGGGATCACCCAGCTGTTGATCGAGCGTAACGGCGACCGCGGCAGCGGCACCTCGACGCGGAACAGCCCGGGAAGGATCTCCTCGGCGTGCACGTGCGCAAGATTAGGCCCGCACCGCCCCCCGCACAAGTCCGGAGGCGCCGTGAGACAGGGAAGCTCCGCTTCCCGCTGTCGAACGGCGTCCCGAGCGAAGGCCCGCCAGGGCCGGAGCGACGGGACCCCATCACGATTGGACACCGCCGCGGAGCAGTGGGCAGCGCGCTCCAACGCTGCTAGGGATGGCCACGTCGAGCGCCTTCGGCGCTCTCCTCGCCATGACAGGGCCAAGGATGCTCCCAACGGCTGCAGCCGCAGGCCGCCGGGGCGCAAGGCGAGGGCCGACGCGACCCGCAGGGTCGCGGAGGCCGGAGCCGAGCGCACCGGGGGACGCCGCCGCAGGCGGCGGCCCCATGCCCGCGCTGGGGCGCTGGGGTCCTGCTCCGAGCGCGCTCCAATGCTGTTAGGGGTCGCCACGTCGCCGGGCTGCGCCCGGCTCCTCGCGATGACAGCGCAAAGGGTGCTCCCGACGGCACGGTCCTCCGGCGGACCCCTTCGTCGCTTCGCTCCTCGGGGCGGGGTTCCTGGTACCCTGTGGCGCGACGAAGGAGGTGGCCGTGAGCTGGTACCTGTACGTGATCCTCGCCTACCTGTTGGTTCTCGCCGGCTTCAACTTCTACCGCTCCAAGCAGGTGAAATCCCAGGAGGACTTCATGGTCGCGGGACGGAAGCTCTCCCTGACCGTGATGGTCTTCACCCTGGTCTGCACGTGGATCGGCTCGGGAACCTTCATCGCCGGCGCGGAGTACGCCGCCAAGGCCGGCTGGTCCTCGCTCTGGCTGCCCGCCGGGGCCTGGGTCGGCATCGCCATCATCTACTTTCTCGCCGCCAAGATCAGGACCTTCGGCCAGTACACGGTCGGCGACATCCTCGAGGTCCGCTACGGCAGGTTCGCGCGCCTGTTCGGCGCCGTGGCCCTGATCATCGCCTTCACGACCATCGTCTCCTACCAGTTCCGGGCCGGCGGGTACATCCTCAACGTGGCCACCCGGGGCGCCATCTCGGTGGAGGTCGGCCAGACCATCTCGGCGGCCTTCGTCATCCTCTTCACCGCCCTCGGGGGCATGGTGGCCGTGGCCCACACCGACCTGCCCAACGGCATCATCATCCTCATCGCCTGCTGCGCGGCGCTGCCCTTCGTGGTTCTCTTCGCCGGCGGCACCGCCGCCCCGGCCACGGTCCTGCCGGCCCAGCACATGGCCGTCTTCTCGGCGGACTTCGGCCGCTACCCGGTGCTCAAGGCGGGAGGCTACTTCCTCTCGACCCTCCTCCTGCTGATGGGCATCCAGTCCATGTACCAGAAGTTCTACTCCGCGCGAACGCCCAAGGAGGCCCGGCGCGCGGTCGCCCTGTGGATCGTCGGCACCATCCTCGTGGAGACCGTGGTGGTCGCCATCGCGGTCTACGCCTCGGCCGCGCACTGGGCCGAGATCAAGGCCTTCGAGGTCGCGGCCAAGGTCAGGCACGAGGTGGCGGCGGGGACGGTGCCCGCGCCCGAGGCCGCGGCCCTCGCCCACCGCCTGGCCGCCGCCGAGGCGGCCCGCGGCGAGGTGAAGCCCGGCCAGCTGGCGCGGCTCGAGGCCGAGCTCCAGACCGCCTTCGGCACAGCGACCACCACGGCCCAGGTGAGCGCGGCGCGCGCCGGAATCGATCCCGCATCCATCGTGCTCCAGGCCGCCTACGACATCGCGTCCCGGGGCGGTTTCGGCCTGCCGGTGGGCATCCTCCTGCTCGGCGCCGCCTGCGCCGTGGTGATCTCCACCGGCATGAACTACCTGCTCTCCCCGACCACCAACATCATGCGCGACATCTACCAGCGCTTCATCCGCCCCGACGCCGACCAGAAGACCATGGTCGCCCTGCAGAAGACCTTCGTGGTCATTCTCGGGGCCGCAGCCTTCCTGATGATCTTCATTCCCACCGCCCTCGAGCTGCCCATCTCGGTGCTTCAGTACTCCTACTTCGCCTACACCATCTACGGCGTGGCCATCACCCCGGCCCTGCTCGCCGCCCTCGCCTGGAAGCGGGCCACCCGGGCCGGCGGGCTGGCCTCCATCCTCAGCGGCACGGTGATGGTCCTGGCCCTCCAGATCGCCGTCCCCAGCCTCTTCCCGCAGGTGATGCACGGGGGCGATCCCTGGGGGATCCCCAGCATCTACCCCGCCGCCCTCGTGTCCATCGGCACGTTGATCGTGGTCAGCCTGCTCACCGCGCCCCCCAGCCGGGAGGAGCTGGCGCCCCTGTTCCCCGAGTGAGCGGGAAGCGGACGCGGGGGCGGCGCGTTGCCCCGGGGTGATGGCCGTCATGGAACCCTCCGCCGTCCCGCCCGGGCGGGACCACCTCGACCCCGAGGAGGTCGCCCTGCTCGCGGCCATGGAGTGCCACCTGGCCGCCGGCGATCACCGCGCCGCCCAGGACTGCGCCGAGGACCTGTGGCGGCTGGCCACCGACGCCCACAAGCGGCTCTACCAGGGCCTGTCCAACGCCCTTACCGCCGTCTGCGCCCGCGAGCTCGGCCACCTGCGCGGGGCGCGCGAGATCGCCGCCAGGACCCACGAGATGCTGCGGCCTTACCCGCGCCGCGTGCTCGGCCTGGACCTCGAGACCCTCCTCGCCACCATGGACCGCTTCGTGGCCACCGGCGGGGGACCGGTACTGGCCGGGCCGGGAAACGATGCCTGAGCTGCCCGAGGTCGAGACCGTCCGCCGCATGCTCGCCGCCGAGCTGCCCGGCCGCCGGGTGACCGCGGTCCGCGGCCGCCGGGTCCGCCTGCGCCGGCCCCTGGAGCCGGATGTCCTCGCCGCGGCCCTCGCCGGCCGCAGCTTCGCCGTCCCGGGGCGGCACGGCAAGTACCTGCTGCTGCACCTCGAAGAGGGCGGGGCCCTCCTGGTCCACTTCGGCATGTCCGCCCGCCTCCTCCTCGCCGCCCCCGATCGCCCCGCCGAGCCCCACACCCACCTGGCGATCGCGATCGACGACGGCCGCGAGCTCAGGCTCATCGATCCCCGGCGCTTCGGCCTCGCCGTCTTCCTGCCCCCCGGGGCCACCGATCCCGCCCTCGAACGGCTCGGGCCGGACGCGCTCGAGCCGGGCATCGAGGACTGGCTCCCGCCGCGGCTGCGCAGGCGCCGCACGCCCCTCAAGGCCCTCCTTCTCGACCAGGGCCTGGTGGCCGGCGTCGGCAACATCTACGCCACCGAGGCCCTCTTCCGGGCCGGCATTCGCCCGTCCCGGCCCGGACGTGCCACCGCCCCGGCCCGCCTGCGCCGGCTCGCCGGCGCCGTGCGCGAGGTCCTGCTCGACGCCCTGGCCGCCGGCGGGACCACCCTGCGCGACTTCCGGGTCCCGGACGGGCGACCGGGCTACTTCGAGGTCGAGCTCGACGTCTACGGCCGCGCCGGCCGGCCCTGCCACCGCTGCGGGGGGATTCTGCGCGCGACACGGATCGCCGGCCGCTCCACCGTCTGGTGCCCCCGCTGCCAGCGCTGAGAATCAGAACGCCAACGTCGGCTCGACCTCGATGACGACGTTCGCGACCTGAGGGAAACGGCTTCGGATGGCGTCGGCCACCCGCTTCCTGATGGCGGCCGTGTCCGCCCCCTCAAGGGAGGCGTCGAAGACCACGTTGCACGAGCGGCTGCCGCCGACGATGCGCAGGTCGTGAAACTCCAGAAAGCCCGGGATGCCGGTCTTCATCTCGGCGAGCAAGTCCTGCACCGGGCCGTACAGCGGGTGGTGCCTGTCCACCGGGTCCACGTGGACGACGGCCACCGCCCCGAGCTCCGCCGCCAGCCGCTTCTCCACCGCCTCCGCCACGTCGTGGGCCGTCACCACGTCCAGATCAACCGGGACCTCCACGTGCAGGGAGAGGATCAGGAGCCGGCCGTAGGCATGGACCATCACGTCGTGGACGGCGTCCACCAGCGGGTCCGCGAGCGCCAGCTCGCGGATGCGCGCCTTGAGCTCCTCGGGCGCCGCCTCGCCGATGAGGGGATTGAACGAGCGGCGGACGAGGACCAGGCCCGACCAGGCGATGACACCGGCCACCGCCAGACCGGCGGCGCCGTCCAGCCAGCGCACGCCGAACCGCTCGCCGGCCAGGGCGAGCACCACCACCAGGGTGGCGAGGGCGTCGCTGTGGTGGTGCCAGGCGTCGGCCTCGAGCGCGGTGGAGGTGATCCGCCGGGCGAGCAACGACGAGAAGCGGGCCAGCCACTCCTTGAGCACGATGGTCACGGCGAGGACGACGAGCAGCGGCCAGGAGGCCTCGACGGCGTGCGGATGGAGGAGGCTCGCCACCGAGCTGCGCGCGAACTCCACCGCCCCCACCAGCAGGAGAACGGCGATCACCAGCGAGGCGACGCTCTCGATGCGGCCGTGGCCGAAGGGGTGCTCGCGGTCCGGCGGCTTCGCCGACGCGCGGAAGCTCCAGATCACCACCGCCGAGGTGAGGAGGTCGCCCAGCGAGTGGAACCCGTCCGCCACCAGGCTGACGCTGCCGATGAGGAGCCCGGGAATCACCTTGACGGCGAAGACGACCAGGTTCACGACGACGCTCACCCAGCCCTCGAGCATGCCGGCACGGGTGGCGCCGCCGGCGCCCCCGGGCAAGAATCTCCGGATCAGGATCTCAGCCAGCACTGCGGATTTCCTTCGCTTTCCTCATCATCGGTCAGCAGTGTATCGTGATCTTCCGCTCTCGTGCCGCCGGCCGATCGCCCAAAAATCGTGTATCGTGGACTTTCGGAGGACAGTGATGGCCGTTGCTCCCAAACGCCTGGAACGGTTTCTCGCGGCGTACAAGGAGTACGTGCACACCGTGCTCCAGCCCACCCAGGCCGAGATCATGCGCTTTCTGGCCGCCCTCCAGGACCCCGCCTACTGGAGCCGCCACCGGTCCGGCCAGCGGGTGGCGCTCCCGTCGCCGATCCGCACCAGCTTCTCCCGCGTCAAGCGCCCGGAGCAGGTGGTCGACAAGATCCTGCGCAAGCCCGACCGCTTCCCGGCCGGCCTGCAGCCGGTGAGCTTCAGGAACATGACCGACGCCCTGGGGGTGCGGGTGGTCGCCTTCGTCCTCAGCCACCTGGCGCTCATCGACCGCGAGATTCGCTCCTCCGACGAGCTGGAGATCTCCCGCAAGGAACCCCCGGTCATCTACGCCAGCGAGGGGCACGCGAGGATGCTCGGCCTCGATCACCTCAAGCACCAGGAGAAGGAGAGCGGCTACTCCTCGGTCCACTACATCGTCCGCCTCAAGCACTCCTCCGTGCCCCGGCGCGACCGGCCCTGGTTCGAGCTCCAGGTGCGGACGCTGGCCCAGGAGCTGTGGAGCGAGCTCGAGCACCACCTGGGCTACAAGCCCGGGCGCCGCTCCAGCGTCTCGGCCCGGCGCCAGCTGCGCATCCTGGCCAAGCACATCGCCGCCATCGACGAGCACTTCAACTTCCTGTACGAGGAGCTCAACCGCTTCCAGCAGACGGTGACCTACACCGCTACCGACCCCCTCAACGCCGAGAACCTGCCCTCGGTCCTGGCCGAGATCGGCCTCGTCTGCGCCCAGCGCGACATGAACAACATCCTCAAGCTCCTCTACAGCCGCGGCGTCGAGACCGTCGGCGACCTGGGCACCCTCGCCACCCCGCGCCGCCTCGAGATGATCCGCCACACCTACCTGTCGGTGACCGGACGGGTGCCCACGAGCCTGGAGGTGGTGGCCACCCTGGCCGCCCTGGCCAACGCCGGCTCCGAGGAGGAGGAGATCGAGCGCATCAAGTCCCAGATCGCCTACCGCTGGGCCTGGGAGTCCATCCGCTCGGAGGCCAGCACGACCCCCGCCGAGTAGCGCGCCTCAGCGTCCCGCCAGCATGCCCAGGATCTCCCACGCCGCGTGCTGGGTGCGTGCCAGCCCCTCCTCCTGGGGAACCACGGCCCGCACGTCCCGGACGTCGGCGATACCGAGGAAGTCGGCCGGCAGCATGGCCGCCTCCAACCCGGCCCGGGCGCACAACCGCCGCGCCCGGCGCAGGTGCCAGGCCGACGACAGCACCGCGATCCGGCGCCATCCCCGTTCGCGCACGAGACGGGCGAAGGCCCGGACCTCCTCGGAGGTCGTGCGCGGGCCGTTCAGCGCCACGACAGCCTCCCGCGAGACCCCGAGCTCGACCCACAGCCGGCGCTCCACGTCGCCGTAGCGTGCCGGCGGGCGATCCGGCCGCAGCTTCACCGGCCCGGTGGCCACCAGGATGCGGGTCGCCCCGGCGCGCCACAGGCGGGCGGCGAGCACCGCCCGGTCCCCGGCCTCGGTGACTATCACGCGGTCGCCCGGGCCGAGGCCCACCCCGCCGCCGAGCACCAGCACCG
>CAZXXL010000083.1:0-12555 GCA_964644635.1 uncultured Thermoanaerobaculia bacterium | reverse complement strand
GTCCCGGGCCCAGCTCGACTGGCAGGCGGCGCTGGCGCGGGCACTGGACGAGGAGTCCCGCGGGGCTTGGGCCGAGGCGGCGGGGCGCTGGGGCGCCGGCCGCCTCTGGCGGCGGTGCGACGAGCTCGAGGCCTGGCTCGGCGGGGGAGAACGGCCCGCCTGGCTGGCGGACGGCGTCGGCGAGCCATCCGCGACGGCCGCGGTTCCCCCCGGCTGGCCGCCCCTGTCGCTGGCGCTTGCCCTCCAGGACGATCTCGGGCGCCGGGCGGCGTGCCTCTTGCGGTGGCTCTTCGACCGCCGCGGTTGAACCTCAGCCCAGCGGACCGACCAGGAGACGCACGCGGGCGTGCGCCACCTCGTCCCCGGCCTCGTCCCGGATGCCTACCTCGACGGTGTACTCCCGGGAGGTGTTGTCCGGGGGCACCGGGCAACGGGCCTCGGCGACGAGGGCGCCGCGGGCCTTCTTGAGGAAGTCGATGTCGAGGCCGGTCACGATCATCCGCGCGGCGGGCGGCAGGGAGGCGAGCATGGACAGGCTCCCGGCGAGCTCGGCGAGATTCATCTGCGCGGCGGCGTGGATCGAGTCGAGGTGGTTCCTGACCGCCGGCCGGTCCTCCATGCGGATGCGGCACAGGCCGGGATCGAGCTCGAGGATGAGCGGCTCGACGGTGCCGGAGTACGGGGCCATGGCGCCCACGGCGCGGCTGAACCGCTCCCGGCCGCCGGGAAGCTCCCGGACCGCGCGCCACTGGTCGTAGAGACTGCTGACATCCGGCTGGCTCATGGTGCACCCCCGAAGCTCCGCCTCAAAGGGCGGGCCCCGATGATACCGCGGCCCGCAGCGCGCCCGGCGCCGGGCGGTCCGGGGGTTGCGGTTTCGGGAACGCTGGGGGAAACTCCGGGCCGCGCCCCGCTTGCGCACGGGGGCCGTTGCGTGCATATTACGTGGCGAGACTCGGTAGCAGGAAGAGGACGGAGGACGTCATGCAGGACGGAGTGATCGTGGAGAACCCCCAGGGAGTCAGGTCGGCGGAGATCATCGTCGGCATTCCCTCGTTCAACGAGGCCGACTCGATCGCCCTGCCGACCGACGCCGCGAGCCGCGGGCTCGTGGAGTACTTCCCGGGCCACAAGTCCGTCATCATCAACGTCGACAACGCCTCGGAGGACGGGACCCGCGAGGCCTTCCTCGAGACCCCGACCCAGGTCCCGAAGGTATACATCTCGACGCCGCCCGGGGTGCGCGGCAAGGGGAACAACCTGCGCCACCTGTTCAAGGCCGCCGTGGAGCTGGGCGCCGAGGCCATCGTGGTGGTCGACGCAGACCTCAAGAGCATCACGCCCGTCTGGATCCGGTGCCTGGCCGAGCCGCTGATGGGACGCTACGACTACGTGACACCCATCTACCTCCGCCACAAGTACGACGGCACGATCACCAACCACATCGCCTACCCGCTGCTGCGCACCCTGTTCGGGCTCCGCGTCAGGCAGCCGATCGGCGGCGACTTCGGATTCTCCGGCCGCATGGCGAGGGCCTTCCTCGCCGAGAAGATGTGGAACGAGAAGGTCGCGAACTTCGGCATCGACATCTGGATGACGACCATCGCCATCGCCCGCAGGTTCAACGTCTGCCAGGCCTTCCTCGGCTCGCCGAAGATCCACCGCGCCAAGGACCCGTCGGCCGACCTGGCGAAGATGTTCACCCAGGTGGTGTCGACCCTCTTCGACATGATGGTGGAGTTCGAGTACCTGTGGAAGGACACCGGGGGAAGCCGGCCGTCGTCCATCTTCGGTTTCGGCCTCGGGATCGAAGAGCAACCCCCGGAGGTGGCGGTCAACGCGGCCAAGCTGTTCGAGAGCTTCCAGGCCGGCCGGAAGCGGTGGGAGGGCCTGTGGCGGGAGGTCATCCCGCTGCCGGAGATGAACGAGCTGGAGCGCCTGGTGGAGGGTCTCGAGGTCGAGAACTTCTACTACCCGACCCGGCTGTGGGCGCGGATTCTCTTCGACTTCGCCGTAGCGTACAAGCAGGCGGACGAGGCGCGGCGCACCCAGCTGATGGAGGCGCTGATCCCCCTCTATCACTCGCGGGTGCTCTCCTTCATCACCAAGACCCGGCACCTGTCGCTCAAGGACGCCGAGGAGTACCTGGAGGACTTCAGCCGCGTGTTCGAGGCCGAGAAGTACTACCTCATCGAGCGCTGGGACCGGGCCAAGGAGTCCAACGGCCGGCTCTTCGGATGATCAGCCGGCAAGCCAGGCGGCCGGATCCCGCCCGAACACGGGCCAGCGGCCGGAGCTGGATTCCTCGGCCGGGGTGCCGAGGACCTCGAGCAGCGCGCCGACCACCTCGGGGTCGAACTGGCGGCCGGCCTGCGCCTGCAGCTCCGCGATCGCCGCCTCCCGGTCCATGGCGGCGCGGTAGGGGCGGTCGTTGATCATGGCGTCGTAGGCGTCGACGACGGCGATGATCCTGGCCTCGAGGGGAATCTCCCGCCCCTTGAGACCGAAGTAACCGGGGAACGGCACGCCCTCGGTCAGTCCGTCCCAGCGCTCCTGGTGGTAGCGGATGAAGGGGATCGACGGGCGCAGCAGGTCCACGCTCTCGAGGATCTCGACGCCCACGTTGACGTGGCGTTCCATGATCTCCCGCTCCCCGGGCGTCAGCGGACCCCGTTTGTTGAGGATCGGCTCCGGCACGCCGATCTTGCCGACGTCGTGCAGGATGGCGGCGTAACGCAGGATCTCGAGGCGGGAGCCGGTGATCCCGAGCCGCCTGCCCACCCGCGTCGCCAGCCTGGACACCCGCTGCACGTGGCCCTGGGTGGTCGGGTCCTTGGCCTCGATGGCGCCGGCCAGCGCGGTGACGACGCTCTCGAAGTTCTTCTGAAGCAGGCGGCGATGCTCGTCCAGCTCGAGCAGGAGCACCCGGTTGCGGCCCGCAAAGACCCCGGCGACGACCGCGGCGATCGAGAAGACCGCCAGCGTGACGTAACTCGAGATCACGGTCCCCAGGAGGCCGGGGAACCCGGCCGGGCGCTCCAGGTGGAGGACCTCGGCCAGGTAGGCGACGCCGACGATGCCGTTGGTAAGCAGTCCGCCGCCGACCCCGCCGAGCGCCGCTCCCATCAGCACCGGAATGACCAGGAAGGCGGCCAGCCAGTGGATGCTCGTGCCCCCGCGCGGCACCAGGTACTCCATGGCCGCGAGGTCAGCCACGACGACCCCGAGGAAGGGGAGGAAGGCCGGCCACCTGGCCAGCCAGGCCCTGAAGAACCGGATCTCCTCCTCGGCCATGAGGAGCTGCGGCCTGATGAAGAGAAGCGCCGGCAGGGCAACGACCACGATCGCCGTGGCGTCGCCGAGGAACCAGGTGACCAGGGACAGGGCGAGGTCGCGGGTCCCGAGGGGCGGATCGGCCCAGCGGGCGATCCCGCCGACGCCGACCAGGGCCGAAACCAGGGTGTTGAGGACGACGGCGTACAGGACGAGACGCAGCACCCGCCGCGAGGTCCGGCCCGATTCATCCAGGCGGGCCGCCGCGGGGATGGCGGCCTGAAGCGCTCCCGTGGCGGTGAAGAAGACGATGCGCCCGGGTCCGGCGGCCATTCCCCAGGGCGTCAGGAGGTAACCGGCCGCCACCGCGAGCACGCCCCACCAGCCAAGCAGGATGCCGCCCAGCGCGGCGACCGCCGAGGCGGGGAAGATCAGCGCCACCCCGTGCTCGAACCCGAGGTCGAAGCTGCCGGCCAGCAGGTTGAGAAGGGCCGTGAGCGCGCAGACGAGCATGACCGCTCCACCCCTGGCGATGAAGGAACCCTGGGACCATCGCTTCAATGCATCCTCCAGGAGACAGCGTTCGCAGTGTAGCAGGTTGCGGCGACCACGGGCCGGCGTCAGCGGGCGCCCTGCCGGCGGTCCTGGTTTCGGCGCGTGACGGCGATCCACCTGGCCAGGGCCCGGACCGCGCGGTCGGCGGCGCGGAAGACGGGCAGGCCGCCCTCGGCGAGGGTGCCGGCAAGCGGATCGAAGAGCGCGCCCGAGTCCACGACCGCCACCAAGGGCTTGTCCTGGGCCGCGGCCAGCTCCACCAGGCGGGCGGCGACGGCCGCCGGGGCGCCGACATCCTCGGTGTGGCCGGGGCCGGGCGGCAGGGTCTGCATGGCCGGCGTCAGGGGCACGACCCCGACCACGGCGGCGTCCACGCCCTCGTCGGCGAGCAGCGCGCCGGCCAGCTCGGCGAAGGCCTCGTCGGTCGCCATGGGGGTCACGTCGAACGGATTCTTGACGTCCACCAGGCCCTGCAGCCGGTGGCGGGCGAGCAGCTCCTCGAGCCGCGCGGCCGTGGCGGGGGAGAAGGCGGCGAGGGTGAGATGGGCGCCGGGGTGGTGGATGGAATCGGCCATCCCCACCGACTCGAACCCGGCGTTGGACATGGCCGCCAGTCGGTCACCCCGGACCCGCTTCCCGGCCAGCCGGACCGCCAGCTGGAGGAGGTCGGAAAACTCGTCGAAGGTCCGCGCCACCAGGGCGCCCGCCTCGTTGAGGGCGGCCTCGCAGACGGCGTAGTCGCCGGCCACGCTGGCCGTGTGGCCGGCGGTGGCGGAGCGGCCCTCCGCGGTGCGGCCGGCCTTGTAGAAGACGACGTCCTTGCCGTGCGCCACCGCCCGCCGGACCGCGCGGGCGAAGCGCAGGCCGTCGCCCGGCTGGAAGCCCTCCATGTAGGCCGCGATGACCTCGATCCCGGGCTCGTCGGCGAGGTGGGCCAGCAGGTCGGCGGCGGTGAGGTCGATCTGGTTGCCGATGCTGAGGGCGAACGCCGGGTCGAGCCACGGCATCCGGCTCAGGTTGGCGATGATGAACGCTCCGGACTGGGAGACGAAGGCCGTGCGCCGCGGGTGGTCGCCGCGGGACTTCGGGAGCTTGCTCTCGGGGATGAACATGGTGTCGTAGCGGCCGGGGTGGGAGATCACGCCCAGGGAGTTGCCGCCCAGGAACACGGGCCCGCCCCCCGGCCGGCCGTGCGCGCGCGCGATGGCCTCGTGCAGCGATCGCGCCACCTCCTGGCTGCCCTCCTTCTCGCCGAGCCCGCCGGGGATCAGGATCACCGCCTCGGCCCGGTCGTGCTCGATGGTCTCGGTCACGATGGCGGGCACCTGGGCCGCGTTCACCGCCACCACCAGGAGGTCGACCTTCTCCGGCAGCTCGGCGATGGCGCCGACGCAGCGGATACCGTCGATCTCGTCGGTCCCGGGCCGGATCACCGTCAGGCGCTCCGACGGGAATCCCGCCGCGACCATGTTGCGGAGGATGATCCGGCCCATGTTCATGGAGCTCGCCGAGACGCCGATCACGGCGGCCGACCGGGGGCGGAGCAGGCGGCCGATCTTCTCCACCGGGCGCGGCGCCGACCGCCGGCGCGGCTCGCCGAGGGTGCAGGCGCCGTCGAGGGCCACCGGTCTGCCGCCCGCGATCACGAACGGGTTGACCTCGAGCTCGGCGATGCGGACGCCCCGGTCCGCGGCGCCGGCATAGCGGTTCCCGAGGTCGATGAAGGCCTGGAAGAGGTCCGCCAGCGTCCGGTCGTCCACCAGGCGGGAGCCGGCCCGCAGCTTTCCGGCCAGGCGGCGGTAGCTGAGGGTGGAGCGGAAGACCTCGAGGAACGCCTCGCCGTCCACGAGGCCGGTGGGGGCGATGGCCACCGCCGTGCCCGGGTACGCCACCCGGGCGAGAAGCTCCATCTCGGTGCCGCCGAGACCGGCCGAGAGCACCGGCCCGAACTCCGCCGTGTCCCGCAGCCCGACGAAGAGCTCGCCCGCGAACCCGGCGTCGTCGGCGGCGACGAAGGAGCACACCAGGACGCCGGCGATGCGGGAGCGGACGGCCTCGACGAGGGCGCCCCCCTCGAGGCCGGCGAGGGCTTCCGGGAGCGGCCCGCCGTGGTGTTCGAGGAAGCCGGCGTGGGCGGCCGGCACCTCCTCGAGCATCCGGAGGGCGGCCTCGGCCACCTCCGCCGGACGCCTGGCGACCACGCGCACGCCGCCGACGTCGGTCTTGTGGACGATGTCGGGCGAGACGATCTTGAGCACCACGCGATCCGTGGGCAGGGCGTCGAGATCGCCGGGCGAGGGCGCGGCGCCGGGGGGCAGGAAGACGGTCGCCGGCACGCCGGGAATCCCGGCCCGGGCAAGGAGCTCGTAACACTCGTGCTCGAACAGGCGTTCGCGGCCGTCCGTGCGAACGGCCCGCAGCAGCTCGTCCACGGCCTCGAAGTCGATGGTGTGCATCAAACCCTCCGGTCGGGCCGGCTCGCCGGCCGGCCCGCGTAGGATTCCACACCCGCCCGCCGGGGGCAAGACGATCCCCCGGTCACGGGCGGCCCGGCGCCGGAACGGTCGCCGTTCAGCCGAAGCGCAGGAGGATGATGGTGGCGACGGTGAAGTAGATGGAAAGGCCGAGGGAGTCGTTGATGGTGGAGACCAGCGGTCCCGAGGCCACGGCGGGATCGATGCCGAAGATGTCGAGGATCAAGGGCATCGAGGCCCCGAGCAGGGAGGCGGCGGACATGCCCATGGCCATCGCGATCCCCACCGCCAGGCCCACCATCGGATCGTGCCCCAGCAGGAGGGCCACGCCGGACTCCACCGCACCGCAGGCCACCCCCATGACCAGCGCGGTGAGGATCTCCCGCGCCACGTGCACGGGGTAGCGGTGCTTGGGGAGCGTGTCGAGGGCGAGGCGGCGGACCGTGGTGGTGGACGACTGGAGGGAAGTGTTGCCGCCCATGGCCATGATGGCCGGGGTGAAGATCGAGATCTGCTCGAAGAGCGGCACCCGGTGGGAGAACAGCGACATGACGGTCGTCGAGAGCTGGGTGCCCGCCAGGCAGATGAGGAGCCACGGGAGCCGGTAGCGGGCGGTATGCAGGATCGACTCGGACTCCTCCTCGGCCCAGGAGGAGCCGGCCATCTTGTAGATGTCCTCCGAGGCCTCCTCCTCGATGACGTCGATGACGTCGTCGACGCTGACCGCCCCCAGCAGCCGGTTGTCGGCGTCCACCACCGGGATGGCGAGGAAGTCGTACTTCTCGACCAGGTCGGCGACCTCCTCCCGGTCGGCCTCGATGGGCACGGAGATGACGTCCGTCTCCATGATTTCGCCGAGCCGGGCGCCGGGCCGGGCCGTGACCAGGTGGCGGAGGCGGACCAGGCCCTCGAGCCGGCCCCGCTCGTCCACCACGTAGACCGCGGCGGTCACCGCGTCGTCGCCAATGGTGCGGAGGACCTGGATGGCATCGTCCACGGTGGCGTCGCGGGAAAGCGCCACCACGTTGGGGTTCATGATGCCGCCGGCCGACTCCTCGTCGTACTCCAGCAGATCGCGCAGGACCCGCTCGTCCTCCTCGGCGATGTGGTGGAGGACCCGCTCGCCCTCCTCCTCCTCGAGCTCGCCGATGAGATCGGCGGCCTCGTCGGGCGGCATGGTCTCCGCGATGCGGGCGAGCTGCTCCGAAGAGAGCTCGTCCAGGAGCTCGGCGCGGATGGAGGGGGTGGCGTCGAAGAGAACGGTTCCGGCGGCCTCGTTGTCCAGGGCCGCCAGGATGCGCCGGCGCTCCTCGGTACCCAGCTCGTCCAGCCAGTCCGCGATGTCCTCGGGGCGCACCAGCTGGAGGAAGATGCGCAGGGCCTCCTCCTCTCCCTCCCGCAGCAGGGCGCGCAACTCCCTCAAAGCCTCGGCGTGGGTATCGGTCTCGGGCATCCTTCCTTCCGCCGGCATCATACCGGAACCGGGAGCGCGCGCCGGGAACGGCGCCGGGTCCACGGATCGTTGGAGAAGGCGTGCGCGGGCCGTGGCTCCGCGATCGGCCGGCCCGCCGTATCAGGGCGCGGCACGGCCGAGGAAGCCCAGCATCTCCCGGCGGTAGCGTGCGAAGGCTTCCCGGCCGGCTGCGGTCAGGCGGCAGAGGGTGAGGGGGCGCTTGCCGCGATAGGTCTTCTCGATCTCCACGTAGCCGGCCTCCTCCAGCTTGCTCAGGTGGGTGGAGAGGTTGCCCTTGGTCAGCTGAGTGGCGTGCAGGAGGTAGAGGAAATCGGCCTCCTCGAGCAGCGACAGCACGGCGACGATCTTCAGCCGGGCCGGCGCGTGAATGACGGTGTCGATCCGCGGCAGGGGAGTCTCGCTCATGCCGCCTCCCCGGGTTGCGGGTGGCGGTGCAGGTATCGCACCAGGCGCCAGGTGCCCCCGAGCGACATGACGGCGCCCAGGATCAGGAAGAGCGGCACGCCCCAGAGCACCGCCCGCCGGTCCATGGCGGCGAGGCCGTCGAGCCCCGCCGCCGCGGTGGCTCCGACGGCGATCGCCACCAGGGCGTAAAGAGCGTAGCGAGTGGAGCCCTGGTGCCACGCCACGGCGCCCAGGCCGAGGAAGAAGAGGACCGGCAGCAGCCAGGCGAAGGCGGCGTCGGCCGCCGGACCGCGTTTCAAGGCGACCTGGGCCAACAGGACGAGGGCGAGCACGGCTCCCAGGGCCAGGGCCGTCATGATGCGCCGTGCGGTTCTCCTCCGCGGGGGATCCGCGTAGCGCACGTAGCCGGTCCGCGGGTAGGTGACGCGTTCCTTGAGGCTCCGGAGCGCGAGAGAGCCGAGCCCGATCCACACCGGCAGGAAGAGCGATTGCAGGAAGACCACCCAGCGGGCCGACTGCGTGACGGCCCACCAGGAGAGCAGGCCGTATAGGGCGAAGCCCAGTCCGAGGTAGAGGTCGGGAAGGCCGTCGTCCGTCCAGTAGCGGCGAACCTTTCTGCGGGTGGCCTGGATGGTGTCGTTCATGGTGCGGCTCCTTTCAAACTAGTTTGTATTTCAAACCCAAATTCAGTATGAATCCTCGTGCGCTCCGTGTCAAGGGGTGTCGACCTGGACCTTCTCCGTATTTCCGAGACCGCCCCCGCCTTGTCATTGCGAGGAGCGAAGCGACGAAGCAATCCCCTCACGATTGGACCCCCTCGCGGAAAACGTCGTAGCGGGCTCCAACGCTGTCAGGGATGGCCACGTCGCGCGCCTTCGGCACGCTCCTCGCCATGACAGGGGAAAGTCCTTTTTCTTGTCGTCGTGAGGAGCCCGGCGTATCCGGGCGACGTGGTGATCCCCGACGGCTCGAAAGCACGCTGCGGCCCCGGGGCGCGGGTCTCCCCGGTCGCTGGAAGCCGTGTCCCGTCCGGGGGCCGGGAAATCTGGGATAATCCGGGCATGCAGGAGCGACCCCGCATCCTCGTGACCAACGACGACGGCTACACCTCCGAGGGCATCCAGGTTCTGGCCGACACGCTGGAGAGCCTGGGCGAGGTCTGGGTGGTGGCGCCCAACCGGGAGCAGTCGGCGGTGTCCCACGCCCTGACGCTGCACCGGCCGCTGCGGATCGAGCGGCTGGGCCGGCACCGCTTCGCCGTGGACGGGACGCCCACCGACTGCGTGACCCTGGCCGTGGGCTCGCTGATGGCGGACTCGCCGCCGGACATCGTGGTCTCGGGGATCAATTTCGGCGTCAACATGGGCGTCGACGTGCACTACTCGGGCACCGTGTCGGCCGCCTTCGAGGGCGTCATTCTCGGGGTGCCCGGGATCGCGGTCTCCCAGCAGGTGGGCGAGGGCTTCTCGTTCCATCCGGCGGCGGATTTCGCCCGCCGGGTGGCCGCCTGGGTGCTGGAGAACGGGCTGCCTCCGAGCACGTTGCTCAACGTCAACTGCCCGGTGGGCCGTCCCCGGGGCGTGCGCCTGACCCGGCTCGGCAACCGGCGCTACACCGAGGGGGTGATCGCGGCCGAGGATCCCCGCGGGCGGCCGATCTTCTGGATCGGCGGCGGCGAGCCCCTCTGGGAGGCGGTGCCGGGCACGGACTTCCCGACCGTGCACGGCGGCTACATCTCGGTGACCCCCCTCCACCTGGACATGACGGCGTCCTCCTTCCTGTCCGACCTCCGCCTCGACCCGCCGCCGTGGGCGGTGCGGGAGATCGAGCATGCCTGACGGGTTCGCCTACCAGCGCCGGCGCATGGTGGAGGCGCTCCGGCGGTCCGGCGTCACCGACCGCCGCGTCCTCGACGCGATGGCGTCGGTTCCCCGTCACCTCTTCGTGCCGCCGGAGTGGCGGCAGCAGGCCTACGCCGAGAACGTCTCGATCAACATCGGCCAGGGCCAGACCATCTCCCAGCCGCGGGTGGTGGCCCTGATGACCCAGGGGGCGCGGGTGGGCCCGGACGCACGGGTGCTCGAGGTGGGGACGGGCTCCGGCTACCAGGCCGCCGTGCTCGCCCGGCTGGGGCGCTTCGTCTTCTCGGTGGAGCGCATCCCCGCCCTCGCCCGCGAGGCCAAGCGGCGGCTGGACGCCCTCGGCGTCGAGAACGTCAGCGTCAAGGTGATGGACGGGACCCTCGGCTGGCGCGCCCAGGCCCCCTTCGACGCCATCCTGGTGACGGCCGGCGCCCCGGAGGTGCCGGCGCCCCTGGTCGAGCAGCTCGCCGACGGCGGGCGGCTGGTGGTTCCGGTGGGACCGCTCAACCGGCAGGTGCTCGTGGTCGTGGAGCGGCACGGGAGCCGGACGCGGCGCTGGGAGATCGAGGGGGCGTGCTTCGTGCCGTTGATCGGCAGGCACGGCTGGGAGGAGGGCCGGGATTGAAGGAGAAACTCTTCGCCTGGATCGACGCCGTCGCCGCGTCGCCCCACCCGGGGTGGTGGCTCTTCGCCCTCGCCTTCGCGGAGAGCTCGTTCTTCCCCGTCCCGCCGGACACGCTGCTGATCACCCTCGGCGTCGTCAACCCGGAGCGCGCGATCTGGTACGGCGTCATCTGCACGCTGGGCAGCGTGATCGGCGGCTCCTTCGGCTACACCATCGGCCTGTACGGTGGGCGGCCGATCCTCTACCGGGTCTTCAACCAGGCCAAGGTGGCCGCGGTCGAGCGCCTGTACGACCGCTACAACGCCTGGGCCACCGGCATCGCCGGCCTGACGCCGATCCCGTACAAGGTGTTCACCATCGGCGGCGGCGCCTTCAAGATCAACTTCCGCGTCTTCATGCTCGCGTCCCTGGTGTCGCGCGGCTTCCGCTTCATGGTCGAGGGCATCCTGCTCTTTTTCTTCGGCGCGGCGATCAAGAACTTCCTCTACGAGCAGTTCAACTGGCTCTCCATCGGCCTCGCGGTGCTGGGCGTGGCGGGTTTCTGGCTGGTCCATCACATCGGGCGGCGGGCCCACGCCTCTGCCGAAGCGGAGGAGCGGGATGCGGGATGAAGGGCTCAGGGGACGGCGGTTCCTGATCCGCGGCCGGGTGCAGGGCGTGGGCTTTCGGGCCTTCGTCTGGCGGCACGCGGCGGAGCTCGGCCTCCGGGGATGGGTGCGCAACCGGCGCGACGGCCGGGTCGAGGTCCTGGCCTGGGCCACGCCGTCCGCCCTGTCCGCGCTCGAGGCGCTGCTCCGCCGGGGGCCGTCCTGGGCCCGGGTGGACGAGGTCCAGGTGACGGACGATCCGCCGGGGGATCCGCCGGTGGGCTTCGCCATCGCCCCGGACGGCTGATGGACGTCCTTGGCTCGCCGCCGCCGGCCCTCGAGCGCGCCCTGCTGGCCACGGCCCGGACGGCGGCCGCGGACGGGGCGCCCGAGCCGCCGTGCCTGGCCGTGGAGGGCGCCGGCGGGGCCTGGCTTCAGGATTTCCTCGCGCGCCCGCGGGCGGTGCGGCGGCGGAGCGTCGCGGCGGTGGCGTCCGGGGACGGCCTGGTGGCGGTGATTCGGGCCGGCGTGGGCGGGGCGCTCGACCTGCCGCCATCCTCGGCCCGGATGCACGAGGCTTTCGTGGCCGCGGACGGGGCGCCCGAGCCGCCGCCGAGCCTGCCGGCGGAGGCCGCCGCCATCGTGCTGTCCGGCGCCCCCGGGCGGTGGACGATTCTCGCTGTGCGCCGCCCCGAGCTGTGGCGCCGGCAACTCGGGGACGAGGCGCTGGCCGGCTTCCTCCACGCCGTGGCGGAGGCCGCCGGCACACGGGCCGTCGTCATCGGCGCCCGGGCCGCGGCCCTGCCCGGGGTCTCGCCGGAGCGGGCCGCCCGGGCGGCGGGAGACGTCCTCGGGGCCGGGGAGGTCCTGCCCGGCGACGGCGTCGCCCTCGGGTCCCTGGAGGTCACGGCGGGGGCCGCGATCTCGGGCCGGGACCTCGAGGAGGGTCTCGACGAGCTCACCGGCGCGGGCCGGGTCGTCGCCCCGGAGGTCGAGGTGCCGCGGGCGGTCTTCGAGATCCCCAGCGGGCGGTTCCTGGGTGTCTGGACGCTGGGGCGGCCGGCCTCGCGGACGGCCGCCGCCGGCGGCTTCGTGGCGCGCGGCGGGCGGGGCCCGGGCCAGCGGCTGACCTGGACGTTGGAGACCGAAGGCGGCCCGAGGCGGCGGGTGCCGGAGGTGCTGTCCGCCGCCGAGGCGGCCGCCGCCGGGGACGCCGCCGCCGTCCGCGTGCCCGGGTGGGCGGCCGCGCGACTCGGGGCGGGGTCGCCCGGGGGGTCGCTGCCCGCCGGGCCGACCGGCG
>CAZXXL010000082.1:0-12577 GCA_964644635.1 uncultured Thermoanaerobaculia bacterium | reverse complement strand
GCGCCGAGCTTGGCGGCGACCTCGGGGGTCAGCTCGTAATTGGTCAGGCCGGTGACCGCGGACTCCTCGAAGGCCGAGGTGCGCCAGCGGGTGGCCCAGACCATGTTGGTGTGGACGACCGCGAAATCCTCGACGACCTTGCGCGGCCAGATCTTCACACCCTCCTTGACCCGGACCTCGCGGCCGAGCTGGGAGTAGTCGCCGACCACCGAGCCCGGCTCGAGGATGGACGACGGGCCGATCACGGCGCCCTCGCAGACGACGGCCGTCTCCACCCGGGCGTGCTCGCCGATGAGCGCGTCGCCCCAGATGACGGCGTTGCGGAGATCGGCGTGGGCGCCGATCCGGGCTCCGGGACCGACGATGGTGTTCTCCAGGCGGGCGCCGGGCGCGATGGCGGCGCTGCGCCCGACGACCACGGTGCCCCGCAGCTCGACGTCCTCGAGGGCCGTCCTTCCCTCCACCCGGACGTCGCGTCCGAGCAGATTCATGGGCTCGCCGGGGACCTCGATGGACGTCACCTTGCCCTCGCAGATGTCGCGGTGGGCGGCGAGGTAGGAGTCGGGGTCGCCGATGTCGCGCCAGTACCCCTGCTGGATGGTGCCGTAAAGCGCCCTGCCGTCGGCCAGGAGCTTGGGGAAGAGATCCTTGGAGAAATCCGTGGAGCCCTCGTCCGGGATCTCGTCGAGCACCTGCCGCCCGACCACATAAAGACCGGTGTTGATGGTGTCCGAGAAGACCTCGCCCCAGGTGGGCTTTTCCAGGAAGCGGGTGACCCGGCCGTCCGGCGCGGTGATGACGATGCCGAACTGGAGCGGGTTGGCCACCCGGGTGAGGGTGATCGTGGCATCGGCGCCGGCGTCCCGGTGGGCGGCGATGATGGCGCCGAGATCGAAGTCGCAGAGCACGTCCCCGGAGAGCACCAGGTAGTCGTCGCTGTCCACCAGGCGGGAGCCCCGCTTCACGGCCCCGGCCGTCCCGTAGTCCGCGTCGGCCGTGTAGTAGTGCAGCTTCATCCCGCAGCGGGACCCGTCGCCGAAGTACTCCTTGATGGTGTCGGGCTGGTGGTAGAGCAGGAGCACCGCCTCGGTGAGGCCGTGCTTGGTGAGCAGGTTGAGAACGTGTTCGAGGATGGGCCGGTTGACCACCGGCAGCATGGGCTTGGGGATGTTGGCCGAGAGCGGCCGGATTCGGGTGCCGAATCCGCCGGCCATGACGATGGGGATCATGTCAGCGCGCCTCCGTTGCAAGATCCAGGGCACCGGGCCCGGCCGGGCCGGTTCATGGCGTTCCGCGGCGGTTGAAGCGCTCGTCCAGGGCCATCTCTTCGAGCTCCTCCTCGGTGGCGAACTGGGCCGGGTCCTCGTTGCCGCACACCGTGCAGAAGGCCTCCTTGACGTGGCCCTCCTCCCACTCGAACGTGTACACCGGGCTCTCACATTCGAGGCAGATCAGATAGTCGGGCGCCGTGCTCATCGTACTTTTCGCTCCCGTCCGCGAAACCTCCGCGTCCGCCCCGCGGCCCCTGTGTCCGGCCCAGGTTGGTTCTTCATGCCGCCACCCTTTCGCCCTGCCGGGCGCTCACCTTTACCCTACCACAGGAACGGGCCGCCGCCGGCGCCTTCGGACGGGGTAAAGTAGCGGTCATGGGGAACGTTGGGCGTGCGGCGGGCCGCACGGACTGGTCCGGGGCGCTGCTGCTCTTCGGGTTGAAGAGACGGTGGCCGGACGCGGCGCTGACCGCCGCCGCGGCCGGCCTCCTCCTGTGGTCGCGCCTCGCGCTGCTGCCCTCGGGCCCCTGGGAGTGGGACGAGACGCTCTTCGCCAACGGGATCTTCTACTTCAGCCTGGCCGCCCATTACCCGCAGCCGCCCGGTTTTCCACTCTGGATCTGGATCGGCCACCTCTTCTGGAAACTGGCGCCGACGCCGCTGGGCGCGCTGCAGCTGGCGTCGTCGCTGCTGTCGGTGCTCGCCCTGTGGCCGCTGGCCGCCCTCGGCCGGAAGATCGCGCCGCCGCCGGCGGCCGCCGCGGCGGCCCTGTGCGTGCTCCTGCTGCCGGGGCCGTGGCTGCACGCGGTGCGCGGGTTCTCCTCGACCCCGGCGGCCACCTTCGCCCTGCTGGCGGCGGCCCTGCTGGCGGGCGGGCTCGACGGCTGGCGGGCGACGGCGTTCTCGGTCTGCGTGGCGGCGGCGTTCCTGATCCGCCCGATCCTGCTGCCCGGCCTCGGCCTGCTGTGGCTGGGCGGCGTGTGGACGGTCCGCCCGGTGCGGCGGCTCGCGCCCGGGACGGTGATCGGGCTCGCCGGCATTCTCGGCTCGATGGCATGGATGGTCCACCGGGAGGGCGGTCCGGGTCCCTTCCTCCACGCCTTCGCGGTGCACGCCGCCACCCACGCCCACAACCTCGCGCGTAACGCCGGGGGGCTGCTCGAGCTGGGGCTGGTCAGGGGCGTCGGCGGCCCGGTGTGGGCGGCGGCTCTCGCCCTCCTGGGGGCCGGCGGCCTGCTCGTGTGGGCGCGGCGGCGGAGCCGGGCGGGCGCCACCCTCTACGCCGGCGTGCTGGCGGTGACGATTCTCCAGCTCGTGTTCCTCCAGAACCGGACCTACACCCGCTACGCGGTGCCCGTGCAGCTGGCCGCGGCGCCGCTGGTCGCCGGCGCCGTGGCGGCCCTGCTCCCGCCGGCCGGGGCGGTGGCGGGCCTGGGCGCGGCGGCGCTGGCGGCGGGTATCGGGAGCTACCCGCTCCTCGTCGAGCAGCACGCGGCGAAGCTGCCGGGCTGGGCGGCGGTGGAGGCGGGCATGCAGACCGCCCGGCGGGAGGGCGAGGACGTGATCGCCGAGGCCGGCCTCTACCCGTTCGCCGACTTCCTGAGCCACGTGATGGGCGGCGGCGCCCCCGCCGCCCGGCCGCGGCTGGCTCTCTCGCCGTGGTCTCCCGAGACCTTCGCCGGCGTCGGCCGGTCCTACCTGGTGGTGACCGACCACCCCGGCTGGTACCTGGGCTCGCTGACCGGGAGGATCTGGCGCCGGCGGGGGGTCTCCCGGCGGCTGGAGCCCTTCACCCAGGGCCGTTTCCTCGATGCCGCGGTGATCGAGAAACCGCCGCTTCCGGTGGGCCGCTGGTGGCTCCCGGAGCGCGGCCCCGGCGGCGGGCGGTTCATGTGGGGGTCGGCCGGCGCGGGCCTGATCCTGCCGCCGCTTCCGGCCGGAACCTGGATCCGCCTCGAGGCGGCGCCGGCGCGCGGTGATGCGCCGCTCGAGGTGCGCTGCAACGGCGGTGTCGTCGCCGAGATCGGGGGCGGGTCCGGGCGGTTCGTCCGCTGGATCGCGCCCGCGGCGTTGCGCTCGGTGCGGCCGAACCGGATCGTCTTCGCCCGCGGCGCGGTCTACCCGCCCGGGCACGGCGATTCCCGGCCGCTGGCGGTGCAGCTCTTCGCTATCACCACAGTGGGCCCGGGGGTGCCGTGGCGGGGCCCGGTCGCGACGCCCGCCGAGCGCCGCCGGCTGCGGATCGGGCTCGAGGGCGGTTACCCGGCGGAGACATTCCCGGGCATCGGGCGCGGGTGCTGGCTCCGCCCGCGGGCGGTGCTGACGCTCCCGGCCGGTGCGGGCGATGTGCTGCTGCGGGTGGTCGCGCCCCGGCCCACCGATCCCGGCCTCGCCATCTCGAGCGGAGGCCGCGTGCTCGGCCGCTTCAGCGGCCTCGGGCCCGGGCCCTCCATCGTCCATCTCCGCCTCCAGGACGGCGACGTCCGCGGCGGCGAGGTCCGTCTCGAGCTGGCCTGCCGGCCCTACAACCCGGCCGCCGCCGGCGCCGGCCGGGACCGCCGCGATCTCGGCATCGTGCTCCTGGACGTGGACTTTCGCCCGGCGCGCGGGTCCCGGGCGGGCTTGACGGGCCCCGGCGCCGGTCCTAGGATGGGAGTGCCCCACCACGCTGCGGTTCCCGCAGGAGGAGAGTCATGAACGCGAATCCGGAAAAAATGAAGGCGTTGGAGACCGCCATCGGCCAGATCGAAAGGCAGTTCGGCAAGGGCTCCATCATGCGGCTCGGCGAGCAGCCGGCCATCAGCGTCAATGTGATCCCCACCGGCTCGATCACCCTGGACGCCGCGCTCGGCGTGGGCGGCGTGCCGCGGGGGCGGGTCATCGAGATCTACGGCCCGGAGTCCTCCGGGAAGACGACCCTGGCGTTGCACATCATCGCCAACGCGCAGAAGGCCGGCGGGCTGGCGGCGTTCATCGACGCCGAGCACGCCCTGGACCCGGAGTACGCCGAGAACCTGGGCGTCAACCTCGACGACCTGCTGGTCTCCCAGCCGGACTTCGGTGAGCAGGCCCTGGAGATCGCCGAGACCCTGATCCGCTCCGGCTCGGTGGACGTCATCGTCATCGACTCGGTGGCGGCCCTGGTGCCGCGGGCGGAGCTCGAGGGCGACATGGGCGACGCCCAGATGGGCCTGCAGGCGCGGCTGATGTCCCAGGCCCTGCGCAAGCTCGCCGCCATCGTGTCCAAGTCCAACACCTGCCTCATCTTCATCAACCAGGTCCGGATGAAGATCGGCGTCATGTTCGGCAACCCGGAGACCACCACCGGCGGCCGGGCGTTGAAGTTCTACTCCACGATCCGGATCGACATCCGCAGGATCGCCTCCATCAAGCAGGGCGACCAGGTGGTCGGCAACCGGACCAAGGTCAAGGTGGTCAAGAACAAGGTGGCGGCGCCCTTCAAGATCGCCGAGTTCGACATCATGTACGGGGAGGGGATCTCGAAGACCGGCGAGCTCCTCGACCTGGGCGTCGAGCACCGCCTGGTGCAGAAATCGGGCTCCTGGTACTCGTACGGGGATCTCAGGCTCGGCCAGGGCCGCGAGGCGGCGCGCGCTTTCTTGAAGGAGAACGCCGAGGTGGCCGAGAAGATCGAGGTGGCCCTGCGCGGCAAGCTCGGACTCTTGCCGGGAGGTGAACCGGAGGCCGCGGACGAGACGGGCGCCTGAGCCCGTGCATGCGCGCGCGTTTCGAGAACACGATCGAAGGGGCCGGTGCGGCCCGGGGGGAGCGATGCGGAGGAGACACGTTCACGTCGGCCTGTTGTTGACGGCGGCGCTCGCGGTGAGCGCCGGTGAGGCGGGGCATGCGGCGGCGGCCCAGGGCCGCACCCTGCCGCCCCAGGGCCGGAAGCTGCTTCACTTCGTGGAGCGGGCGTCGGCCTGGTACCCGGGGTCCACCTTCACCATCGTCCAGGAGAAGCGGGTGATGACGCCGTCGGGCAGCTACCGCATCGTGGCCGTGGAGCGAAAGTGCGAGAACCGCTTCCTTTCGACGACCTCCACCTGGGTGATCGACGAGGTGGCCAGGACGGCGTGGCTCGGGACGGTCGGCCTCCTGCCCCAGCTGCCCGCCGGATCCTCGGATGTCGCCGGCTTTCTCAAGGCCTTCCTGCCCGATGCCCTGCGCCGCAGCCTGCGGCTCGACGCCAGGGTGATCTGGGACACGGCGGGGCGTCCGTCGGGCGCCCTGACCCCTTTTACTCTCGAGGTCAGCACCGGCTACGGCACCTACCGGAGGCCCGCGGCCCTCACGGCGGACGCGCGCCGGATCGTCATCGGCTCGCCGCTGCCGCTGGACGAGGACCCGGTCGCCTACCGGCGCAAGCTCCTGCACGGGAACAAGCTGGTGATGTGGGATCATCCGGGCGCAGACCCGAGGGTCGAGATCGTCGAGTTCTCGGACTTCGAGTGCCCGGCCTGCAAGGCGCGGTGGTCGCTGATCCGCGAGGTGCTCGACAAGTTCGGCGGGACCGTGCGCCACGGCATGGTGAACTTCCCGCTGACCATGATTCATCCGTGGGCCTTCCGGGCGGCCGCCGCGGCCTGGTGCGTGGCGAAGCAGCAACCGTCGGCGCTGATCCCGCTCAAGGAGCAGTTCTACTCCATGCAGCGGGACATGACGGTCTCCCAGGTGGCGCCCGTGGCCAGGGACTTCGTCACCGGCCACGGCCTGGATCCGCGGGCCTTCGATGCGTGCTTCCTCGAAAAGCCGTCGCTCGACGCCGTCAACCGGCAGACCGGCCTGGCCCAGGACCTGGGCGTGATGGCCACGCCGACCTACTTCATCAACGGCTTCATGGTGCAGGTCCCGGACAAGTCGTGGCTGCTGCCCATGATCCAGCGCCTGGCCGCGGGCCAGGAGCCGTAGCCTGGAGACTACCCGGCGATCTTGGCGGCGATCTCGGCCGCCTTCCCCCGCGTCTCGTCGAGGTCCACGGTCTGGAGCTTGCGGTCCCTGACCAGGATCTTCCCCTGGACGAGAACGTGCCGGACGTCCGCGGAGCGGGCGGCGTAGGCGAGGTGGGAGAAGGGGTCGTACAGCGGGGTGGCGTGGGCCCCGGTGGTGTCGATGCAGATCAGATCGCCTTCCATGCCCTCGGCGAGGGTGCCGATGCGGTCCGCCAGGCCGAGCACCTGCGCGCCGCCGACGGTGGCCAGGCGCAGCGCCTCGGCGGCGGGCAGCACCGTCGGCTCGCCGGAGACGCCCTTGTGCAGGAGCGCCGCCACCTGCATGTCCCGGAGGACGTCGAGGGTGTTGTTGGACGCCGTGCCGTCGGTGCCGATGCCGAGCTTCACGCCGGCCTCGAGCAGGGCCGGGACGGGTGCGACGCCGGAGCCGAGCTTGAGGTTGCTCACCGGGTTGTGGGCGACGCCCACCTCGAGCTCGGCCAGGGTGGCGATGTCTTCCGGCGACAGATGGACGCAGTGAGCGGCGACGGTCTTCTCCGACAGGACCCCGAGGTCGGCGAGGTAGCGGACCGGCGAGACGCCCTTGTCGGCGAGCAGCTTCTCGACCTCCCAGCGGGTCTCCGCCAGGTGGATCTGGAGGGGGACCCCGTACTCCTCGGCCAGCTCGGCCTCGCGCACCAGGTTGGCGGCGCCGACCGTGTACGGGGAGTGGGGGGCCACTGAGGGGGTGATCAGGGGATGCTCGCGGAACTTCTCGATCAGCTCCCGCTGCTTCTCGATCATCTCGTCCGGCCCGGAGCAACGGGGCGTGGCGAAGTCGAGCAACGACTCCGCCACCACCGCGCGCATGCCGATCTCGGCCAGGACGTCACCGACCTCGTCGTCGAAGAAGTACATGTCCGTGGTCGTGGTGACGCCGGCCAGCAGCTGCTCGGCCGCCGCCAGGCGCGTGCCGACACGAACCGCCTCGCGGGTCATGTGCTCGGCCTCGGCCGGCCAGATGTGCTTCTCGAGCCAGGTCTTGAGCGGGAGGTCGTCGGCCAGTCCGCGCAACAGCGTCATCGCCAGGTGGGAGTGGGTGTTCACCAGCCCGGGCAGGATGAGGCATCCGCTGGCGTCGAGCACGTTGTTCTGGCGGCCCTGCTCGAGCAGGTCCTCGGCCGGGCCGACGGCCACGATCCGCCCCTTGGCCAGGGCCACGGCACCGTTGAGGATCGGCTCGGCGCCGGGCTCCAGCGTGAGGACGGTACCGCCGCACACGAGCAGCTCCCAGGACGGTGAAAAGCTCAATTCCCCTCTCCTCCTTCACACCCGAAGCCGGGCATGATGTGGATTCTCATTCTACTCCAGCCATTCCTTGATCCTGCGCAGGCGGCGCCGCTCCTTCTTCTTGGGCGCGCCGGCGCCGCGCGGCCGCCGCGGGGGACGCGCCATCTTCTGCAGGCGGCGCAGCTCGATCTCCTCGGGGCTGGGGGGCGGGGTGTGATCCTCGTACAGGGTTCGCGCCTCGGCCTTCGGAACGTGGGTCGAGGCGAGGCCGCGCACGACGACGATCCGGTGCCAGCCGCCGGGCATGGAGATCCGGATCTCGTCCCCGGGGCGGACGGCGCGCTGGGGCCGGGCCCGGACGCCGTTGACGTGGATCTTGCCGCCCTTGCAGGCGGCTTGGGCCTGGGAGCGGGTCTTGAAGAGGCAGGCCACGTCCAGCCAGACATCGAGGCGGACGCGCTCCTCGTCGCCCACACCTACCCCCGGGGGAGGTCCTGGGCCGCCCGGCCGACGCTGTCGTACTCGAAGCCCGCCTCGCGCATCTTGTCGGGGTCGTACACATTGCGCAGGTCGATGACGACGGGGTTCTTGACCAGCTCGCGGAGGCGGTCCAAATTCAGCGAGCGGAACTGGTTCCACTCGGTGACGATCACCAGGGCGTCGGCCCCGTCGGCCGCCTCGTAGGCGTTGGCCGCGTACTCGACCGATGGCGGCAGCAGCTTCCTGGCGTTGTCCATCGCTGCCGGGTCGAAGGCGCGCACGTGGGCGCCTTCCTCGACCAGCGACCGCACCAGGGGAAGGGCCGGCGACTCGCGCATGTCGTCGGTCTCCGGCTTGAACGACAGGCCGAGGATGCCGATGGTCTTGCCGTCGATCCGGCCGTCCAGCGCCCGGCGTACCTTCTCGAAGGAACGGCTCTTGATCCGCTCGTTGACCCGGATCACCGTCTCCACGATCTCGAAGGGCTGTCCCGCGGTGCGGGCGATCTCGGCCAGGGCCTGGGTGTCCTTGGGAAAGCAGGAGCCGCCGTACCCCGGGCCGGGGTGCAGGAACTTGGGCCCGATGCGCCGGTCGAGGCCCATCCCCTTGGCCACGTGGTGGACGTCGGCGCCCAGCCGCTCGCACAGGTCGGCCACCTCGTTGATGAAGGTGATCTTGGTGGCCAGGAAGGCGTTCGACGCGTACTTGATGAGCTCGGCCGACTCGACGTTGGTGATGACGAAGGGCGTCTCCATCAGGTAGAGGGGCGAATAGATGTCCTTCATGATGGCGATGGCCTGGGCGTCGCGCGCACCGATGACCACGCGGTCGGGCCGCATGAAGTCCTCGATGGCCGAGCCCTCGCGCAGGAACTCGGGGTTGGACACCACGGAAAACGCGTGCTCGCCGCGGCTGTTCTCGGCGAGGATCTTCTCGATGAGCTGGCCGGTGCCCGTGGGGACCGTGGACTTGGTCACCACCACCTTGTACCCGTTCATGTGCTCGGCGATGGCTCGGGCGACCTCGACCACGTACGACAGGTCCGCCGAGCCGTCCTCCTTGGGCGGCGTGCCGACGGCGATGAAGATCGCCAGCGCCTGCCGCACCGCGGCCGGCAGGTCGGTGGTGAAGTGCAGGCGTCCCGCCGCGGCGTTCTTGGCCACGAGGGTGTCCAGGCCCGGCTCGTAGATGGGGATCTCGCCCCGCTGCAGCATCTCGATCTTGGCCACGTCCTTGTCGACGCAGGTGACGTCCATGCCGAAGTCCGCCAGGCAGGACCCGGTCACCAGGCCCACGTACCCCGTACCCACGACGCAGATATGCATACAACCTCCTCGGCAGCCTCGTCAGGCGCCAGGCATGGTAACAGATTGCCCGGCCGGTCCCGCCGGCTGCGGGCGGGCGAGGAACGCGGCCGGGTCCGCGCGTCCGGGGCTCAGGACCGCTTGAGCAGCGCGGCGAGCGCCTTGCTGACCCGGGAGAGGCGGTCCTCCTGCTCGCCGGGCATGCAGGTGGTCACGCAGGCCTCGAGCTCGTGCTCGAGCAGCACCGCGGCGAAGGCGTTCAAGGCGGCGCGGACCGCCGCGACCTGGAGGAGGATCTCATCGGCGCAGCGGTGTTCCTCGACCATGCGGCGGATGGAGCGGATGTGGCCCTCCATTCGGGAGAGACGGTTGGCGAGCGCCTTGACGGCCTCCTGGTTCAGGTAGGTCGCGTTCGCGGTTGTTGGATCGTCGGCCATGATTACCTCCGTAGCTTCCATGATATATCCCCGGGATGGGGATGGCAAGAGTTTTTTCCACAACGGCTTGAGCAACCTTGCAAACCGTCGATTCAATGGGTATCATTACCCGGTACAGCGATCCAGCATGGCGGCCGTCCCGGGCGCTGTAACCCGGTTCCGCCGTCTGGCATATCAGGGACCAGGGGAGGGGGATACGATGAAGTCTTTCCCACGGATCCCCAGGGAGGCAAGTTGTGGCGACGGATGCGAAGGTCGGAACGTTGGGAATCGGAGCGGTGCTGACGGCCATCGGGGCCTCGGCCTGCTGCGTGCTCCCGCTGGCGTTCGGTTTTCTCGGCCTCGGCTCGGTGGCGTTGGCCGCCAGGCTCGAGCCGTTCAGGCCGCTGTTCATCGGGCTGACCGTGGGTTTCCTCGGGCTCGGCTTCTACCAGGCGTACCGCAAGCCGAAGTGCAAGCCCGGCGAGGCGTGCGCCGTGCCGGCGAACCGCAGGCGGCAGCGGATCCTCCTCTGGGTGGTGGCGGTGATCTCCGCGCTCGCCCTGGGGTTCCCGTATTACGCCGTGTACCTGTTCTGAGGGAGTGTGTCATGAGCATGAGAGGATCGAGGCCGTTCATATTGGGGGCGGCGCTGGCGGGAGGGCTCCTGCTGGCGGGCTGCAGTGAATCTGGAGGCGAGGGGGTGGCGGCTGGAAAGGCGGGAGTCTCCCGGGGGGCCGAAGCGTCGACAGTGACCACCACCTTCGCGGTCAAGGGCATGTCGTGCACCGGCTGCGAGGCGGCGATCAAGGGCAGTGTGAAGAAGCTCCCCGGCGTCGAGAAGGCCGACGCGAGCTACAAGAAGGGTGAGGCCACCGTGGCCTACGACCCGAACAAGGTCTCCGAAACGGAGATCGAGACCGCCATCGCGAAGGCGGGATACCAGGTGACCGGCGAGGTGCCGGCCTCCGGCGGCAGCGCCACGAACCCTGGAACGAAGGAGAGACCGTGATGTCGAAGACGATCAAGCTCGAGATTTCCGGAATGACGTGTGACCACTGCGCGGTGAGCATCGCTCGCTCCCTGGAACGGCTTCCGGGCGTGAAGGCGGCGGTCAGCTTCGAGGAGGCGACGGCCGTGGTCGAGGCTCCCGAGGACGTCGGGGCGGCCCGTCTCGCCGCCGCCGTGGAGCGGGCCGGCTACCGGGCGGCCGTCATCAGTGCCGATCCCGCGCCCCCCGAGGCGCCTTCCGTGCACGGCGGCGGCGGGGGATCGATCCACGTCGCGATCGTCGGCTCGGGATCGGCGGCGTTCGCGTGCGCCATCCGCGCCTCCGAGGAGGGCGCGCGGGTGACCATGATCGAGACGGGCACCATCGGCGGGACCTGCGTCAACGTCGGCTGCGTGCCCTCGAAGATCCTGCTCCGTGCGGCCCATGTGGCCCACACCATCGGCCATCACCCGTTCGAAGGGATCGGCCGGTCGGAGCCGGCCATCGACCGCGCGGCCATCGCCGCCCAGCAGGCGGCGCGGGTGGCCGAGCTGCGCCGCGCCAAGTACGAGGACATCGTCGCCGCCAATCCGGCCATCGAGCTCGTGCGCGGCTTCGCGCGCTTCACGGGTCCCCAGACGCTGCTCGTCGAGCGCCCGGACGCCCCGCCGCTCCAGCTGCGCCCGGACCGGATCCTGATCGCCACCGGCGCGGCGCCCTTCGTGCCGGACATCCCCGGGCTCGCGGACACGCCCTTCTGGACCTCGACCCAGGCGCTCGAGGCCGACGAGACGCCGCAGCACCTGGTGGTTCTCGGGGGCTCTTTCGTCGCCGCCGAGCTCGCCCAGGCGTTCCGCCGCCTGGGCTCGGAGGTGACCGTGATCGCCCGCTCGACACTGCTCTCCCGTCTCGATCCCGAGCTGGGCCGGGGCCTGCAGGAGGCCTTCGGGAGCGAGGGAATCCGGGTGGTCACACACACGGTTCCCGAGCGGGTCACCCACGACGGCGGCGTCTTTCACATCACGGCGGGGGCCGAGACCATCACCGCCGACCGCCTGCTCCTCGCCGTCGGCAGGCGGCCCAACACCGCGCCGCTCGACCTGGCGGCGGCCGGCGTGGCGGTGGACGAGCGCGGGGCCGTCATCGTCAACGAGCGGCTCGAGACCTCGGCGCCGGGCATCTACGCCGCCGGCGATTGTACCGCCCTGCCGCAGTTCGTCTACGTGGCCGCCGCGGCTGGCACCCGGGCCGCCATCAACATGACCGGCGGTGACGCGCGCCTTCAGCTCGACGTCGTCCCCGAGGTTGTGTTCACCGATCCCCAGGTCGCCGTCGTCGGCCTCGACGAGCGGGAGGCCCGCGAGCGGGGGATCGAGGCGGAATCCAGGACCCTGCCGCTGGAGGCCGTGCCGCGCGCCCTCGCCAACTTCGAGACCCGCGGCTTCATCAAGCTCGTGGCCGAACGATCGTCCGGGCGCCTGCTCGGCGCCCAGGTGCTGGCCGCCGAAGGCGGCGAGATCATCCAGTCCGCGGCCCTCGTCATCGCGGCCGGCATGACCATCGAGCGTCTGGCCAACCAGCTCTTCCCTTACCTGACCATGGTCGAGGGCCTCAAGCTCGCCGCCCAGACCTTCACCAGGGACGTCAGCCAGCTCTCCTGCTGCGCCGGGTGAGGACGGAGACTGGAGCCGGGAAGACACGAAAGGAAGGGGAGAGATCTCGGAGTCGATATCACCGGCCGTACCCATCCCGCCACTCGGGTGACCTCCTCTGGACAGGTGCTGGGATTACCGTGGCGGCCCATGGCGAAACGCCCGAGGCGCTAGCCCCCCTTTCCGCACATCGCGGGTGTGATTTCTGCGAATTTATCGGCTTT
>CAZXXL010000081.1:0-12733 GCA_964644635.1 uncultured Thermoanaerobaculia bacterium | reverse complement strand
TCGGCCTCTCCGCGGCCCGGAGCGGGATTGCCCCGGCCCTCCTTCCGCGCCCGCCTCCGCCCGCCGCAGGACCGTTCTTTGGGAGACCTTCGCCGTCGCGGTGGGGAACCCGGGGCGCTGCGCTTTTCCCCTTTTGTCATGGCGAGGAGCGTGCCGCAGGCACGCGACGTGGCCATCCCTCACAGCGTTGGAGCGCGCTACCCACTACTCCCTGGCGGGGCCTCGCTCGGGACGCCGTGACACCGGGCGGCCACGCCGCCCGGTGTCACGGCGGCGTGGTATGCTGTTTGCGACAACAGCCACATCATGGAATCGCGAAAGGAAGGAGGACGGAGCCATGACCAATGGAACGCCGCAGGCCGCTGGTGGTCGGCAGAAGAAGGGCCTCAGCCCGCTTGCGTGGGTGGGTATCGGGTGCGGGATCCTGGTACTGATCGTCATCGTGGTGCTCGTCGCCGGGAGCCTGTTCGTGGCCCACAAGGTGAAACAGGCGGGGTTCGATCCGGCCCTCTGGAAGAAGAACCCGACCCTGGCGGCCTCCAAGATGATCGCGGTGCTCAACCCCGACCTCGAGGTGGTAAAGGTGGACGAGGCCAAGGGCGTGATCACGGTCCGGGACAAGAAGAGCGGCAAGACCGTGACCCTGAACCTCAAGGACGTCGAGCGGGGCAAGATCAGCATCGAGGCCGGCGAGGAGGGCAAGACGGCGAAGATCACCATCAAGGGCGGGGAGGGCGGCCAGGGTGGAACCGTCAGCATCACCGACGAGAAGGGCACGACGGTGAGCGAATCGAGCGCCTCCACGGCCGTGAAGATGCCGGCGTGGGTGCCGGTCTACCCGGGTGCCGAGCCGGGGATGCACTTCACCTCCGAGCGTGGATCCCGGCGAACCGGCAATTTCGTCTTCACGACCTCGGCGACCGCCGGCCAGGTGGTGGACTTCTACACGAACATGCTGAAGGCCAACGGGTTCAAGGTCGAGAAGAGCCTGGCCACCAGCGCCTCCCGCCAGGTGGGCACGGTCACCGCGGTCCAGGAGGGTGGTCAACGGTCGGTGAACGTTCTCGTGACCCACAAGGAGGGCGAGACGAAGCTGACCGTGAGTTACAGCGAGAAGTCGGGGCGATGAGCCCGCGGGGCCGCGGCCCTCGGAAGGGATGAATGAAGCGGATCGAGCGTCTGCGGGAGCGGGTCGCCAGCGTCATCCGGGGCAAGGACGAGATCATCGAGGCGATGATCGCGGCCCTGCTCGCCCGCGGCCACGTGCTCATCGAGGACGTGCCCGGGGTGGGAAAGACGACCCTGGCGCGGGCGCTCGCCCGTTCCCTGCAGCTGGAGTTCCAGCGCATCCAGTTCACGTCGGATACGCTCCCGTCCGACATCATCGGCATCTCGGTCTTCCGCCAGCAGCGGGGGGACTTCGAGTTCATCCCGGGGCCGATCTTCGCCAACGTCGTCCTTGCGGACGAGATCAACCGGGCCGCCCCACGGACCCAGTCGGCGCTCCTGGAGGCGATGAGCGAGCACGCGGTCACCGTGGAGCGCACGCGTTACCCCCTGGAGGAACCGTTCCTGGTGGTGGCGACCCAGAACCCGGTGGAGTCCACGGGGACCTTCCCGCTGCCGGAATCCCAGCTCGACCGTTTCCTGCTCCGGCTCTCCATGGGCTACCCGGGACGCCGGGAGGAGATCGCCCTGATCCGCTCGGGCGGCGCCGAGCCGACGCTGGACGCCGTCGAGCCCGTGCTCAGCAGGGCCGAGGTGCGTGCCCTCCAGGCCGAGGTCCCCGGCATCCACGTGGCCCCGGCGCTGGAGGAGTACCTGCACGACATCGTGGTGCGCACGCGGAACCGCCCGGGCATCGCGGTCGGCGTCTCCACCCGCGGCGCCATCGCCTGGCACCGCTGTGCCCAGGCCCTGGCCCTGGTACGCGGGCGGGACTTCGTGACGCCGGACGATCTCCAGGACACGGCCGAGCCGGTGCTCGCCCACCGTGTCCTTCTCGCCGAGCCGGCCCTGGCCGACGGGTGGGAACGCAGCCGGCGGGAGCGGGCCGCGATCCGGGCGATCGTGGACGAGGTTCCGGTGCCGCGCTGATCGCGGCGGGAACGGAGCGGGGAGGGATGCTGTTTCCCGGGACGAGATGAGCCTCCGTCACCCGTTTCCCGGCTTTTCGCTGCGCCTGACCCGCTGGGGCGGGATCTTTCTCGTCGCCATGCTGGTGCTCGGCCTGGCCGCCGTGAACACGGGCAACAACGCCCTCGTCCTGATGCTCGGGCTCGCCATGGGGAGCTTCGTCCTCTCGGGGACGTGGTCGCGCCAGGTCCTGGGCAGGGTGAGCGTGCACTTCGTGCTGCCCCGGCGGCTTCATGCCGAGACGCCGGCCCTGGTCGAGGTGGAGATCGAAAACGGCTCGCGGCTTTTTCCCGCGTACGGCCTCGTCCTCCGCGAGGCCGGGGGCGGCGAGGTGCTGTTCGAGCCTTTCGTGCCGTGCCGCGGCCGGAGGCGGCGCACCATCCGCTTCGTCCCGCCGCGCCGGGGCCGGGTCACGGTCGGTCCGTGGCGCCTCGAGGTGGTGCTGCCCCTGGGATTCTTCGTCAAGAGCAAGCAGGTCGGCGAGGCCGTGGAAGCCCTCGTGTACCCCCGTCTGCTCGACGGGGGCGCCGCGGCCCTGAAAGCCCTGGGCATAAAGACCGAGGGGTTCGGGATGCGCCGGGCCGCCCGCGCCGGCGACGTGCTGCAGCTGCGAACGTACCGGGACGGTGACGAGCGGCGGCAGATCCACTGGAAGCAGACGGCGCGCCAGCAGCGGCTGATCGCGGTGGAGCGCGAGGCGGCCGGCGGCGAGCCGCTCTACGTGGTGGTGGACCCGCGCTCGCCGCATCCCGAGGATACCCGGGTTCGGGAACGGTTCGAGACGGTGGTGAGCGTCGCCGCCACGACGGTGGCGGAGCGTCTCCGCCGGGGGCTGCCGGTGGGCGTGGTGGTCGGTTCCGCGGTGGTACCGCCGACGGCCAGGCCGGGCGATCTCGGCCGCCTGCTGGCGCCGCTGGCCGTGGTGGAGCTCGAGGCCGCCGGGGGGCCGCCACCGGCGGTGCCCGGGACCTGCCGGACGCTCCGCCTCGATGCCGAGGGGGTGGCGGCGTGACGACGGAGCGCCGTCTGCGCCGCCTGGCCGGGGTGCTCCTGCCCTGGTCGCTGCTGGCCCTGCCCTTCGTGGGCATCACGCGTGTTCCCTTCTGGGCGGGTGCGGCGGCGGCGGCGCTGTTCGCCGCCGCCGGCAGCCGGCCGCTGCGTCTGTCGGCGGCGCAGAAGAACCTGTTCGCCGTGGCGGCCGTCGCCGTGGTGCTGGTCGCGGGCGGGTGGTCCATCGGACCCCTGCGGCCCATGGGGCACCTGCTCCTGCTCCTCGCGGCCCTCCGCGTGGCCTCGGTGGAGGACCGGCGCTCCTTCGTGGGCGCCCTGGCGCCCGTGGGCCTGGTCTGGGTGGTGGCGGTGACGGCCTCCACCCACGTGGCCCTGCTCGCCTACCTGGTGCTCTCGGTGGGCGTGCTCTGGTGGGCCGGCATGCACGCCCAGCTCCTCCTGCTGGCGCCGGAAGAGGGCCCGCCTCCGCCGGCACGCGGCTGGCCCCGCCTGCACCACGTGGTTCCGGCCGCCGTGCTGGTGCCGTTGCTGGCGGTTCCCGTCTTCGTTCTCGTCCCCCGGCTGCGTTCGCCCTGGCTGGCCGCCGGAGGCGCCGGGGAGCGGGTGACCGGGTTCACGGCGGCCGTCCGCCTGGCGGAGATCGGTGCCATCCGGAGGTCGAGCCGGATGGCGATGGTGGTCAGGGTGCGCTCGGGAGGGCCGGTGCGCCGGTCCTGGGCGCGGTTCCGGGCGACGGCCTTCGACCTGGTGAGGACCGGGGTGTGGATGCCGCGGCGGCCCAACCGGCGGCTGGTCCCCGACGCGGACGGCATCGTGCACCTGGTCCCCGGGGCCGACGCCGCCCCGGGCTCCGTCGAGCTCGAGGTCGAGCTGCTCCGTCCCGACGGCTTTCTCTTCCTGCCGCCCGGCACCGTGGCCGTCGAGGCGCCGGTCCCCCTGTGGATGGATCCCGCCGGCGGGGTCCGCTTCCCGGCCGGCGGGGGAGGGACGCTGACCTACCGGCTCTGGCTCCGGCCGGGGCTGCGCCGCGCCCTCGGTGGGACCGGCCGCCGGGACCTGCTGGTGCCGCGGCCGGACCCGGCCGTCGTCCGCCTCGCGGCCCGGCTCACCGCCGGGGTTCCGGAGGCCCGGTCCAGGGCCGTCGCCGTGGAGCGTTTCTTGAGGCGCGGCTACCGCTACTCCCTCGAGGCGCGGCGGCGATTCTCGGCCGACCCCATCGGCGATTTCCTCTTCCGTGACCGGGAGGGCCACTGTGAGCTCTTCGCCGGGGCGATGGTGATCCTGCTGCGGTCGGCCGGGGTCCCGGCGCGCATGGTCGGCGGCTACAGCGGCGGCGAGGTGGCCGCCGGCGGCAGCCGGCTGGTGGTGCGGGAGTCGGCCGCGCACACCTGGGTGGAGGCCTTCATCCCGGGGGAAGGCTGGAGCGCGTTCGACCCGACGCCGGCCGCCGACGTCCCCGGCCTGAGGACGCGGTCCGGACGCGGGTCCCTGGCCTGGGTCTACGACCGCGTGCAGCTCTTCTGGGACCGCCACGTGCTGACCTTCGACCTCGGCGACCAGCTGGCGGTCCTGACCGGGCTCGAGTCGGCCTTCGGCCGCCTGGTCCGGAGCCGCCGGCGGGAGCTGGCCGTCGTCGTCCTGGCCGTCCTCCTCCTCGTTCTGGCAGGTCGCATGACGGTCCTCCGCCGGCGACGCCTTGCGGGCGCCACCCGGGCCGGGGGTCCGGCGGCGCGCTTCCTCCGGCGGCTCGAGCGGAAGTTGCGCCGGCGGGGCGTTCGGCTCCCGGGGAGCGTGACGCCGGCCGGGATCGGCCGGGCGGCGGCGGGATTGTGGCCGGCGGCGGCCGCCTCCCTGGCGCGGGTGGTCACTCTGGCCGAGGAGGAGCTGTACGGGAGCCGGCCCCGGGATCGAGGCCGGGCACGGGTGGTGCAGCGTGCGCGCCAACAGATCCGAAGGCCGGGAAGAGGACGCGCGCCAGCACCGGGCCGGCCGGCATGACGAGGATGCCCACCAGGACGTCGGTGACGTAGTGGTAGGCGAGGAGGACGGTGGCCGCGATCAGGAGGGCCGAGCAGGGCAGGTAGAGCCACAGCCAGGCGGGCCGGTAACGCTGGACGAAGAACAGCGTGAGCAGGGTGACCATGACGTGGCCGGACGGGAAGGCGTCGACCTTGGTGCGTTCGAGCACGTCGAGGAGTCCGCGAAGGTGCCCGCCGACGAGGCCGGCGGGCAGGGTCCGGTAGTAGCCGGCGGCGATGGTCGCGCGCGGCCCGAAGGCGGGGAGCAGGAAGTAACCGGCGTAGGACACGAGGAAGGTGGCCAGCAGGGCGGTGATCACCCACTGCCGATCGGGGTGGCGGCGGGCCGCCATCCAGATGTAGAGGGCGAACGGCAGGAAGTAGAAGCTGCAGTAGGCGATGCTGAGGAGGTCGGTGATGGGCCAGGGCAGGTGCGCCGACCACAGGGCGGTGAAGAGGCGGCGCCCGAGGATGTGGTGGTCCGAGACGATGAGCAGGCGGTCGAAGGTCTCCGGGCGCAGCGCCGCGATGACGGTGCCCAGGCTCTGGAAGATGTTGAGGAGCAACGGGAAGGGCAGCAGCTCGCGCACCCAGTAGGTCAGCGGGTGGGAGGCGGGATCCAGCCAGCGGGCGGCCAGGAGGAGCACGACGAGGCCCGCCGCCAGGTGGGGGACGACGTCCAGGGCGCGACCGCCGCCCGCCGCCGCCAGGAGGAGCAACACGACGGACGTTCCCGCCAGGAGACGCTCCACCGGTTGCATCCCCCACTTGCCCCCGGGGCGGAAGCTCTCTAAGATGAGACGAGATCGTGTGATGCGCACCCTGATTGCCGCCGTCGTTGTTTTCCTTACCGGGCTCGGCACGGCCACGCCGGCCGCTGCCGGGGAGGTGGTCCGCCTGCACGTGGATGATACCATCCAGCCCGCCTCCCGGCGCTTCATCGAGCGCGGCCTGCGGGTGGCGGCGACGGACGACGCCGAGCTGGCTGTGATCCAGCTCAACACCCCCGGCGGCCTGATCTCCTCCACCCGGCGCATCACCACCGCCATCACCTCGTCGCCGGTTCCGGTGGTCGTCTACGTGGCGCCCCCGGGGGCGCAGGCGGCGTCGGCGGGGTTCTTCATCCTGATGGCGGCGGACGTGGCGGCCATGGCGCCGGGCACGAACACGGGCGCCTCGCACCCGGTGGGCGGACAGGGGAAGAACCTGCCGCCGGACGTCCGCAAGAAGGCGACCAACGATGCCGCCGCCATGGTGCGCTCGCTGGCGAGGCCGCGGGGCCGCGATCCGGAGCTGGCGGCCAAGGCCGTCACCGAGAGCCTCTCCTTTTCGGCGCAGGAAGCCCTCGACAAGGGCCTGGTGGACCTCGTCGCCCCGTCCCTCGACGAGCTCATCAGGCGCCTGGACGGGCGGAGCATCACGCGCTTCGACGGCAAGAAGGTGACCCTCAAGCTCCTGCCGTACGCGGTCAAGGACGTGCATCCGACCGGCGGCGAGCGGCTCCTCTCGGTCCTCGCGAACCCCAACGTCGCCTACCTCCTGATGGCCCTGGGGACACTCGGGATCTACCTCGAGCTGACCCACCCGGGCGCAGTGGCTCCCGGGGTGGTGGGCGTGATCGCCATGCTCATGGCGCTTTATTCACTGTCGGTGCTCCCGTTCAACCTGGCGGGGATCGCCCTGATCGTCGTCGGTCTCGGGCTCTTCGTTCTGGAGGTGAAGGTGCCGAGCTACGGATTGCTCACGGTCGGCGGGCTGGTGTCCTTCATTCTCGGCTCGTTGATGCTCTTCGACTCCCCGGTGCCGGCCATGCGGGTCAGCCTCGGGGTGATTCTCCCCACCGCCTTCCTGATGGCGTTCGTGATGATCTTCCTGCTCTCGCGGGTGCTCAAGCTGCACCGGCGGCGGCCCCTCACGGGCGCCGAGGGCTTGGTGGGCGAGGTCGGTGAGGCGCGGACCGCCCTCGAACCGAGGGGCCGGGTCCTGGTGCACGGCGAGTACTGGGACGCCGTCGTCCACGGCGGGCCGGTTCCGGCCGGCGGGGCCGTACGGGTGGAGAGAATCGAGGGCCGCACGCTGATCGTGGCCCCGGTGGACAACAGTGCAACCGAAAGGGAGGAGGGATCATGAACGCAATCGGATCCGGACTCGGGCTGGTCATCGTCGTCGCCGTCTTTCTGTTCTTCAAGTGGGTCAACATCCTCAAGGAGTACGAGCGCGGCGTCATCTTCCGCCTCGGCCGTGTCCTTCCGGAGCCCAAGGGGCCGGGCCTGGTCTTCGTGCTCTGGCCCATCGACCGGATGGTCAAGGTGAGCCTGAGGACCATCGTCCACGACATCCCGCCCCAGGACGTCATCACGCGGGACAATGTCTCGGTGAAGGTGAACGCCGTGGTCTACTTCCGGGTGATGGGTGCGGTCAAGGCGATCATCGATGTGGAGAACTACATCTACGCCACCTCCCAGCTTGCCCAGACCACCCTGCGCTCGGTCCTCGGCGAGGTGGAGCTGGACGAGCTGCTGTCGGAGCGGGAGAAGCTCAACCTCAGGCTGCAGTCCATCATCGACCAGCACTCCGACCCGTGGGGCGTCAAGGTGACGATGGTCGAGATCAAGCACGTGGACCTGCCGGCGGACATGCAGCGCTCCATGGCCCGCCAGGCGGAGGCCGAGCGGGAGAAGCGCGCCAAAATCATCCACGCCGAGGGCGAGCTGGAGGCATCGAAGAAGCTCGCCGAAGCCGCCCAGGTGATGGAGCGGCAGCCGGTCTCCATCCAGCTGCGCTACCTGCAGACGCTGACCGAGATCTCCACCGAGAACTCGTCCACCATCGTCTTCCCGGTGCCTTTGAAGATGTTGGAGAAACTGTTCGGCGCCGTGAGCTCGTAGGGCATGGCCCGGCGGACCTACTACCAGATCGAGCTCACCGCCCGCCAGCTGACCGTCCTGCTGGTGATCCTGGCGGTGCTGCTGATCGCGGCCTTCGTGCTCGGCTACGCCGCCGCCTGGACCACCCGCGGCCCGCGGGCTGCCGCGGTGCCTTCGGTCCCGCCGACGCCGGTGGAGGAGGTGGTCGTGCCCTCGCCGACGCCGGTGCGGCGGCCGTCGCCGGCGGCGACGCCGAGCCCGGTTCCATCCCCCGCGGCGGCACCGACCGCGGGGGCCGCGGCGGTGCGGCCGACGCGCGCGCCATCGAGAACCACGACCGCAACGGCCAAGCGGCGGCCGCCGGCGCGCCGGTTCTGGGTCCAGCTGGTGGCCGCCCGCCACCGCACGGCGATCGCCAGGGCGCGGCGACGGGCCGCCCGCCTGGGATTCCCGAAGGATCATCAGAAGGTCATCACGGTGCGTGCGGAGGCCGGGAATCTTCTCTACAAGCTGCGGGTTGGACCGTTCCCGGACCGGCCCTCGGCCGATCGGGTGATGCGGCGGATACGGGCCGAGGGATTCCCGGACGCCTGGGTGGTGGCGCCATGAGCTTTGGAGGTCGGGTCGGAGCACCGGCGCTCCCGCCGTGGATCCGCGGCCGCAAGCTGAAGCTCGGCGAGCTGCACGGGATCAAGCGGCGGATGCGCGAGGGCGGACTGCACACGGTCTGCGAGGAGGCCCGCTGTCCCAACCGCTCGGAGTGCTTCGGCCGCGGCACCGCCACCTTCCTGATCAACGGGCGGGTGTGCACCAGGAACTGCGCGTACTGCTCCATCGCCCACGGGCGTCCGCGGCCGCTCGATCCGTCGGAGCCGGCCGAGCTGGCGGCGGCGGTCCGCGCCATGGGGCTGTCCCACGTCGTGATCACCTCGGTGGACCGTGACGACCTCCCGGACGGCGGTGCCGGCGCCTTCGTGGAGTGCATCACGAGGTTGCGCGGGCTCCCGGAGCGCCCCACCATCGAGGTGCTGACGCCGGACTTCCGGGGCCGGATGGAGCAGGTGGACCGCATCCTGGCCGCCGGCCCGGACGTCTACAACCACAACGTGGAGACCGTGCCGCGCCTGTACCGCGCCGTGCGGCCGTCGGGCCGCTACGCCTGGGCGCTGGACGTGCTCCGGCGGGTGGCGGCGACGGCGCCCGGCATCCTCCGCAAGTCCGGCCTGATGGTGGGCCTTGGAGAGGAACGCGGCGAGGTCGTGGCGGTGCTCGAGGACCTGGCGCGGGCCGGCTGCCAGGTGGTCACCATCGGCCAGTACCTGCGGCCGACGCCGGCGCAGGTCCCGGTGGCGAGGTACTGGGAGCCGGCGGAGCTCGCCGGCCTCGAGGAGGAGGGCCGGCGTCTCGGCCTCGAGGTCATCGCCGGGCCCTTCGTCCGCTCCTCCTACCGGGCCGAGGAGGCCTTTCTCAGGGTCGTGCAAGCGCGGTCGTGAGCCGACGGCGGCTGCGGGTATACTCGGGCCGTGCAACGGGGCTGGCTGATCACGTTCGAGGGAGGGGAGGGCTGCGGCAAGACCACCCAGATCGAGCGCCTGCGGGAGCACCTGGAGGCGCGGGGCTTCGCGGTGGTCGTGAGCCGTGAGCCGGGCGGGACGCCGCTCGGCGAGGGCGTCCGGCGGCTGCTCCTGGACCCGGGCTACGATCCGGACGCACTGACCGAGCTCTTTCTCCTCGAGGCCTCCCGCCGCGATCACGTACAAAGGTTCATCAGGCCCGCCCTCGAGCGGGGAGCCGTCGTCCTGTGCGACCGGTTCACCGACTCGTCCCTCGTCTACCAGGGCATGGTCGGCGGCGTAGCCGGCGAGGTGGTCGAGAAGCTCAACGCCCTGGCCACCGGCGGCCTGGCGCCCGACCGCACGCTGGTCCTGGACCTGGCGCCGGGCGAGGGTCTCGGGCGGGCCCGGGACCGGAACAGGAACGGCGGCGGCGTCAGCAGGATCGACGAGAAGCCCCTGCCCTTCCACGACCGTGTGCGGCGGGGATTCCTCGAGCTGGCCCGGCGCGACCCGGAGCGGGTGCGGGTGGTGGACGCCGCCGGCCCCGCCGCCGAGGTGTTCGCACGGGTCCTGGCCGAGCTTCCCGAGGCGTTGCGATGAGCGAGACGATCGTGTCCCCCTGGTGGACCGAGGAGGAGCTCGGGGACGAGCGCTGGAGCGACCTCATCGCCCCGGTCCTCGAGCGGCTCGTCAAGGCCCGGGACGCCGACCGTATGCCGCGCTCGCTGCTGCTCGTGGGACCGGCGCGCCTCGGGCGGGAGCGCGCCGCGGTGGAGCTGGCGGCGCTGCTCACCTGCCCCGAGCGGGGCGCGGTGGGTTGCGGCTGCGGCAGCTGCCGGCGCGTGCGCGCGGGCGTTCACCCGGACGTGGCGCTCCTCAGGAAGCCCGAGAAGAAGAAACACATCGTCATCGAGCAGATCCGGGACCTCGTCGAGGCCGTCGCCGGCCGGCCCTTCGAGGGCGTGACCCGGGTCTGGATCATCGACGGCGTCGAGGACGGCCGTCTCGGGCGCGAGGCCGCCAACGCTTTCCTGAAGACCCTCGAGGAGCCGCCGGATCACGCGCGCCTGGTGCTGCTGGCGGCCAACCCGGAGGCGGTGCTGCCCACCATCCGGTCACGGTGCCAGCGCCTGGATCTGCCCGGGCCGAGCGCGGTGGCGGCGCGGCTGGGAGCCGCCGGCCCGCCAGCCGAGCTCACCGCGGCCGCCTTTGCGGGCACCCGGGCCGCCGAGCTGGTGACGCGGGTGAAGGCGGAGCTGGCCGCCGCCTCCCGGGGCGACGTGCTGCCCCTGCTCCGCTCGGCGAGGATGCTCCAGGACGACCCCGCGGGGTACCAGGCGGCGGCGCTGGCGGCCGTGGAGCTCGCGGCGGAGGCGGACGGGGACGCGGCCGAGGACCTCGTCCGGCTGGCGGCCGACCTCCTGGCCGCGGAGCGGCGCGGGCGCGCCCTCAACCTCCAGCAGGGGCGGCAGCTCCTGGCCTGCCTCCTGGGCTGGTACCGGGGCCGAAACGGACCGCCCGCCTGAACGGCGCAGGACCGTCCTTCGGAACCCCTTTGCCGTCGCCGAAGGGAGACCGGGCCGATGCGCCTTCCCAGTGCTCCGGGGAGCGCTCCGGGCGTGGTGAGGTCCCTTCGCTCCGGCCCTGGCGGGCCTTCGCTCGGGACGCCGTGACACCGGGCGGCTTGGCCGCCCGGTGTCACGGCGCTTGTTCTCGGTGGAACAAACGTGTAAGTTGCGGCCGTGGCGGAAGGGATGCACGCGCATCATCACGATTTCGCCGGCCGCAGCTCGCGGGTGCTGGTAGCGGCGATGGCGCTGAACCTGGTGATCTTTCTCGCCGAGCTGGTGGGTGGCCTCGTCGCCGGCAGCCTGGCATTGATCGCGGACTCGTTCCACAACCTGACCGATCTGATGTCGCTGGTCCTGGTGATGGTGGCGCGCCGGCTGCAGAAGATTCCGGCCTCGGACCGCCACACCTTCGGTTTCCGGCGGGCCGACGTGATGGCCGGGTTCATCAACGCCGCCATTCTCCTGGTCGCCATGGGCGGGGTGCTCTCGGAGTCTGTGGGCCACCTGCTCCGTCCTCACCCGGTGGACGGGCGGCTGATGGTGGTGATCGGCGGCATCGGCCTGCTGGCCAACACCCTCGGGGTCTGGCTGCTGCACCGCGACCCGACGCAGGACATGGGCCTGGCGAGCGCGGCGCTGCACCTGGCGACCGATGCGGCCTCGTCGGCCGCCGTGGTCCTGGGCGGGGTGCTGCTGATGACGGTCGGCTGGGTGCGGGTGGACCCGATCCTGGGCATCCTGATCGCGCTGCTGGCCATGGCCGGCGCGGTGCGGCTGCTGCTCGACGGCGTGCACATCCTCATGGAGGGTACCCCCCGGTCCTTGGACGCCGCCGAGGTGCGCCGTGCCATCGAGGCGATCGACGGCGTCGAACGGGTGGAGCATTTCCACCTCTGGTCCCTGGCCTCCACCGAGCCGTCCCTCACCGCCACCATCCTGGTCGAGGACCGCCCGGTGTCCGAGGCGCAGGCGCTCCTGCGCCGGATCGAGGGCAGGATCGCCGAGGAGTTCGGGATCGGTCACACGGTGCTCCAGGTGGAGGCGGTGGGCGCCGACGACGCCGGAGCCTGCAGGCCGCCCGGCCCTTCGCGGACGTGAGGGCCGGATCGGACCCGGTCCGGCGTACAATGGGGCCATGCAGGTTGCCACCCGACACGTGGGAGACGTCACCATCGTCGACCTCGAGGGACGGCTGGCGGCGGGTGGGGGCGATTCCGTCCTACGCCGGGTCCTGGGTGAGCTGGTGGCCGCCGGACGGCGCCGGGTCCTTGTCAACCTGGAGCGGGTGACGACCCTGGACAGCTCGGGGATCGGTGAGCTGGTGGCGGGGTGGAAGCGCCTGCGCCGCGAGGGGGGTCAGCTGGCGATCCTGCGGCCCGGCGACCGGGCCCGCCACACCCTGCACCTCAGCCAGCTCCTGCCGCTGCTGGCGGTCTTCGAGACCGAGGAGGATGCCCTGCAGGCCCTCGCGGGCTGATCCGCCCCGATTCACGCCACCCCGAGGACCGTGCCGTCGGGAGAACCCTTTGCGCTGTCATCGCGAGGTGGCGTAAGCGCGCGAAGCTTCGCTTCGC
>CAZXXL010000080.1:0-13001 GCA_964644635.1 uncultured Thermoanaerobaculia bacterium | reverse complement strand
GCGATGTGCCGCTGGCAATGATTCTCATCATTCCCGGCATCCATGTCAACTGTTAATACGCAGGAAGATACGGTGTCTCACAATTCTTGCATTCCTTACCCAACGGGTCACCTCCACAGTCACACGCGCCTTCCGTCATCAGCCGCCCCCGTCATCCTAACCCCTCTGCACCCTCCGCATCGTCGGTCCCTGGGCTCGTCAAGCCTCCTGAACCCGGCGGATTTATCTCTTGCGCACCACAAGGTGGCCGCGGTGTCCCCAACGAGCCGGTGTCCCTTGAAATGGGTAGAATATGTATTACAATAGGATGAGGAGGTGACATGCCGATACAGTCCGTCCGACTGCCCGAGGAGATCGCCGAAAAGCTCAAGGCGCTTGCGAAAGACACCCGGCGGTCCAAGAGTTCGTTTATTGTCGAGGCACTTGAGCTCTATCTAGCCGAGCGTGAGGATCTGGAGATTGCACTGGCCCGTCTTCGCGATCCCGGCGCCGAGTGGATCGATCACGAGGAGGTCAAACGGGAGCTGGGCTTCGAATGAGCGATCCCCCACCGCGCGCGGCTCTCACGATCCTTTGGGAACGCCGAGCCGTGAAGGAGCTCCATGCTCTTCCACGAAAAGCGCAGAAGCGGATCGTGGTCGCCGTCGAAGGCCTCAAGAAGGACCCGCTGGCCGGTAGTCTCCTGGCCGACGAATGGAAGGGGCTCCGGCGGTTGCGCGTGGGTGACTACCGTGTCATCTACGGATTCGACGGCGAGCGAATCCTCGTGAGCGTTCTGCGGATAGCTCATCGCCGCGAGGTCTATCGCCGCTAAAGGTGCCAGGTCCGGTAAAGGTGCCAGGTTCGGTGATTGACGTAGCTCTTCCCCTTTCACGATCTACCACGCCATCATACCCGACCACGGGCTGGAACAATGGCCGGGTTTGTATGCTTCAGTCGGCTTCCGAGCTCCTCCTCCACAGGCCGACGACGAGCTTCCATTCGTACACCACACCAGTGGACTCTACTCCAACGACACACGGTCACGGAGACTCCAAAAGGTGCCAGTCAAGCCGTTCCGCTATTGTCAGACTTTTCCTTGCCAACACCACATTCATCATCCCGGTTCTGTGTTCTTAGCCTGTGCTGGAACTGCCGATGTCGCACTTCCTCTCCCCGGTTCCTCGGATTCCTCCCTCCACAGCACACCCTGCTTGATCCGAGAGCCCGGTGGGTGCTTGTGAAGCTGCTATCATCACCGTCTGCGGGAGGGTGAGATGAGCGCCCACTACACGCCACGCAACAAGGTCCGGTTCGTCACTGCCGCCGCGCTCTTCGATGGCCACGATGCGGCCATCAACATCATTCGCCGCCTTCTTCAGGCCCACGGCGCGGAGGTGATCCACCTCGGGCATGACAGGTCGGTGCAGGAGATCGTGGATGCCGCCATCCAGGAGGACGTGCAGGGCATTGCAGTCTCCTCCTACCAGGGCGGCCACATGGAATTCTTCAAGTACATGGTGGACCTGCTCCGGGAGCGGGGCGCCGGGCACATTCGCGTCTTCGGCGGCGGCGGCGGCGTGATCATCCCGCGGGAGATCGCCGAGCTCGAGGCGTACGGCGTGGTCAAGATCTTCTCCCCCGAGGACGGACGGCGTCTCGGCCTGGACGGCATGATCGACGTCATGCTCGAGGCCGCCGACTTCAACCCGGCCGACCTCGGGGCGCCGGAGGCGGACCTCACACCGCAACGCTGGCTCGAGGTGGCCCGCGCCATCACCCTGGTCGAGGAAGGACTGGACATCGAGCTCGCCGAGGCGAAATCGGCCGCGCCGGTGATCGGCATCACGGGCACCGGCGGCGCCGGCAAGTCCTCCCTCACCGACGAGATCGTGCGCCGCTTCATCAACGACTTTCCGGGCCTCCAGGTGGCCGTGCTGTCCATCGATCCCACCAAGCGCAAGACCGGCGGCGCGCTCCTCGGGGACCGCATCCGCATGAACGTGCTCGGCTCCGACCGCGTGTACATGCGCTCCCTGGCCACCCGGCGGGCGCACCGCGCCCTGTCGGAGAACATCCAGCGCTCCATCGACGTCTGCCGCGCGGCCGGGTTCGACCTCGTCCTCGTCGAGTCCTCGGGAATCGGCCAGGCCGACTCCGAGATCGTCGACATCTCCGACCTCTCGCTCTACGTGATGACGCCCGAGTACGGGGCGCCCATGCAGCTCGAGAAGATCGAGATGCTGGACTACGCCGACTTCGTGGCCATCAACAAGTTCGACCGGCCGCAGGCGCTCGACGCCCTGCGCGACGTGCGCAAGCAGTACCGGCGCTGCCACGGGCTCTTCGACGGCCCGGCCGACGAGGATCTGCCCGTCTACCCGACCATCGCCAGCCAGTTCCACGACCGGGGCGTGAACGCCCTGTACCAGGCCCTCGTCCGGCGCCTCGCGGAGGGTTTCGGTTCCACCTGGACGCTGGAGCGCACCCACGCCGAGCCGGCCGGGATCCCCGAGCGCCATCCCATCATTCCCCCCGGCCGGAACGGCTACCTGCGCGAGATTGCCGGGGCCGTGCGCTCGTACAAGGCCTGGGCCCGGGACCAGGTGAGGACCGCGGACCGCCTCTACCAGCTCACCGGCGCCCGCGCCATCCTCTGCGCCCGCAACGGCTCCGGCGAGGCCGAGGACCTGTGGAAGCTGTTCGAGGAGATCGTCGCCGGCGAGGCCGGGCACGAGCCCCAGCTCGCCGATCTCGATGCCGAGATCCGCCGCCTCGCCCACGAGCTGGACGACGATTCCCGCCACCTGCTCGCGGCGTGGCCACGCATCCTCGAGGACTACGCCGGCGACGAGCTCACCTACACCGTTCGCGGGAAGACGGTGCGGGTCCCCCTGACCACCGTCTCCCTGGCCGGCACCCACATCCCGAAGGTGCGGCTGCCCGAGACCGGCGACTGGGGCGGGGTGCTGCGCTACCTGCTCCTCGAGAACGTGCCCGGCGCCTTCCCGTACACGGCGGGCGTCTTCCCGCTGAAGCGAACCGGCGAGCTCCCGACGCGGATGTTCGCGGGCGAGGGCGGGCCGGAGCGCACCAATCGCCGTTTCCACTACCTCTCCGACGGCCAGGGCTTCGCCCGGCTCTCCACCGCCTTCGACTCGGTCACCCTGTACGGCGAGGACCCCGCCACCCGGCCCGACATCTATGGCAAGATCGGCGAGTCCGGGGTTTCCATCTGTACCGTCGAGGACATGGAGCGGCTGTTCGCCGGCTTCGACCTGTGCGCCCCCACGACATCGGTCAGTATGACCATCAACGGGCCCGCGCCGATGATCCTCGCCATGTTCGTCAACGCGGCCGCCCGCCAGCAGGCGCGAAAGCGGCTCATCGAGTCCGGCAGGCTCGGCGCCCCGCCGGAGGCCGCCTTCCAGCCGGTGGTCGACGGGAAGGACTGGGAGGCCCTGGAGCCGCTGCTCGAGCCCGGCGAATGGGAGGAGGTCCTGGCCGACACGCTGCACGTGGTGCGCGGGACCGTGCAGGCCGACATCCTGAAGGAGGACCAGGCCCAGAACACCTGCATCTTCTCCACCGAGTTCGCCCTGCGCATGATGGGCGACATCCAGCGCTACTTCGTCGACCACGACGTCAGGAACTTCTACTCGGTGTCCATCTCCGGCTACCACATCGCCGAGGCCGGCGCCAACCCCATCACCCAGCTCGCCTTCACCCTGGCCAACGGTTTCACCTACGTCGAGTACTACCTCGCCCGCGGCATGCACATCGACGAGTTCGCCCACAACCTGAGCTTCTTCTTCTCCAACGGCATGGATCCCGAGTACACGGTCATCGGGCGCGTCGCCCGCAGGATCTGGGCGACCGCCATCCGCAGGCGGTACGGCGGCAACGAGCGCTCCCAGAAACTCAAGTACCACATCCAGACCTCGGGGCGGAGCCTGCACGCCATGGAGGTGGACTTCAACGACATCCGCACCACCCTGCAGGCTCTTCTGGCCATGGCCGACAATTGCAACTCCCTGCACACCAACGCCTACGACGAGGCCATCACGACACCCACCGAGGAGTCCGTCCGCCGCGCCGTCGCCATCCAGCTCATCAACGCCCTCGAGTTCGGCCTCCTGAAGAACGAGAATCCCTGGCAGGGCTCCCACTTCATCGAGTGGCTCACCGACACCGTCGAGGAGGCGGTGCTGGACGAGTTCGAGCGGCTGGCCGAGCGCGGCGATGTCCTCGGGGCCATGGAGAGCATGTACCAGCGCTCCAAGATCCAGGAGGAGTCCCTCCACTACGAGCGGCTCAAGCACACCGGGCAGCACCCCATCGTCGGCGTAAACACCTTCCTCCGCGATGGAGCCGACGCCCAGGCCGAGGCCGACACCATGAAGCTGTCGCGCTCCTCCCGCGAGGAGAAGGACGCCCGCCTCGCCCACCTGGCCGACTTCCACACCCGGCACGCCGACGCCTGCCCCGAGGCCCTGGCGCGCCTCCAGCAGGTCGCGCGCGAGGGCGGCAACACCTTCGCCGAGCTTCTGGAAACCGTGAAGACCTGCTCCCTCGGCCAGATCACCCACGCCCTCTTCGACGTCGGCGGCCAGTATCGAAGGAACATGTGACGCTCGCCCGGGACTTGCGTCCCGCAAGTCCCGGGCGAGCGTCATTGCGAGGAGCGTAGCGACGAAGCGCCGTGAGGCAGGGAAGCTCCGCTTCCCGTTGCCGAACGGCGTCCCGAGCGAAGGCCCGCCAGGGCCGAGCGACGGGACCCCCACACCATCGGACACCGCGGTGGAGCAACTCGGAGCGCGCTCCACGGCTGTTAGGGATCCCCGCATCATGTGAGACAATCCTTCACCGCGATGCGTGCCACGCCTCGCGCCGGGAGCAACACCATGGAACCACCCTTCAACCTGAGCTTCGAGACGTTCTGGCGCTGGGTCAATGCCCACGCGAACTGCATCGTCCGTGCCGGCACCCCGGAGGCCGTGCTTTACGACGACGACGACCTGCACTGGCACTTCACCTCCGAAGACGACAGCCTGCTCGTGCAGGTGATCCGCGGTAAGCGGCTCCTGGGCGAGCTCTTCATCCAGCCCAACCAGGTCGGCTACGTTCAGGCCGTGCCCCAGGAGCGGGAGGACGAGCACGTCTTCGAGCTGATCTCGGAAACCGGCGACCGGCCCTTCGCCGCGTACTTCTTCGTCATGGTCCACGGCTACGAGGAGGAGGCGCCGCTCACCCGCGGCAGGGTGCACTGACACGCCCGGACACCCGCGCTCCGCCGGGCCGCGAACGGCTGGTGAAGGGAGCTCCTGGTGAGCCGTGCTGGGATCGAACCAGCGACCACCTGATTAAAAGTCAGATGCTCTACCACTGAGCTAACGGCCCACCCGGCAAGGCCCAGATTAGCCCTTTCCCGGGTTCCGATCAACCCGCCGACACGCCCGAGGCGGTGAGTGTGAGCAGCCGCTGCGACAGCTCGCCGGCGCCGCGGATCAGGGTCTCTTCCCGGCGCGGACCGGTGGAAACCAGGACGACAGGCACGCCGAGGTGCTCCTCGAGGAACGCGATGTAGGCCCGCGCGCTCGCCGGCAGCCCGTGCTCGTCCACGAGGCCCACGGTGCTCGTCCGCCAGCCGGGCAGGGTCTCGTACACCGGCTGGACGCCGGCCAGCACGTCGGGGTCGGCGGGCGGCTGGTAGAGCTCGCCGCCGTCTGCGGTCCGGTACGCCACCGCCACCCGGACCTCGTCCAGGTCATCGAGCACGTCGAGCTTCATCAGGGCGATCCCGGCCATCCCGGCGACCCGCACCGCATGGCGGGCGGCCACGAGGTCGAACCAGCCGCAACGCCGGGGCCTGCCGGTGGTGGTGCCGAACTCGTTCCCCCGGTTTCTCAGGTGCTCGCCCTGGGCGTCCTCCAGCTCCGTCGGGAACGGTCCCCCGCCCACACGCGTCACGTAGGCCTTCATCACTCCGAGGGCCGGGCCGAGCACCGAGGCGGGAATCCCGCACGACACGGCGGCGGCGCCGGGCAGGCAGGACGACGAGGTCACGAAGGGATAGGTGCCCTGGTAAAGGTCCAGCATGACGCCCTGGGCGCCCTCGAAGAGCACCGGCTCACCCGCGGCGACGTGCCCGAGGATGGGCGGCCCCACCTCGGCCACCATGCCTCCCAGACGCTCCGCCGCCCCGCGCAGCGGCTCCAGCGCCCCGGCGACGTCGATGGGCTCCAGCCCGAAGAGGGTCTCCAGCTCCCGGTTGTGCTCCTCCATCAGTTGGGCCGCCGCGTCGGCGAAGCGCCCGGGGTCGGCGAGGAGGTGGGTCTCGAGCGCCCGCCGCTGGGCCCGGTCCTGGTAGGCGGGCCCGATGCCGCGGCCGGTGGTTCCGATACTGCCCGCCCCACGCGCCCGCTCCCGCGCGCCGTCGAGGGCGCGGTGGGTGGGCAGGATGACCGTCGCCCGCCCCGAGATCGCCAGGCGTCCGGTCACGTCCACGCCCTGGGAGGCGAGCTCGTCGATCTCCGTCACCAGGGCGATGGGATCGATCACCATCCCGGCGCCCATGTAGCAGCGGACCCCGGGATGGATCATCCCCGACGGCACCAGGTGAAGGGCGAAGTGGCGGTCGGCGAACTTCACCGTGTGTCCCGCGTTGTGGCCGCCGTTGTAGCGCACGGCGGCGCTCACCCCGGCTGCGAGCAGGTCCACGACCTTGCCCTTGCCCTCGTCGCCCCACTGGCCGCCGATCACCGTGATGTTCCTCGTTCGTGAGTGGTCGCTCAAAACCGCCTCCCGGACCCGATTCTACACCGGCGCGGCGTGCGCAAAACGGCGGGCCCCTCGGCCCGCCGCGCGTGCACGAATCCGGCGCCGGTCAGGCTTCCTGGCCGGCGAGCCTGCCGCCGAAGAACTCGTTGACGTCGATGCCCCGGTCACGCAGTTTCTCGGGGATGGACCAGAAGTAGTTGTACCGCGTCCCGAACTGCAGCAGCGCCCGTTCGAGCATCCGCCGCCCGCGGTACAGGCGCGACATCACCGTCCCCACGGGCACCGCGAGGATCTCGGCGACCTCCTTGTAGGAGAATCCCGCCAAGTCGGCCAGCAGCACGACCATCTTGTAGTCGTGGGGCAGCGAGGTCAGGGCCTCCCGGACGCCTTGATCCATCTCCGAGCTCAGAAGCTCGTCCTCCGGGTTGCCCATGCCCTCCGGGGCCTGTTCCAGGAGCGTGGTCTCGACTCCCTCACGGACGTCGTCCAGGTTCACCTGGTACGGCTGCACCTTCTTGCGCCGGTACGCGTTGATGAAGGTGTTCTTCATGATCTTGAACAGCCAGGCCTTGAAGTTCGTGCCCTCCGAGAACCGGTCGTAGTACTTGTAGGCCTTGAGGTAGGTCTCCTGGAGCAGATCCTCGGCGTCGTCCACCGAGCGCGTCATCCGCAGGGCGCTCTTGAAGAGCTGGTCCCGGTACGGGAGCTCCCCGCTCTCGAAGTTCCATCTGGTTGGCTCGGCCCGTCCGCTCATGGGTGCCTCCACGTTTCAAGAATGATACAGGATCTCGCCACATCCGTCAACCCCCGCTTTTAATATGCATCCACGAGAGAAATGTTTCATCCTTGAAACTACGGAAATCGGAAGGCCCCCGCCCCGACCGCCAAGGAGCGCAAACCATCCCCCGGCGGCAAAAAAAGACGGATCCCACCGAGGGGATCCGCCGGCTCCGCTTGCCAGCCCGACGACGTCAGGCGGCAAGAATCATGAACGCGATGATCAGCGCGTAAATGACCAGGGACTCGATCAGCGCGAGACCGATGATCAGGGTGATGCGGATCGGTCCTGCGCCGCCCGGGTTCCGTCCCATGGCCTCGCAGGCCGCCGCGATGCTCCGCCCGTCGCCGAGCGCTCCGGCCGCGGCCGCGATGGCGATGGCGAACGCCGCGCCCACGAACTGCCACATGTTCTTGTGCGGAGCGGCGGCCGCACCGGCCTCCTGGGCCATCGCCGGGGCGGCGACGAGAGCGATGGTCACGAGAACCAGGGCCACGATTGCAAAACGACGACTCATATCATCCTCCTCCCGGATAGTGTACTCGTTGTTAGTGCTCCTCGACGACGACCGCACCTTGGATGTAGGCCATCGTCAGCATGATGAAGATGAACGCCTGAATCAGCGACCCGAAGATGCCGAGCCCCATCATCGGCCACGGAATGACGAACGGGAAAAGACCGAAGAAGATCCCGGTCGCGGTGTGCTCGCCCAGGATGTTGCCAAACAGACGCAACGCCAGGGAGAGAATCCGCGCCAGGTGGGAGATGATCTCGATGGGCACCATGATGGGCGCCAGCAGGATCACCGGACCGGCGAAGTGCCGGAGGTAGTGAAACAGACCCTGCCGCCGGACGCCGACCACGTTGTAGAAGATGAACGCCGTGATCGAGAGGGCGAAGGTGGTGCTGGTATTGTCCGTCGGCGGCTGCAGGAAATAGAAGAGCCCGAAGATGTTGCACGTGAAGATGAACACCGCCAGGGCGCCGATGAAGGGCATGAACGCCTGCCCGAGGCCCGGTCCGATGACGTCGTCGAGGAGCGAGCTTAGGCCCGATACCACGAGCTCCAGGGATTGCTGGAGGTGGGAGGGCGATTCCACCGAGAGCCGCTTCTTGACCGGAATGACGATGGCGGCGATCACCAGTACGGCGAAGGCCGCCATGATGACGTGATCGGGAAGCCAGAAGACCTGGCCGTGCTCGGCTCCCATCATGTGCAGGTACTTCTCGCTGGGAGCTCCGAAAAGGGCGATCAATAACTTGTTGAGCGGTTCGAAGAGGAACGAGTGTTCGTGGTGCATCTAGCTTCCATCTCCCCCTTTGACGGCCCACCGGAACGCCTCGGCGAGCACCGCGATCACAACCGTCGAAAAGCCCAGCGCCACCCCAATCGCATCGATCTTCGGAAGCGCCACCAGCGCCACCAGGATCGTTCCCAGCAACCCAAGGCGGAGCGCCGTCCGCATCACCTCGCCACCCCCGAACCGGGGCCTCCCCGGCCGGGCGACCCTGTCCACGAGCCCCTCCAGCCAGTGGAAATTGATCATAGCGACCGCCCCGGAAAAACTCAAGCTCAGCGCTCCCCATACGCTCCCGGCGGCCGCCAGCTCGAGGATCGCCCCGGTTGCGGTGAGGGCGGCGGCCAGCCACAACACGCGCGCCGGCGAGAACCCCGGGTCAGCCGCCGCCATCGTCGCCACCCGCATCATCGCCCTCCGCCCGTCGTCGCGCCTCCCGCTCCCGCTCGTCGCGCTCGGCCTTGGCGGTGATCCGGAACAGGTTCACGAAGCCCGCCACGATCCCGAAGAGCGTAAACGCCGCCGTCAGGTAGGGTCCCGTGCCCAGGGTGCGATCCAGCCAGCGTCCCCAGAAGTAACCGAGGGCGATGGCCACCGGAAACTGGATGCCGACGATGGACAGGTCGAGCCAGCTCGCCGTATCCCGCAGCCACCAGCGTCGCTTCGTCACGATTCCCGGCCCCCGCTCGGATCATACCCGAGCCCATGGCTGCGTTCCGCCCGCCGGAGGCGACAACCGGCCGGATCACCCGATCCCGAGGACGTGCAGGCCGCTCTGCGCCCAGCCGACCATCGGCGCCGGGTAGATGCCGATGAGCAGGGTGATCACGGCGCAGGCCCCGATCATCGCCTCCAGCCAGCGGTCCCTCGCCAGCGGCGCGGGCTCGTCGGCCTCGCCGTCCTTCAGGTACATCTCGACGACGATCCTGAAGTAGTAGTACAGGCTCACGGCCGACATGATGACGGCGATGACCACCAGCTTGGCGTACCCGGCCTCGATGCCGGCGGAGAACACGTACAGCTTGCCCATGAAGCCGGCGGTCGGCGGGATCCCGGCCAGGGAGAGCATGAAGATCAGCATCCCGGCGGCCGCGGCAGGATGCCGTTTCGCCAGGCCGGCGTAGTCCCGGACCTGCTCGCCCGCGTAGCCCCGGGTCTCCAGGAGGATGACGAAGCCGAAGGCGCCGAGGTTCATGAAGGTATAGGCCAGCATGTAGAACATGACCGACCACATCCCCATGGCCGTGCCCGCCACGATGCCGATGAGCGCGTACCCGGCGTGGGCGATGGACGAGTAGGCGAGCATCCGCTTCACGTTGTCCTGGGTGAGGGCCGCGACGTTCCCGTAGATCACCGTGGCCGCGGCCGCGAACCAGATGACGATCCGCCACTGGTCGACCCCGGGATGGAAGGCCACCAGGAAGACCCGCAGGAACATGGCGAAGGCCGCCGCCTTGGGCCCCACCGACATGAAGGCGGTGACCGGCGTCGGCGCCCCCTCGTACGCGTCCGGGGTCCAGACGTGGAACGGAACCGCGGCCACCTTGAACAGCATGCCGAAGCCGACCAGGACGATCCCCAGGGCGGCCATCCAGTTGGTCTCGGGCGCGGCGACGAGCGCCTCCTTGATCGCCACCAGGTCGAGCGTACCCAGGCTGCCGTACACCAGCGAGATGCCGTACACCAGCACGCCCGAGGACAAGGCGCCGAGCACGAAGTACTTGACCGCGCCCTCGTTGGACTTGACCTCGAGCTTGAAGTAGCCGACGAGCACGTACTGGGACAGGGCCATGAGCTCGAGGCCAACGTAGAGGCTGACCAGGTTGGCGCCCGAGGCCATGATCATCATGCCCAGGGTGGCGAACAGGATCAGCGCCCCGAACTCACTTCCCGAGTACTCCGACCGCTCCAGGTAACCGGCGGCCATGAGCAGGGTCACGGCCGACGCCGCCAGCATCAGCAGCTTGAAAAAAACCGCGAAGCCGTCCAGGGCCAGCATGCCGCCGAGGATCGCCTGCGGCCCGGCCTCGGGACGTCCCACCGCCACCACCAGCAACGCCGTCACGGCGAGCGATGCGACGCCGGCCAGGGTCAAGCCGCGGATGGCCCGCCTGCCCAGGCCGATGCCCGCCAGCAGGAGGACGAACCCCGCCATGGCGAGGAAGATCTCCGGCAGGAACGGTACGAACTGGCTCAGGCTCATGGCCTACTCCCCCTGGGTCGGAACGGCCGCCGGCGGTGCCGTCCGGGTGATCGCCGCGATCCTCTCGCGCGCCTCGTCGGGCTTCTGGTTGGCCTTCTCCACCCGCGCAATCACGTGGTCGACCGTCGGCGCCATGCGGTTGAAGAAGGGCTTCGGATACAGGCCGATCCAGAAGGCCAGGATCACCAGCGGGATCAAGGTCCACTGCTCGCGGAGGTTGAGATCCTTGAGGTCCTTGTTCTTCTCGTTGGAAAGCTCGCCGAAGAACACCCGCTGGTACATCCAGAGCATGTACGCCGCGCCGAGGATGATCCCGGTGGCCGCGAACACGGCCCACACCCAGTTGGCGCGGAAGACCCCGAGCAGGGTCGTGAACTCGCCGATGAAGCCGTTGAGGCCGGGCAGCCCTATGGACGACATGGTCATCACGGCGAAGAGGGTGGCGTAGACGGGCATGACCTTGGCGATGCCCCCGTACTCCGCGATCATCCGGTTGTGCCGGCGCTCGTAGACGATCCCGACGAGGAGGAACAACGCGCCGGTGGACACGCCGTGGTTCACCATCTGCAGGATGGCGCCCCGGAGTCCGGCGCTGTTGAGGGCGAAGAGCCCCAGCATGACGAGGCCCATGTGGCTGACCGAGGAGTAAGCGACCAGCTTCTTCATGTCCTTCTGGGCCATGGCCACCAGCGCGCCGTAGATGATGGCGATGATGGCCAGCACGGCGACCCACGGCATCGCCTTGATGGTCGCGTGCGGGAGCAGAGGCAGGGAGAAGCGGACGAAGCCGTAGGTCCCCATCTTCAGGAGGACGCCGGCCAGGATGACGGAACCCGCCGTGGGCGCCTCCACGTGGGCGTCGGGCAACCACGTGTGGAACGGCCACATGGGCACCTTGATGGCGAACCCAACGAAGAAGGCCAGGAAGACCCAGAACTGGAGCGAGGCCGGAATCTGGGGCGCGATCTTGTAGAGCTCCGGGATGGAGAAGGTGGCCGGGTTGCCGAGCCCGTGCAGCCCGATGGCGGCGAGCCCCGGCCCGTTGTAGAAGTACAGGGCAAGGATGCCGACCAGCATCAGGACCGAGCCGACCAACGTGTAGAGGAAGAACTTGATCGCGGCGTACAGCTTGCGCGGGCCGCCCCAGACCCCGATCAGGAAGTACATGGGGACGAGCATGACCTCCCAGAAGACGTAGAACAGGATGAAGTCCAGGGCCATGAAGACCCCGAGCATCCCGGTCTCGAGCAGGAGGAGGAAGACGTAGTACTCCTTCTGCCGGTCGGTGATCGCCGCGAACGACGAGTACACCGAAATGAAGCTCAACAGGGTGGTCAGCAGGATGAGGAGAACGGCGAAGCCGTCGACCCCGAAGAAGTACTGCACCCCGACCGACGGGATCCAGCTCCCCTTGACGACGAATTGGAATTCCGGTCCGCCCGGCCGGTACCAGAACCACAGGGGCAGGGACACCAGGAACTCGAGCCCCGCCACGACCGTGGCCACGGTCTTGATGGCCCGGGTGTTCTCCTTGTCGATGCCGAAGATGATCAGCAGCGCCCCCGCCAGCGGCAGGTAGCAGATGATGTTGAGCAGATGGTGTTGGAGAAATTCCATCGTCGTCCCCGCTCCCTAGAAGATGATGTAGATAGCCAGCAGAGCAACCGCGCCGAGCACCATGACCACGGCGTATCCCTGCGCGAAACCGACCTGAAGCCGGCGGAAGTAACGGCTGGCCCAGTCGTAGATCCGCGCCACCAGGTTGACCAGGCCGTCGATGATCTTGAGGTCGAAGATGCCGGAGATGAAGCTCGTGCCCACCGTGGCGTGGCGGACGCCGTTGACGATGCCGTCGATCACGCGGGCGTCGAACTCCCACAGCAGGCGGGCGAGCTTGACGGTACCGCCGATCACGGTGGCCTCGTAGATCTCGTCGACGTAGTACTTGTTGAGGACGAGCTTG
>CAZXXL010000079.1:0-13020 GCA_964644635.1 uncultured Thermoanaerobaculia bacterium | reverse complement strand
AGATTCCCCAAAAATCCGGCCAACCTGGCGCGCATCCGGGAGCTGAGTTGACTTATCATGGGTTGGGCTTCCTCCCTTCCGGCTTGGTTTTTTCTCACCCATAGCCTACACGAAGGCCGGAAGCCCCTTCTGCATCAAGTTTCCCCAAAATTCTGGCCGTTACACCCATGCCCTCCACGCATCTGACTCTTCATCAACCACTTCCCAGCTTCTCTCACCAAATTTCGGGGAAGGTCCAGGCGGTGGTCCGTTATCCGCCGGGCCGGCGAGTCAGAGGCGCCGTTGGGCCGGCGGCCCGCTGGGCGGGGGATCGGGTACAGTTATGGGCGATACCATGGCGAAGCTCGATCTCAAGCGGACCCTCGATCTGGCAGTGGCGATTCCCGCGATCGTGCTGACCTCGCCCCTCATGGGAGGGCTCGCCCTCGTGGTTCGGCTGACGATGGGGAAGCCGGTTCTGTTCCGCCAGAGGAGGCCGGGGCTTTTCGGGCGGCCATTTACGCTATTGAAGTTTCGCACGATGAGCGATCTGAGGGATCACGAGGGGAAACCCTTGCCGGACGAGGAGCGCCTCACGAGACTCGGCCGGTTCCTGCGCCGGACGAGCCTGGATGAGCTGCCCGAGCTGTTCAACGTGCTCAAGGGAGAGATGAGCCTGGTGGGGCCGCGGCCGCTGTTGATGGAGTACCTGGAGCGCTACACTCCTCGGCAGGCGCGCCGGCACGAGGTCAGGCCTGGCATCACCGGCTGGGCGCAGGTGAACGGGCGTAACGCGCTGAGCTGGGAGGAAAAGTTCGAGCTCGACGTCTGGTACGTGGACCACAGGAGCCTGTGGCTGGATCTCAAGATCCTGGTCATGACGGTGGGGCAGGTGCTGAGCGGGAGGGGCGTGAGTGCGCGAGGGCACGCGACGATGCCGAAGTTCAAGGAGGACGGAGCGCCGTGAGGAGTAGGGACCTCGTGGTGATCGGCGGAGGTGGGCACGGCAAGGTGGCCGTCAGCGCGGCGCTGGCGGCGGGGTTCCGCGTGACGGCCGTGCTGGACGACGACCGCGCCCTGTGGGGGTCGGAGATCCTCGGGATCGAGGTCAGCGGCCCGGTGACCGGCGAGACGGCCGGCGCCGCCCTCGGCCTGCTGGCGATCGGGTCCAATCGCGTGCGGGAGGCTCTCGCGCGACGGCTCTCCCTGGAATGGGCCGTCGTCGTTCATCCCACCGCCTGGGTCCATGGGACCGTGAGAATCGGCGAGGGCACCGTGGTGTTCGCCGGGGCCGCCGTTCAGCCGGACACCGTGATCGGGCGCCATGCCATCGTCAACACCGGTGCCACCGTCGACCACGACTGCCGCATCGGCGACTTCGCCCACATCGCGCCGGGCGCAAGCCTTGCCGGCGGCGTCGAGGTCGGCGAGGGGGCGTTCGTCGGGATCGGCTCGAGCGCCATTCCCGGCGTTCGAATCGGCAGGTGGACCACGGTCGGGGCCGGGGCGGCCGTGGTCCGGGATCTCCCGGACGGCGTGGTGGCCGCCGGCGTGCCGGCCAGGGTGCTTCGGGAAGGCGGCAGGCGATGACCCGCCTGTACCTTTCTCCCCCGCACATGTCCGGGCGCGAGCTGGAGCTGGTGCGCGAGGCGTTCGAGTCGAACTGGATCGCGCCGCTGGGTCCGCAGGTCGACGCCTTCGAGCGCGAGATGGCCGCGACGGTGGGGGTGGGCCACGCCGCGGCGCTCTCCTCGGGGACGGCGGCGATTCACCTGGCACTGATGCTGCTGGGCGTCCGGCCCGGAGACACCGTACTCTGCTCGGACCTCACCTTCGCCGCCTCGGCATTCGCGATCCGGTACGTGGGTGCGGAACCGGTCTTCGTGGACGCCGATCCGGCGACGTGGAACATGGACCCAGGTCTTCTCGAAGCGGAGCTCGAGGAAGCGGCGGCCGGCGGGCAGCTGCCGAAGGCGGCCGTCGTGGTCGACCTTTACGGCCAGGCGGCCGACTGGGACCGGATTTTGAGGGTTTGCGATCGATTCGGCGTGCCCGTGATCGAGGATGCCGCCGAGGCCCTCGGCGCGACGTACCGCGGCCGCCCGGCGGGGAGGTTCGGTCGCGTCGGCGTGCTCTCGTTCAACGGCAACAAGATCATCACCACATCCGGCGGCGGGATGCTGCTGTCGGACGACGCGGAGCTCATCGGCCGGGCGAGGAAGCTCGCCACCCAGGCCCGGGAGCCGGCCCCGCATTACGAGCATGCGGAGATTGGCTTCAATTACCGAATGTCCAACATCCTGGCTGCCATCGGGCGGGGCCAGCTACGGGTCCTGGGGGAGCGGGTGCAGGCGCGCCGGGCGAACTTCGCGCGGTACGTCGAGCTGCTCGGCGATCTGCCAGGAGTCCGTTTCATGCCCGAGGCATCCTACGGGCTGAGCAACCGCTGGCTGACCTGCCTCACCATCGATCCAGATGCCTTCGGTGCCACCCGGGAGGATGTTCGCCTGGCCCTCGAGGCCGAGGACATCGAGGCGCGTCCGGTCTGGAAACCCATGCACCTGCAGCCGGTTTTCCAGGGCTGTCGTACGGTCGGTGGCCGGGCTGCCGAGGAGCTTTTCGACAAGGGCCTTTGCCTGCCGTCGGGGTCCTCGCTCACCCCAGCCGATATCGAGCGCGTGGCCGGGATCGTGCGGGCTCTGTGCAGAGCGAGGCAATGACGCCGGGAGCGGCGTGTTCGAGGATCGCCGGGGCCTCTGGCTGAGGCCGGGGTAGAATTCACCCGTGGCGAAGCAGGGTAGATCGCGGGCTCCCGAGCCCAAGAGGCAAAGCGACGCTGTTCTTGCCGTCTCGAGCCTGGCGTTCGGGCTTTTCCTCGTGCAGGTTGTCGTCTTTCCGCCCGCTTCAAGCTCGTTCCGGCTGCCCAAGATGGTCGTGCTCGAGGTTTTCTTCGTCCTCGGGTTCCTCGCTTGGTTGTGGGTTGGGGGGCGGTGGGGGTCCGTTCGGGTACCCCGCTCGTGGGTGCTCGGCATGTTGGCGATGTATCCGCTGCTGGCAGCGTTGTCCGCGACGTGGGCCGCCATGCCCTCGCGTAGCCTGCTGGCGGCCGGCAGCGCCGTGACGTGGGTGGCCGGCGTCCTGGTTCTGGCCAGGCTCAGTGAGTCTAGCTTCGGGAGGGTCGTGAAATGGGCCGTGGCTGGAGGGGTGATATCGGGCGGCCTCGGTTTGCTCCAGGCGGCCGGGAAATCGCCCTTTCGGCTCCTCGGAGCGTGGGGCAGGGGAAACATCGTGGGGTTGGCCGGGAATCCGAACGAGCTCGCCATGGCCTGCGTTCTGCTGGCGCCCCTTCTCCTGCTCGCCGGCTCGAGAAGCGGCTCGTGGGTTCGCCTGATCGGGGCCGCAGTGCTGGTCGGCGGCGCCGTCGTCACCGAGAGCCGGGCGGCCCTGATAGCGCTCGGGCTGCAGGCCGTGGTCCTGCTCGCGACCCTGACGCGCAAGCGGGTGCCGCTCAAGGCCAGGTGGGCCGCTGCGATGGCCGTCCTGGTTCTGCTCGTCGCGGGGAGCTGGGTGGCGTGGCCACGGCTCCGGCAAACCCTGTTGGAGGACAGGGCCGGCGGCATTCCTCGGGCCACCGGCCGGGCGGGTGGCTGGTCAGCCGCGATCGTGATGTGGGAAGATCACCCGCTCGGCGGTGTCGGCAGCGCGAACTACTCCTGCCACTCGGCCCGGGCCCGTCTCGAGTGGCTGAAGGCGCGGGGACGGGTTGAGACGCTTCAAGGCTTTCGGGGCCACTTTTCGACCGCCCACTCCGACCCACTGCAAGTGGCGGCGGAGCTGGGGGGAATCGGCATTCTGTGGATGGCGGGTCTCATTGTCTTCCTTGCACGGTCCGGGACGTGGCGTGAGCCGATGGCGGCCCTCGGGATCGCCGGCCTGCTCCCCTTCCTGCTGTTTCATTACCCGGCCCACGTAGCCGTCGCCTTGGCCCCCCTGGCGGTGTACGCCGCGGTGGCGGTCCGCGGGGAGGCCGAGCTCCGGGGTGAGCTTTCCGTGCCGGCTGCGCAATGGTTGGGCGCTGGCGTGGTGGCGCTGGCGGCGATCGTTCTCTGGGCCCAGTCAGTGAACCTTGGGGCCGAGGTCTGGCGGAAAAAGGTGGAGGTCACGTTCCGGAGCCTGCCGCGCATGGTCAGGCGAAAGGTCGTGAGTCCCGCGCAGCGCACGGCGCTCTTGCGCGGCGTCGAGCGGGAGGCGTTGGGGCGGCTGGAGCGTGAGCACGGCGAGAGGCCGTACCTGTGGCGGGTGATCGGGCGGTGCCGGCTCGGGTTGGGGGACGGCAGGGGCGCCGAGGCGGCTTTCAGGAAGAGCCTCGAGAGGTGTTCCCACGAGGAAGGGTACCTGGGCCTCGGCCTCGCCCTCGTGGAGCAAGGCAGGGTCAACGAGGGCTTTCCGTGGCTGGTCGATGCCTGCCGGGTGAACCCGGGGCTGGCGAAGGTGATTCGGGACCGCACGCTGCGGCGCTCGGTTCTCGACGTCCTCGGGCTGGGCCGGGGCCGCTGACGCCGCACCCGACCGTCCAGCGAGGCGGGGGAAAGCTCAGCCACCCCCTGCCGGAGCTTCCGCGGCCGGGGTCCCCAGGCGTAGCGCCTCGCGAACGAGAGCCCAGAACAACCCGAGCATTCCGGCCAGGATGCCCGCCAGGACGCCCTTGGTGAGCGCGCCCCGCGGCTCGGGCTCGGACGGCAGCGCCGCCGGCGAGAGGAGGCGGACGTCCTCGATGTTGGTGTTCATCTGCGACTTGGCCACCAGCGCCTGGTTGTAGTTCTGGGCGAGCTGGTTGAAGAATGCCTTCTGGGTGTCGATGTCGCGCTGAAGCGCCGCCACCGCCGTGTCCCTGGACCGCTGAAGGGACTGGATCTCGAGGTCCCTGTCGGCCTGGAGCTTGCGCAGGCCCTCGGCGCGCGCGCCCTGGAGACCCTTCAGGCCGGCCGCACGGGTCTGCTTCAACCTTTCCAGGTCCGAAAGATCGTTCTGCAGGGCCTTTTCCTGCACCTGCAGCTTCTGGACTGCGGCCTTGATGTCTTGCTCCAGCTGGTCGCTTCGCGGCGCGAGAGCGTTGACCTCGATCTCCAGCTTGGAGGTACGGTCGAAGAGCTCCTGGTACACCGGGTTGATGGCTTCGGTGACGAGCGAGCTGTCCTTCAGCTTTTTCAGGAGGCCGTGATCCTTGCCGGAGATCTCGGCGTTCCACAGGGCGTCGTCGGTTATGGCCTTGCGGAGAGTGATGTACTGGCTGGTCTCGGCCAGGGTTCTCCGGGCGGCGGCGAGCTCCAACTTCTTGCGGGCGAGCTGGGCCTTTACCCTGGCTTGCTCGTCCTGAAGGTCGGCCAGCGCCTTGCGCACGGCGTCAACCTGCGTCTGCCGGGTGGCGAGGTTCTTGTCGGCGTTGAACGAGTTGACCAGGCGCGTCGTCTCCGCCTGGTACTGCGCCACCGCGTTGGACGTGGCGGTGTTGTACGCCGTGATCTTCCGGTCCCATTTGTGGGCCGCTGCGTTGATCCGGCGCTGGTAGGTGTGCTGGGTTTCCATGAGGCGGTTTTCGAGATCGTTGAGCTCCTTGCGCGCCTGGGTGTAGTTGGCCTCGACCATCTTGATCACCGGGTCGGTGGCGCCGGACATTACGCCGCTCGCCTTTTCCAGAAAGACCTGGGCCCAGGTGTTGGCGATGGCGGCCGCCTGCTTCGGCGTCTTGCCCCGGGCGAACGCGCGGATGAGGGGTGCCAGCGTCGTGGTTTCCTGCCGCCGGGCGACGAAGATCTTGGTCTCGAGCTCCTTGCCGACGCGCAACCTGGCGGTGGGCTCGAGCACGCCCTCCTTCACCAGGCGCCGCCGGGTTTCGTCCACCACCGAGCCCGACGTGAGCAACTTTTCGTAACCCTGTACCGTGAGGGTCGGGGGCTTGAGGTCGGACGAGATCTTCGGCGGCACGACGACCAGCGTCACCGAGGCCTTCCACGTGCGGTGGGCGAAGGCAACGATGAGGACCCCGGTGAGCACCGTCGCCAGGACGGCGGGGACCAGGATCCGCCAGAGGTTGCGGCGGACGAAGACGACGATGTCCACCAGCGAGACGGTGGCATCGAGGGCGCGGCCTGCAACGGGCGGGCTTTCAACGATCTGGGTCATGAGTCGACATCTCCCCGTTCATCGCCGAGCCACCGGCCTGCGATCAGGACCGGCGGCGTGGGTTGAGCTGTGCGGGAGCCAGCGTAAGGGCACCCGGGCCGGGCCGTCAACCTCGGCTCCAGGGTCACCATCCCACTCCCATCATCACCGCACCGACGGCAAGGCCGATGACGAAGTTGAAGGCCTTGGCGATGACGGCGTCGCGGGGGGAGATGCCGAGGAGGGGGAGGAGGCCGTGGCCGTCCTGGACGATGGAGTTGGCGGCGAGGATCGAGAGGGGCGCCTGGCCGGTGGCGAAGAGGGTGACGACGATGATGTGGGGGCCGGAGATGGGGATGAGGCCCAGGATCGACGCGCCGAGGAGGAGCAGGACGCCGTGGCTGGCGACCAGCGAGTGGAGCGAGGTGCGGGCCATGAGCACGTGCACGCCCACCAGGGCGCCGGCGGTCCAGGCGAAGATGCGCGGCATGTGATGGACGAAGAGGTGGCGCCAGAGGTGCTCCTGGACGTAGTGGTCCGGAGCGACGACGACGAGGCAGAGCCCCAGGAGGGCTGTGCCGCCGAAGAGGATCCCCTCGAAGCCGGCGTGAAGGCCGGCGGCGGCCGTGGACGCCGCGTGATGCTCCGCCGGCCCGGCGAGGGCGGCCAGCAGGAGGAGGGAAAGCACGGCCAGCAGGGCGAGGCGGGGCCCGGGGGCGCCGGTGCGGGGCCGGACGGGCCACCAGCCGCCCTGCCGTTGCCGGGGTCCGATGTCCTCCTCGTGAAGCTCCGCCATCAGGCACGGCTCGCAGCGGCCCAGGCGGAAGCGCCGGAGCACAAGATCGGTGAGGAACCCGCCGCCGACGCCCACCACGAAGAGCCCGGCGAAGAGCGCCAGGGCGCGGCGGGGGAACATGGCCAGCATCAGGAAGGCCTCGTCGCCGGCCGTGGCCAGGAGGGCCCCCGTCACCGCCCCCAGGGTGACCACGCCGCGCGAGTACATGGTGTCCACGAGGTAGGCGCCGGCGCACCCGGGAGTGACGCCCAGGAACGACGAGATCAGGTACTGCCTGAGGGGGCTCCCCTGAACGGTCGCCGAGGCCGTTCCCCGGGTGAGAACGGACACCAGCTCCACCACGGCCATCATCACGAAGACCAGGCCGGTGATCATGGCCGCACGGATCAGCTCGGTGAGCACGGTCGGCACCACGGAAGGATAACATCCGGGGCCAGGTGCGCCGCCAGGCGAGGTGCCTGCCCCGCCGGATCGAGTGGGTTACAATCATGCTCGAGGCCATGAGGAGAAAGCCCAGTGCGAAATGAATTCACGGCCGTGATCGAAAAAGATGGTAAATGGTTCATCGGTTCCTGTCCGGAGGTGCCGGGCGCCAATGGCCAGGGACGTACGAAGGAAGAGTGCCTCAAGAGCCTCGCCGAAGCGATCAAGTTGATTCTCGAGGACCGCCGGGAGGATGGAACGCGGGGCCTGCCTCCCACGGCCCTGCGCGAAGTCGTCACCGTGGAATGAAGCGGAGCGCGTTTCTTCGCCATCTCCGCCGCCACGGTATTTTCTCAAGCGAGAGGGCGCCTCGCACTCCCTGTGGATGAACCCCCAGACCGGGCGGGTTGAAGCGGTGCCGCGGCACCGGGGCTCAGCGACCTTCTCTGCCAGAGAATCTGCAAGGCTCTGGCCCGCATCATTCACTCACGATCTACTGCAACCGGCGATCCGCCAGCCAGCGCCGTGCTCTTCACGCCGAGCCGCCGTCAACATACTGTCAAGTATGCCTCCGGCGGCTCAGCGCTCAGAACCCGCCGCTGACAGACGTCTCGCCGGTTTCGTGACGATCGCTCATGAATAATGCGGGCTGGGCCTTCCAAATCCCAAGTAGGCGTCTGGCCGGCGGGACGCCCCGGCGGGCGGGGCGTTCCCCCACGACGCGAGGGGAGGGCGGGGGTTTGTGGTAGGGTGTGCGGAACGTCCGCGGCCCGTGTTGGGCGGGTGAGCGGGGCGAATGCGGGCGCGCGATCGGGAGGAGGTACAGGCGGCCATGAGCTGGAACCGGCGGCGTGTCTTGACCGTGCTGGCGATCGTGTTCGGTGTCTTTCTTCTCGACCCCGTCCAGGCCCTGGCGGCGGAAGGCGGCGAGCTCGCGCTCGGGGCCTCGCTTCCCCTGTGGTCGGTCATTCCCTTCGTCGGCATCCTGCTGTCGATCGCCATCTTTCCCCTCGTCGCCGCCGAGTTCTGGCATCACCACTTCGGCAAGGTGTCGGCCTTCTGGGCGCTGGTGTTCGCCGTTCCCTTCGTGATCGCCTACCACGGCGAGGCGATCCACGAGATCCTCCACATCTACATCTCGGACTACATCCCGTTCATCATTCTCCTCTGGGCCCTGTTCACGGTGGCCGGGGGGATTCTCATCCGCGGGTCGTTCAACGGCACCCCCGGCCTGAACACGATCTTCCTGCTGATCGGGACGCTGCTGGCCTCGTGGATCGGCACCACCGGCGCCGCCATGCTCCTCGTCCGGCCGGTGATCCGCGCCAACGTCCGCCGGGCGCACAAGGTGCACACCATCGTCTTCTTCATCTTCCTGGTGGCGAACATCGGGGGATCGCTGACCCCCCTCGGCGACCCGCCCCTGTTCATCGGCTTCTTGCACGGGGTGCCCTTCTTCTGGACCTTGAACATCTTCACCGAGTCCGCCACCACCGCCGGCCTGCTGCTCCTGCTCTACTTTGGGCTCGACTGGTGGTTCTGGAAGAAGGAGACCAGGGCCGCCCAGCAGCCGCACGAGGGGCCCCAGGAGAAGCTCAAGATCGACGGCCTCCACAACCTGATCTTCCTCGCCGGCATCATCGGCGGCGTGCTCCTGTCGGGCATGTGGCACCCCGGCAGCGTCAACATCCTGGGCGTCCACCACGCCATCGAGAACCTCGTCCGGGACGGCATCCTGGTGGTGATGGGCCTGCTCTCCCTGGCCACGACCTCGAAGAAGATTCACGAGGACAACGCGTTCACCTGGTTCCCGATCCAGGAGGTGGCCTACCTCTTCGCCGGGATCTTCATGACCATCGTGCCGGCGCTGCTCATCCTCCGGGCCGGCGAGCAGGGCGCCATGGCCGGGCTGATCCGCGCCGTGCGCGAGCCCGCCCACTACTTCTGGGCCACCGGCGTCCTGTCCTCCTTCCTGGACAACACGCCGACCTACATGACCTTCCTGAGCTCGGCCCTGGGACGGTTCTTCCCCGGCGTGCCGGAACGGGAGTCGGTGCACACCCTGATCGCCCACAAGGAGCTCTTCCTCAAGGCGATCTCCACCGGGGCCGTGTACATGGGGGCCAACACCTACATCGGCAACGCGCCCAACTTCATGGTGCGGTCGATCGCCGAGGAGAACGGGATCGAGATGCCGAGCTTCTTCGGCTACATGCTGAAGTATTCGCTGCCGATCCTCATTCCGACGTTTATCATTGTGACGTTCCTGTTCTTCCTCTGAGGGGGTGGCCGAGATGACGAACGAGACCTACGTGGAGATGGAGTTGGTCGGGCCGGGCGATCAGGCCCTGGGATTCGTGGAGGGCTTCCGGCTCGCGATGTGGGGGGAGGAGGCGGCCTGGTTCGCCGACCAGGAGAACGTCGAGCTCGAGGGCCTGCTGGAGGGAATCCGCACCAAGCTCGACCTCGAGCGGCACGTGATCCTGCCCAAGGGCCTCGCCGACCGCATCGCGGCGGCCCTGGAGAGCTCGGAGAAGCTCAAGATCAAGGTCGGCGCGGTGCGCGCGGTGGACTACGCCGAGCTCGAGTTCCGCTACGAGGTCTACTCCCGGGACGAGGCCGCCGCCGTCCGCTCGCTGATCGAGGAGAACCTGCCCGAGGGCGTCCGGCTCGAGGGCTACGAGCCCGAGGAGAAGGTCGAGGAAGACGCCAAGGGCGTCGAGCTCTACTCCCCGGTCCACGACTACGTGCTCCGCGCCAGCGGGCGCTACGTCGGGCCGGTGCCCGGGATCATCGAGATGGGACGCCGTCTCGCCAACCAGAGCTTCATCAAGCGGGGCAAGGTCGTCCTTCACCACGCCTCGTGAGACCGGTCGCGCTGCTCACCGACTTCGGCCTCGAGGACCACTACACGGGCGTCCTCCACGCCGTCCTCGCGGCGGCGGCGCCGGGCGCGGAGCGCATCGACATCTCCCACGCCGTACCCCCCGGGGACATCTGGACCGGCTGCTACTTCCTCCGCTGCGCCTGGCCGTACCTGCCGGACGACGCGGTGGTCCTCGCCGTGGTCGACCCCGGCGTCGGCAGCGCCCGCCGGGCGGTGGCGGCGGCGATCGGCGGCCGCTGGATCGTGGCCCCGGACAACGGGCTGGCCACCGCCCTGGGCCGCCCCGAGAGCTGCGTGGAGCTGGATCCCGGCCGCATGGGCATCGAGCGGGTGAGCCCCGTCTTTCACGGCCGCGATCTCTTCGCACCGGCGGCGGCCAGGCTGGCCCGGGGAGACGATCTTTCCGGCCTCGGCCCGGCCGTCGAGCCCGCCGCGCTCACCGCCTGTCCGCTGCCCGAGCCGCGCCGCGAGGGGCGGACCGTCCACGGTGTCGTCCTGCACGTCGACCGCTTCGGCAACCTGGTGACCAACGTGCCGTGGGAGTGGTGCTCCGAGGGCGCGGAGCTGCGCAGCGGGTGGCGGCGGGTGCGCCGGTGCGTCCGCACCTACGCCGACGGCCCCCGGGGCGAGGCCGTGCTCCTCGGCGGCTCCTCGGGCCTCCTCGAGGTGGCCATCAACGGCGCCTCGGCGTCGGCCTTCCTCGACCTGGGGCGGGGGGATCCAGTGACCCTGCGCCTGCCGGCAGGGGAGAGCGGCGGATCCGAGCCGCCGGCGGCGGGCAGCGGCTGATCAGCCGGCCGGGAAACGGCCGCCTGAGAGCGAGGCCGGCACCTCGGCGGCGGGGCAGAAGCGGTTGAACCCGCACCACGCGCAGAGCGGGCCCGGCTTGGCCGGGAAGTCGGTGGCGGCCAGGGCCTCCCGGGCGAGGGACAGGAAACGCCGCCGCACCTGCTCGCCCTGCGCCCGCTCGACGTTCTGCCAGCTGGTGGTCCCGAACCGCAGGTAGTGGTAGCCGGCGAGGCAGCTCGCCTCGCCGTGGCGCTCCATGGCGGCGGCGGCGTAGAGCGGCGCCTGGAGCCCCTCGGAGAAATCCGCGCCGTTGCCCTCCCGCGAGGATGTCTTGTAGTCGACGACGAAGAGCCGGCCGTTCTCGGTCCGGCCGATGCGGTCGGCGAAGCCGGTGAACGAGACGTCCTCGGCGAGCTCGGCGGAGAGCCGCTGCTCGAGGGCGATGGTCTCGCTGCGGTCGCGCACGAAGACGCGGTGGTAGAAGGTGGTCAGCATCTCGCGGCCGGCGCGGAAGGAGTCCTCGGGGGTCTGGCCGGCGCGGATGACGACGACCTCGTCGCTCCACGACCCGCTCCAGCGCTCGGCGAGCTGTTCCAGCGCCTCGTCGAGGTGCGGCGCCGCACCCTCGTCCCGGCGCCGGTACATCCATTCCAGGACCTCGTGCACGACGTTGCCGAGGTAGGACTCGATGGAACGAAAGGCCTCCCGGCGGCCCTCCAGGTAGCGGTAGCGGTAGCGCAGCGGGCACTGGGAAAACGCCTTGAGCCGCGAGAAGGAGAAGAGGTTCTTGGGCGTGGGGCGGCGTGCGGCGTGCTCCATGGCCGAGGAGTCTACCACCCGCCCCGCGGCTGCGGCGGGCCCTTGGACGCGAGCACCCGCCGCAGGACCGTGGACATGGGGGCAACCTTGGCGTTGTCATCCCCCCTTGTTGTCATCGCGAGGTGGCGTAAGCGCGCGAAGCTTCGCTTCGCCTGCGCGCACGACACCCCTGCCCCCCTTTTTGTCATCGCGAGGAGCCGGGCGAAGCCCGGCGACGTGGCGATCCCTCACAGCGTTGAAGCGCGCTGGCCGGTGCTCCGTTGCGGTGTCCGATCGTGAGGGGATTGCCGCGTCGGGTTCCTGCGGAACCCTCCTCGCAATGACAACCCCCTTTTTTGTCATGGCGAGGAGGCCGGCGCAGCCGGCCGACGTGGCCATCCCTGACGGTCCTGGAGCGCGCTCCGGAAGTCACGTGCTACCGGACCATCCACCGAGTCGCGGTTCCGAAACCATCGGGGGAACCCCGGCCTGCTCAGCGGCGGTGGAAGCGGGGGGCGTCGAGGGCCTGGACGAGGCGGTCGGCCGCCGGCCCGAGCACGCGGGCCGCGGACCGGTCGGTGCGGGTGTGGGTGTACTCCACGGTGCCGGTCCACTCGGGCGCCAGGGGGCGCCCGTCGGCGGGGTCGAGGGCGAGGACCTGGAGCCGGGACTGGTAGGCGTCCTCCGTGCGGCCCATGTAGGTCAGCGGGCGCGAGCCGAGGTAGGTCGCGTGGACGATGACGGCGCCGGCGGCCAGTCCTTGGAGCCGCTCGAGGATCGAGGCGGTCGGGAGATCCTCTCCGGATCCCGGGAGATCCCCGAGGCCGGGGACGTCCGCGACGCCGATTACCGCGATCCCGGCCGCGGTCAGCCGCTCGCGAAGGTACTGCTCCGCGGCGGTGGCGATCAGCGGCTCTCCGGCGGCGACGACGGCGACTCCCACCGGCGCCGGCGCGGGAGCGGCGCTCTCTCGGCGGGGCGCACTTCCGGCCTCGGCCGTCGCCGCGGGCGCCCGGGCTTCTCTCACGGCGCCCGGCTTCGCCGCCGTCCCGGCCGCCCGCCGCGCGCGGCCCGCCGGGGCCCGCCGGCTCGGGGCCCCGCGCCTCCTGCCCCCGCGCCGCCGGCGCGGCAGGGGGTACGGCCGGCTGCGGGGGTGGCCGCCGGGCGGCGCGACGACAGCCGCACG
>CAZXXL010000078.1:0-13078 GCA_964644635.1 uncultured Thermoanaerobaculia bacterium | reverse complement strand
GGGGGGGGTGGAGGTGGGGGGTGGGTGGGAGGGGGGGGCGGTAGCGGCTGTGGCGGGCGTGGGGGGGGCGGAAGGCGTTGCGGTAGTGGCGGATCCGCCAGTGCGGGAAACGGCCTCCTCGCTCGATGGTCACGACGTCGAAGCGGCAGGGGGCCTCCCACAGGCCGAAACGGCCCAGGTAGGCGCCGGCGGCCCGGGCGAGGTGCGCCCTCTTTTCGCCGGTGACGGCCGCGGCGGCGCCCCCGAACAGCGACGCCGAGCGCGCTTTGACCTCGACGAACACGATCTCGCCGCGGCGGCTCATCACGAGGTCGATCTCGGCCCCGGCGCCGTGCCAGTTTCGGTGCCGCAGGCGGTAGCCCTTCAGGCGCAGGAACCAGAGCGCGACGAGCTCGCCGCGGCGCCCGGTGCGGCGCGTGTGCCGCCGCCGGGAGCGCGTCATGACGGGGGCCGGCGGGCCGACTCGGTCTCGACCTCGAGCAGGAGCCGCCCCAGGTCGTCCCGCGAGAGGTGGTAGCTCTTGCGGCAAAAGCCGCAGACCAGACTCACCGGCTCGGTGGCGCTGCGGTCCAACAGCTCGCGGATCTCCTCGGCGCCGAGGAGCTTGACGGCCCGCTCCACCCGTTCGATCGAGCACCCGCAACAAAAGCGCGCGGCGATCCGCTCCACGATCTCGACGTCCCCGGGCAGGAGCGCGGCCAGCCAGCTCTCCGGGCCCTCGTCCCGGCGCAGGCGATCGGTGACCCAGCCCAGCCGCTCCACGCGCCGGGCCAGCTCCGAGGCCTCGTCCTCGCTGACCCCGGCCAGGAGCTGGAGCAGGTAGCCGCCGGCGTGGGCCACGTGGCCGGTGGGGACCACGAAGACCCCGAGGGCGACGGCGGACGGGGTCTGCTCGGACTCGTTCAGGTAGTGGGCGAAGTCCTTGGCCATCTCCCCCGAGACCAGCTCGACGACGCCGCGGTAGGGCTCCCCGATGCCGGGGTCGCGGGTGACGATCAGCCTCCCCGTGGTGCCGACCACGGCCGGCACGTCGAGCTTGCCGTCGTCGCGGGCGGGTGCGGACGCCCGGGGGTGTTGCACGGTGGCGCGGACCCAGCCGGAGGGCGAGGCGGTCGCCAAGAAGCGTCCGGCGGGCCCGCCGCCGTCGACTTCAACGGTCACCATCGGCTCGCGGCCGCTGACCTTCTCCAGGCTGGCGGCCAGGAGGAGGGTGCCGGTGGCGATGCGGCCCATGGCGGCGGTGACGGTGGGGGAGGTGTCGTGGATCCGGCGGAGCCGCTCGACGATCCCGGTGGTGACGGCGGCCACGGCGCGCACGCGGCCGCCGAGACCCACCGCGCGGAGGAGGAAGTCGCCGCCCGGCGAGGGGGTGGGGTCAGGCATCGGCCGGCCCGTCGTCGGGACGCTCGAGAGCGAACGCGCGGATGGGGCGGCCCTCGTCGAGGTACTTGACCTCGAAACCGGTGAGGGGCAGCCCGGCGAAGGCCGCATCCGGGTCGAGCCACCGCCAGCGCGGCTCGGTCCGGAGCGCCTCCTCGATCCAGAGGGCGTACTCCGGGTGATCGGTCTTGACCAGAAGCCTGCCCCCGGGAACGAGCGCCCGGAGCATGGCGCGAACGGTGTCCGGGGTGAACAGTCGCCGCTTGTGGTGGCGCTTCTTCGGCCAGGGGTCGGGGAAGAGGACGTAGAGCGCGCCCACCGAGGCCGGCGCCAGCAGGCGGAAGAGGAGATCCTCCGCGGTGGTGCGGAGCATGCGGATGTTGGTGACGCCGCGCTTGGCGGCCCGCTCGCAGAGGAGCCGGTGGTACTTGGCCGCACGCTCCACGCCGAGGAAGTTCCGTTCGGGGAAGGCGGCCGCCATCTCGAGCAGGAAGCGGCCCTTGCCGGAGCCCAGCTCGACATCGGTGCGGGCGTCGCGGCCGAAGAGCTCGCTCCAGGAGAGGGGCTTGCCGACGGCGTTGAGATCGATGTCGATCATTCGCTGTCGAGCACGTCCTCCGGGTCCTCGTCCCCGAAGACGACCCCGAGGGCCTTGGCGTCCTGAACCGCCTGCCCCTGCGGGTCGACCAGCTTGAGGCGGTTCGTGGCCTCGGCGATCGGGACCGCCGTCACCTTCTCGCCGCGCAGCGCCACCATGTGCCCGAACTTCGACTGCAGGACCAGGTTCAGGGCCTCGCAGCCGAAGCGGGTGCCGAGGATGCGGTCGAGCGCGGACGGCGTGCCGCCGCGCTGAATGTGGCCGAGCACGGTGACCCGCACCTCGTGGCCCGTGCGCTCCTGCAGGATCGGCGCCAGCTTGTAGGACACGCCGCCGAGGCGTTTCCACCCGGTGACCGGGTCGACGCTCTGGAAGACCTGGTCGCCGTCCTTGGATCGGGCCCCCTCGGCCACGACGATGATGGAAAAGGCGCTGCCGCGGTTCTCCCTGGCCCAGACCTTGGCCACCACCGGCTCGATGGAGAAGGGGATCTCGGGAATCAGGATGACGTCGGCGCCGCCGGCGATCCCGGAGTGAAGGGCGATCCAGCCGGCCTCGCGCCCCATGACCTCCAGGAGCATGATGCGGTGATGGCTTTCGGCCGTGGTGTGCAGGCGGTCGAGGGCGTCGGTGGCCACCTCGACGGCGGTGGCGAAGCCGAAGGTCCGGTCCGTGCAGGCGAGGTCGTTGTCGATGGTCTTGGGGACGCCGACCACGGGGATGCCGTGCTCCTCCATGAGGCGGTTGCCGATCGAGAGCGTGCCGTCGCCGCCGATGACGATGAGGCCGTCGAGCCCCAGGCGCTCGAAGTTCTCCTTGACCACGCCCGAGGCGTCGATGACCCGTTCCGTCCCGTCGGCCAGGCGCTCGACGAACTTGAAGGGATTGCCGCGGTTGGTCGTTCCCAGGATCGTGCCCCCCCGGGGGAGGATGCCGCGGACGTCGCCCAGGTCGAGCTCCCTGGTCTTCATCTCCACCAGGCCGGAGAACCCGTCCATGATGCCCACCACCCGCAAGTGGTGGCGCAGGATGGCCGCCTTGGCGATGGCGCGGATGACGGCGTTGAGGCCGGGGGCGTCGCCGCCTCCGGTGAGGATGCCGATGCGGCGGATCTCACTCATGGTCTGCCTCCCCGTCCGCCAGGCCGAGGTGCACCATCCGGATGCCGAGGTCGCGGGCGAAAGCGAGCACCCGGTCGTCGCGGTAGAGCTCACCGTAATAGATGGCCGTCAACCCAGCGTTGGCGATCAGCTTGAAACAGTTGAAGCACGGCGAGGCCGTAACGTAGATCTCGGCCCCCTCGAGGCGGACGCCGTTTCGGGCGGCCTGGACGAGGGCGTTGGCCTCGGCGTGAACGGTCCTCACGCAGTGGCCGTTCTCCATCAGGCAGCCCACCTCGTTGCAGTGCGGGGCGCCGCGGATGGAGCCGTTGTATCCGGTGGAGAGGATGGACTTGTCGCGCACGATGACCGCGCCCACGTGCTTGCGCGGGCAGGTCGAGCGCGTGGCCGCCTGCAGGGCGAGATTCATGAAGTAGCGGTCCCAGCTGACGCGTGTCACCGGGGCAGTATACCCGGGACGCCAGCCCCGGGCTTAGACCAGCTCGGCCGTGGGGAAGAAGAAGGCGATCTCCTTGGCCGCGTTCTCGGGCGAGTCCGAGCCGTGGATGGCGTTGCGCTCGATGGACTCGCCGTACAGCGCGCGGATGGTGCCCGGCTCCGCCTCGGCCGGGTTGGTGGCCCCCATGACCCGCCGCAGGTGGGCGACCGCGTCCTCGCGCTGAAGGCACATGAGCCAGACCGGACCCGAGGTCATGTAGGCGACGAGATCGTCGTAGAACGGGCGCTCCTTGTGGACCTCGTAGAAGGCGCGGGCCTGGGCCTCGGTCAGGCGCGTCATCCGCGCGGCGACGATGCTGAAGCCCTCCTGCTCGAGGTGGGCGATGATCCTGCCGACGTTGTTCTTGGCGACAGAATCCGGCTTGATGATGGTAAGGGTCCGTTCCTGCATGAAAAACCTCCGGATCGTTGCAGCGGCCCGGTGGGCCGCGGTCCGCTGCGTGCGGCTGGCGCATGATACACGATCGGCCGCCGTGCCGGCGGGGAATAATCATTAAAGATTGAGACTTGTTCTTCACGATCACAACGAGCCCGCCGGCCCGGCCGGCGCGCACGAAGGAGGGAAAGATGGCACGATTCGTACTCCCGGAGCTTCCTTACGGCTACGATGCCCTGGAGCCCCACATCGATGCGCGGACCATGGAGATTCATTACACCAAGCACCACCAAGGCTACGTGAACAAGCTCAACGCGGCGCTCGAGAAGCACCCCGAGCTCGGGGACGTCACCCTCGCCGAGCTGCTCGCGAACCTGGCCAGCGTGCCGGCGGACATTCGCACCGCCGTGCGCAACAACGGCGGCGGTCACGCCAACCACTCGCTGTTCTGGCCGTTGATGAGCCCGGACGGGGGCGGGGAGCCCTCCGGCGAGCTGGGCAGGGCCATCGCGGCCGCCTTCGGGTCCTTCGGCGATTTCAAGCAGCTTTTCGAAACCGCCGCCAAGACCCGTTTCGGCTCCGGCTGGGCCTGGCTCTCCGTCGACGCCTTCGGCGGCCTCGTGGTTCACTCGACGCCGAACCAGGACAATCCGTTGAGCGACGGCTTCAAGCCCGTGGTCGGCCTCGACGTGTGGGAGCACGCGTACTACCTGAAGTACCAGAACCGGCGCCCGGATTACATCCAGGCCTGGTGGAACGTGGTCAACTGGGATCAGGCCGAGCGCAATTTCCTGGCCGCGCGCTGAGGCCGTTTGCTCACGAGCTCGGGGCGGTTCGGCCCGCCTTCTCGATGGCCACGAAGCGGCCGTAGAGGGCGAGCCCGGTCACCGACAGCACGCCCATCGCCATGACGCCGGCGAAGAACGGCGCCGGGGCGATGGGTTGTCCGGCCTTGAACGGTCCCTCGATGAAACGCTGGTACAGGAGGCCGGCCCAGGGGCCGGAGTAAAGGTTGCCGAGGAAGATCGCGAAGAACGAGTAGCCGAGGTACACGGCCACCTGGTCGGGCGGCGCGATGGTGCCGCAGTACTCGAAGAAGCGTGCCGAGCAGATCATCTCGCCCACCGACCAGACCACGATTCCCAGCGCCACGAAGAGCGCCGCCGGGGAAAGGGCGGGGAAGATCCATGACAGGGTGGCGATGAAGGTGCCGATCAGCATCGCGCGCAGGGTGGGCCAGCGGCGGGTCAGGTAGCTGATCGCCGCCTGGAAGAGCACGATGAGCAGGGCGTCGAGCGAGATGAAGACCTCCGGGTTGAGCCAGTGGCCGAGGGGGATGACGTGGTCGATGGCGGCCTCCACGCCGGCGAGGTGCGTGAACGTCTCCACGTACAGGGGCATGAAGCCGAAGAGCACGTTGATCATCCCCCAGAAGCCCGAAAAGATGACCAGCAGGAGGACGAACCGCCAGTTGCCGAGGACGAGGGCGATCTCGGCGAAGACCTGCCCGAGGGTTTTCCCCGAGGCCCGCTCGGCGGCCGTGACTACCTCGCGGTACCCGAAGAGGGCCTGCCCCAGCATCAGCGCACAGGCCGCGGCCGAGACGATGAACACGTACCGGAACTCGGTGCGGTTGCGTACCTGGGCGGCGATCACCGGTCCGATCAGGCCGCCGGCGTTGATCATCATGTAGTAGATGCCAAAGCCGACCGGCCGCGTGGACCCTTCCTCCGTGGTCCGGGTCACGGTTCCGGAGATGGTCGGCTTGACGATGGACCCGCCCACCGCGATCAGTCCCAGGGCGACACAGATCAGCGGGAAGCTGCGCACCGTGCCGAGGAGCACGTACCCCGCCGTGAGCGTCGTGAAGGCCACCGTCAGCGCCGGCTTGTAACCGAAGCGGTCGGCCAGGGCGCCGGCGATCAGCGGCAGAAAGTACAGCGCTCCGGTGAAGATCCCGTACACCGTGCCGTACACGTCGGCGCGGATCCCGAGGTGCTGCACCATGTAGATCGAGAGCACCAGCACCATGCCGTAGTAGGCGAGCCTTTCGAAGAGCTCCATCACCACGGCCGAGTACAACGTCCCGGGCAGCTTCCTCACCAGACTGAAGTCCATCGCAGCCCCCCGTCTCCGGCCCGCTAGAGTAGCAGAGGCGCGCCCCTTCACCCAGTCCGGAATCCGCTCGGACGCGCCGCGGTCCGTCCGAGCCAGACAGCGATGCTAATATGCTAAGCCTGGCACGGCGAAAACTCCCAACGGAGGTCGTATCTTCTTCGTACAGGTTGGTGGAGGTTCCAATGCACGTCGTTCGGACACGCCGCACGCTCCTCACGATCATCGTTGCCGGGCTGGGGGGCCTCGCGATGACGGCCGGCCCCGCTTTCGCGGCCGGTCCCTGGGTGGTGGTGCAGCCGAGGCCCGGGGCCTGGCGCTTTACGGCGGCTGCATGGGGTGACGGTCGCTACGTCGGGGCGACGGCCGACGGGATTTTGGCCGTCAGCCTGGACGGCGGCGCCTGGCGGCCGGTGGTCGCCGATGCCCACTGGAACATCCGGAAGATGGGATTCGGCCCGGGTGGCTTCATCGCCGCCGGGACGTACGAGATCGATCCTCACGTCATGGAGGGACTGATTCTGAGGAGCCCGGACGGGATCACCTGGAGCGAGGCCGTGCGTTCCGTCCAGCTGGACGACCCGGCGGCCGTCGCGCTTTCCAGCGGCGCCTGGTACGTGTTCGGCAGGACGTCCGTGTGGACGAGCCCGGAAGGCAGTCGGTGGACGAGCCAACCGCTCGCGTTCGACCGGGACCTCGTCGCTATCCGGGGAGCCACTTCGTGGAACGGGCGCTGGGTGGCCGTGGGGAGCGTCTACGACGGCTCGCAGGGTTTTCTGGGGTGGATCGGCGCCAGCGACGACGGCGTGACCTGGAGGACCGTGGCCACGCCGGCACGCCCGCTGACCTGCCTGGCGGTGAGCCCATCCGCACTCGTCGCGGGCGGGGAGGGGATCGTCGCGTGGAGCGACGACGGTGCAGCCTGGACCGTCGAGAGCCTCCCCGGTGGTGTGACGAGCGTGAACGATTGCATCTGGACGGGGAGTCGGTTCGTCGCCGCCGCCTCGGAGAGTCCGCCGGGCGCGCAGCCGAAGCCTGGGGCCATGCTTGTCAGCACGGACGGCCGTGCCTGGTCGTACGCCGTGATCGATCCTTTCGCGGCGAGGCTCGGGTTCCCGGCGTGGAGCCCCGCAGCGGTGGCGCAATCCCCGTGGGGTCTTGTCGCCCTCGGACACGGGACGGTTCTCGCGAGCGCGGACGGAAAGAGGTGGAATCATCGCGTCTTCGGGATGTCGTGCTCGTTCGACCAGGTGGTCGACCTGGCCGGCGCGCCGCTCGTTCTGGAGACCGTTACGATGCCTCCGTGGTCGAACGACGCAACGGAGCACCAGGGGCTCACGTCTGGCGACGGTATCGACTGGGCGCTGAGCGAAGTCCCGATCACGGTTCTCGGCAGAGGTTGGCGCTTCGTCGCCCGCGACGGGCAACTCTTCGGTTTCAGGCCTTTCAAGGACCGCTCGGTGGCGGTCCTCGATCCCGGTGGCGCATGGCATCTTGGCTCATTGCCCGCGGGTGGGGTCTCGACTCCGGCCGGGGCGGCGTGGGGGCCGCCCGGGATCGTCGTCGTCGAGACCGGTGGCGTCATCGATTTCAGCCCGGACGGCCTCTCCTGGTCGACCCGGATCGTTCCCGGGCTCTGGGCCTCCTGGAAGAACGTGGTCTGGACCGGTTCGATGTACATGGCCGTGGGGGGTCAGGGCGAGGTGGCCGCCAGCACCGACGGACTGGCCTGGACGGTACGCCAGGGTCCCGGGGTCCTCGTCGATACCGGCGCCGTGGCGTCGAACGGGAGCGTCACCGTTGCCGCCGGAGGGTTCGGGGCGCTGGCATGGACCGTCGACGGCCGACAGTGGAGCCATGGGCCCCGGCTCACCGACGAGGACCTCAACGACGTGCGGTGGACCGGGGGCCGGTTCATCACCACCGGCGATGCGGGTACCGTGCTCGCCAGCATGGACGGGCGGACGTGGACACGGGAGCCGGCACCGCCGCTGGCGGTCGACCTGCGAGGTGCGGCGGACGTGGACGGTCGCCTGGCCGTCATCGGCAGCGGGGAGACCATCCAGATCCGGTTGCCGTCGGTTCCCGACATTGCGGACCCGCCCGCATTTCGGTGTGTGGTCCCCGCCGCAGCCCACGTCCGGGGGGCCAACCAGTCGTTTTGGACCACGGACCTGGTCCTCACCAACACCCACGATCGGGCGGTCATCGCCTGGCTGCGGCTGGTGCCGGACTCGGGCCCGGTGGAAACCCGTCCGGTGATCGTGGGTCGCGCCGCCTCGCTGATGTTCCGCGATGTGCTGGCCGGCGTTTTCGGCAGGGAGGACGGCAGGGGCGCTTTGCTCGTCGACTCCGATACGCCGCTGGAGGTGACGAGCCGGACGGCCGCGGACGCGTCCGGTACCGGTCCGGGCCAGGTGCTGCCCGGGATTCCGGTTGCGGCGGCCGGCGTCTCGGTCATTCTTCCCGGCCTCGCCGGGGCGCCGGCCTTCAGGACCAACATCGGGTTCGCCAACCTCGGGCCCGACAGCGAACACGCGGTCATCGAGTTGAGGAGCGCGTCGGGACAGCTGCTCGCCCGGCGGACGAGGGATCTCGGCCCGTGGCGCTGGATGCAGCTCAACCGCGTCCTGGATGGGCTTTCCGCCGCCGGCGGGGCCTGGGCCCGCGTGACGGCCGACGGCCCGTTCACCGCCTACGCCTCGGTGGTCGACAATGGCACCAACGACGCAGCGACCGTGCTGCCGGCGGTGGCGTCGTCCGATCCGGTCGTGATTCCTGCGGCAGCGCACACATCTGGATTCAACGGCGCGGTGTGGCGGAGCGACCTCGACCTGATCAATCCCGGCGGCGGGGACGCTCAGGTCAGGATCGAGTTGCTTCCGCCGGGTGGTGGCGCCGTCGATGGCGGGACGGTCCGGCTTGGGCCTGGTACGGGCGTGCGCCTCGTCGACGTCCTCGGGAGCCGCTTCCCGGGTCATGACTCGGGGGCCATCCGCATCGTGCCGCTGTCCGGGAGCGTGGCGGCCTGGAGCCGAACGTTCAACGTCGCGGGCGGGGGAACGCTCGGCCAAGGCATTCCGGCTGTGGCACCACCCGCGGCCGGTCTCGACAGCTCGGGAAAGCTGACGATCGCCGGTCTTCGTGGCGGGCCCTCGGCTTCCGAGTGGTTCCACACCAACATCGGCCTCGTCAACCTTTCCGATGCTCCGGCACGACTCATCGTGAAGATCGACGGCGGGGCCGGGACCTCGGACGAGCGGATCGTCGTACCCGCCGATGGATGGCTGCAGCTCCTCAAGATCTTCGGCCGGAGCATGGTCGCCCCGGTGGTCGACGGCACGGTGACGGTGATCAGCGAGGACGGTGAGACCCACGTGGTGGCCTGGGCCTCGGTGGTGAGCGACACCTCAGGCGATCCGTCCTTCCTGCTGGCCCGGCCCTGACGGCATAAATGCTAAGACGCTAAGCCTGGCACCGGCCCTAGCTGCCAGAGCGTCGGCGGCAACGGCGCGCGGGACGGCGCCCGGGCCGCCGGGGAGGCCCCGGCAGCGGCGCGGAACGTGGAACGGACCGCGGTTTTCGAGAAGGGCGGTGTCCGCTCGTGGCGGCATTGCCGCGTCGGATTCCTTCGGAATCCTCCTCGCAATGACACAGTGGCGGGGTGCGAGATGGTCAACGAAGCCCGCTGCGCTGTCATGGCGGGGTGGCGTAAGCGCGCGAAGCTTCGCTTCGCCTGCGCGCACGCCACCCCGAGGAGCGAAGCGACGAAGGGGACCCGGCGCAGCCGGCCGACGTGGCCATCGCTGACAGTATCGGAGCGCCTCAGGATCCCCCCGCATCCGCCCGGCGCCGCAACAATGCTAAAATGCTAAGCCAGGCACGGGTGCGAGCCTGCACTATACTGGGGATGGGAGGTCGAGGGATGGACTGGAAAGACCTCATCGTCGTCGATCCAAACGTGTGTCACGGGCGGGCCTGCTTCAAGGGGACCCGTGTGCTGGTATCCGTGGTGCTGGACAACTTGGCCGCGGGTGAGTCAGTCGAGTCGATTCTCGCCAGCTATCCGAGTCTCTCCGTCGAAGCCGTAAGGGCGGCGATGGCGTACGCAGCCGATCTTGCCAACGAACGAATCATGGCGCTGCCGGCGTAGCTCCGTGCGACTGAAGATTGACGAGCAACTCCCCGTCGAAGTGGCGGCATTACTGCGCGGCTCCGGACACGATGCTGCGACGGTTGGGGACGAACAGCTGTCGGGAGCAGCTGATTCGAAGCTTGCGGACGTCTGTGTACGTGAACGCCGAGTCATGTTGACGTTGGACCTCGGGTTCTCAGACATTCGTACCTACCAGCCGGCTGAACACGCCGGGATCATCGTGCTTCGCCCGGCACGCCGGGACAAGGCATCAGTCTTGGCGCTTGTCGCTCGTCTCCTGAGGGCCTTGGAAGAGCGCACCGTTGCCGGGGCCCTCTGGATCGTGGAGGAGCAACGAATCAGGATTCGAGAATAGCCTGTGTGTTGCCTCCGGTTCCCGCCGGCACCTGAGCCGGTGCCCTGTGAAGGTCCCCACCCAGAAGGAGCCGGATGCGAGCGAAAGTTCCGGTCAGCACGCATACCGCGCACGCCGCCGCCGAACGCAACAATGCTAAGTTGCTAAGCCTGGCACGAACACGGAACACTCTGATATGATATGCGCGGCGGGTTCGGTGAGTAGGGAGTCTTTATGGACCGCAATTACACTGCCGTTATCAAGCAGGACGGCGACTGGTGGATCGGTTGGATCGAGGAGGTTCCCGGCGTGAACTGCCAGGAGCGCTCCAAGGAGGAGCTGCTCGAAAGCCTCCGGGTGGCGCTCGCCGAAGCCATCGAGTTCAACCGGCAGGAGGCCCGCGAGGCGGCCGGCGGAGGGTTCACCGAGGAACCTATCGCCGTATGAAACGGCGGGAGCTGCTTCGGCATCTCCGTCAACATGGCTGCAAGCTCCTGCGCGAAGGTAGTTGCCACTCGTGGTGGATCAATCCCGCGCAGAACCGTCGATCGGCCGTCCCCCGGCACAACGAGATCCGGGATCTTTTGGCAAAGAAGATTTGCAAGGACCTCGGCGTTCCAGCTCCGTGACACTCGGCTCGGCGATGTGGCGCATCATCGGGCGACGGGAGGGCTTCTCCGAACAATGCTAAGACGCTAAGCCAGGCACGAGTTCCGATGAGACCAGGATGCTCAGCGCGGCGCCGCTGGGAATTCGGCACCCTGCTGGCTTTCGACGATGGCCAGGCGGTTGATCTGGTTGGTACCCTCGTAGATCTGGGTCAGGCGGGCGTCCCGGGCGGCCTTCTCGACGCCGTGACCGTGGAGAAACCCGTGCTCGCCCATCAGGGCCATGGCCTGGTTGCAGACCTCCCAGGCGGTGTCCGAGCAGAATACCTTGGCCACGGAGCCGGCGGCCTGGAAGGGGAGCCGATAACGGACCGCCTGCCACACGGTCGCGCGCATGGCCTGGACCTTGAGCAGCATGTCCGCCAGGCGGATCTGCACATCCTGGTATGCGATCAAGGGCCGGCCGCCGAGGCGGCTCTCCCGGGCGAAGGCCAGGGCCCGTTCCAGCGCGCCGCGGGCGATGCCGAGAGCGATGGCGCCGACCACCGGCCGCGAAAAGTTGAGAACGTTGCGGTTGATGGCCCAGCCGGCGCGCACCGGCCCGATGACCCTTTCGGCGGGCACGAAGACATCGTCCAGCACGAGCTCGCTGGCGTCGGCGGCGCGCTGACCCATCTTGCGCTCGGAGCGCCCGACGGCGAAGCCGGGCATCCCTTTGTCGAGCAGGAAGCAGGTCCAGCTTTCCATGCCCTCGCCCTCGATGGCGGCGAAGAGGGTCACCCAGCGCGCGACCCGGCCGTCGGAGATGAAGACCTTCCGCCCCGAGATCCGGTAGCCGCCGTCCACCGGCCGCGCCCGGCAACCCGGCCTTGCCAGGGCCGCGCCGGCGGTCTCCTCGGCGTCCGATCCGGCGCCCGGCTCGGTGATGGCGAAGGCGGCGATGGCGGGTTCCCCGCGGCGGATCTCACGGTAGATCCGGCGCATCCACACCAGCATCGCCCTGAGGTCCCCGGATGCAAAGAGGGGCGCCATCCCCAGCTCGTGGGCGAGCAGGGCGAGACCGAGCCCGCCGCAGGCGGCGCAGAACTCCTCCGCCTTGAGGGCGGGGCCGAGCAGGATGGAGTGGAGCAGGGCAGGGACGGCGGCGTTGCCGATGGGCCACGGCATCAGCTCGGTCTGGAAACCCAGCCGGGCCGAACGAAGGAAGAGCGCGGGCACGTCGATGGCGCCGGGATCGAGGTCGCCCGCCGGCGCCAGGGGAGCGATTTCCCTTTCCGCGAACTCACGGTAGCGGCGGCGCATGCGGCGGAACCGGCGGGGCAGGGTCGCGGTGTCCCGTTCCCACAGGCTCAACGAGCGGACGTCGTAGAGCATGCGGCCCAGGGCGGGCAACCGTGTGCGCGCCTCGGCCGGGTGGAGGGCCTCCTTCATGGCCGCTCCACCGCCGCGCGGGCGGCCAGCAGCCGCCGCAGCTCGTCGGGGGCGGGGCGCAAGCCCCGCAGCGTCATCAAGTCCCGCAACCTCTTCTCCACGCGGTAGTCCTCCATGTAGCCGTAACCGCCGAACACCTGCAGGGCATCGGTCGCCGCCTGAAAACTATCCTCCACGATCCGCAGCCGGGCGGCCAGAGCTGCCGTCGGCCCAAGCTCCGCCGGTGGCGTCGTACCGAGCGCCGCCAGGTGCGCGCTGCCGGCCAGGACGCGGGAGAACGCCCCGCCGAGGAGGAGCTGCACCGCGGGGTGTTCGGCGATCTCCCGGCCGCCCTGGCGGCGCTGGACGGCGTAGGCCGCGGCGGCCGCCACCGCGCCGCGGGCGGCGCCCAAGGCGAGAGCGGCCAGCCCCAGCAGCCAACGGACCAGAAGCGCCTCGAAATCGCCCGGTGGGAGCTCGGC
>CAZXXL010000077.1:0-13111 GCA_964644635.1 uncultured Thermoanaerobaculia bacterium | reverse complement strand
CTCGGGAGTCTGCGTGGCTCGGAGGTGTGGATAAGAGACAGGGCACGGTAGCGCAGCCGCCCTTTCAAGGAGCCCGGTGCGAGGAGGGTTTCGCAGGAACCCCACGAATCAAACCCCTCACGCCGGGAGCGCTCCCTGAGCACCCCGGAGCGCGCTCCAGTGCCGTCAGGGATCGCCACGTCGCGTGCCTTCGGAAGTCCCCTTCGTCGCTTCGCTCCTCGGGGGGAAAAGGGGGAATGCAGCGCCCGGGATTCAACGCCGGCCGGGCTCGCCGGGGTCGATCTGCCGCGCCCGCAGGTCCCGGATGCGGTCCCGCAGCCGGGCCGCCTCCTCGAACTCCAGGTTCTTCGCCGCCGCCCGCATCCGCCGCTGCATCTCGGCGATGAGCGCGTTGAGCGACGTCGCGTCCTCCGGGATCTCCCCCGGCTCGGCGACCCGGCCCAGCCGGCCCGGACCCGCGTAATCGAGGTTGGACATGACGACCAGCGGGTTGGCCACGTCCTTGACGATGGTCCTCGGCTCGATGCCGTGCTCGGCGTTGTAGGCGGCCTGCCGCTGCCGGCGGCGCCGGGTCTCGCGGATCGCCCGCTCCATCGAGCCGGTGATGCGGTCGGCGTACAGAATCGCGCGGCCGTCGACGTTGCGCGCGGCGCGGCCGATGGTCTGGATGAGGGAGGTCTCCGAGCGCAGGAATCCCTCCTGGTCGGCGTCGAGAACCGCCACCAGCGCCACCTCCGGCAGGTCGAGACCCTCGCGCAGCAGGTTGATCCCCACCAGGACGTCGAACTCGCCGCGCCGGAGATCGGCCAGAATGGCGGTCCGCTCCAGGGCGTTGATCTCCGAGTGCAGGTAGCGCACGCGGATCCCGAGGTCCGCCATGTACGCCGTCAGGTCCTCCGCCATCTTCTTGGTCAGGGTGGTCACCAGCACGCGCTCCCCCCGCCCGACCACGGCGCGGACCTCGGCCAAAAGATCGTCCACCTGGCCGGCGGCCGGCCGGACCTCCACCGCCGGATCGAGCAGGCCCGTGGGCCGGATCAGCTGCTCCACGACATCGCCGCCGCACTGCTCCAGCTCCCACGGTCCCGGCGTCGCGGAGACGAAGATCACCTGGTTCAGGCGGGCCACGAACTCGTCGAAGGTCAGCGGCCGGTTGTCCAGGGCCGACGGCAGGCGGAAGCCGTGCTCGACCAGGGTGAGCTTGCGCGAGCGGTCGCCGTGGTACATGCCCCGCACCTGGGGCACGGTGACGTGGGACTCGTCCACGATGAGGAGGAAGTCGGACGGGAAGTAGTCGAGCAGGGTGGGAGGCGGCTCGCCGGGCGCCCGGCCGGTCAGGTGGCGGGAGTAGTTCTCGATCCCCTGGCAGTACCCGAGCTCGCTGAGCATTTCGAGGTCGAAGCGGGTGCGCTGGGCCAGCCGCTGAGCCTCGAGCAGCTTGCCGGCCGCCCTGAGCTCGGCCAGCCGCCCGTCGAGCTCGGCCTGGATGGCCTCGATCGCCCTGAGCAGCTGCTCGCGGGGCGTGACGTAGTGGGTCCGCGGGTAGACCGGCAGCCGTTCGGCCGCCTCCAGCACCACCCCCCGGAGCGGGTCGATGCGCTGGATGGCCTCCACCTCGTCGCCCCAGAACGAGACCCGCACCGCCGCGTTGTCGTAGGGCGGGAAGATCTCCAGGGTGTCGCCGCGCACCCGGAACGTCCCCGGCGCCAGGTCGAGGTTGGTGCGCTGGTACTGCATCTTGGCCAGCTGCCGCAGGACCGCGGTCAAGGGCTGCTCGGCTCCCACCTCGAAGAGCTGCATCATCCCGTAGTAGGCCTCCGGAGAGCCCAGGCCGTAGATGCAGCTCACCGAGGCGACGATGACCACGTCCCGCCTCTCGAACAGCGAGCGGGTGGCGGACAGCCGCAGCCGGTCGATCTCCTCGTTGATGGACGTCTCCTTCTCGATGTAGGTGTCGGTCGTCGGCACGTAGGCCTCGGGCTGGTAGTAGTCGTAGTAGGAGACGAAGTATTCCACCGCGTTGTCCGGGAAGAAGGCCTTGAACTCCTGGTAGAGCTGGGCGGCCAGGGTCTTGTTGTGGGAAAGCACGAGCGTCGGCCGGTTGGTGGCCTCGATCACCTTGGCCATGGTGAAGGTCTTCCCCGAGCCGGTGACCCCGAGCAAGGTCTGCCAGGCGAGCCCCGCCTCCAGACCGCGGACCAGGGCGTCGATGGCCTGGGCCTGGTCGCCGGCGGGTTCGAAGGGAGCGTCGAGAACGAAGCGGTCAGCCATCGGTCGAATGATCCGCCCCGCCCTTTTCCGGCCTCCCTTCCAGGAAATCCTCGAGCTCCTCGACTTCGGCGGGCGTCACCCGGCCGTCCTCGAGGATTCGCGCCACCCGCCCGAGGAGCTCGCCCAGGCGCCTGCGGGCTCCGCGGTGATTGCCGAGGGAGGCGAAGAATCGGTCGAGGTCGGTGGCCAGCCGGGCCCGCTCGCTCCCGGGCAGGTCGGCCGGCAGGGCGGCCTCCAGGCGGGCCCTGGCCCGGCGTGCGGTCCAGTCGACGCCCCGGTCGAAGAACAGGAAACCGCCGATCAGGACCCCGGCCAGCACCGCCACGCCCACCGCGCAGCCGGCGCGGGGCCGCTTCCGGCCGCCCGGTCGGGCGACGACCGGCGGAACGACGGTCACGGCTCCTCCAGGTAGGTGTAGCCGTTCAGGCCCTCGCGGTAGGCGGCCAGCAGCTCCCGGCCCTCGCGCACCGTGATCCGGCCGCCGCGGGTGGCCCGTTCCACGTCCCGCCGGAGGGCGGCCAGGAGCGCATCGGGCTTGAACTGGACGTACTCGAGCACCTCGCGCACCGCGTCGCCCTCGACGAGCTCCTCGATGGACCAGCCGCCGTCGGGATCGATTTCCACCTGCACGTCGTGGGTGTCGCCGAAGAGGTTGTGAAGGTCGCCGAGAATCTCCTGGTAGGCGCCGGTGAGGAAGGCCCCGAGGTAGTACGGCTCGCCGGCCCTGAGCGGATGCACGGGCAGGGTCGAGCGGGTTCCGTCGCCGCAGACGAAGCGGGTGATCTTGCCCTCCGAGTCGCAGGTCATGTCGCCGAGGATGGCCTCGCGGACGGGCCGTTCATCCAGCCGGTGGATGGGCACGATGGGAAAGAGCTGGCCGATGGCCCAGCTGTCCGGCAGGGACTGGAAGATCGACAGGTTGCAGAAGTAGATGTCGGAAAGCTGGGCGGCCAGGGGCGCCATCTCCTCGGGCACCTGCTCGCGCTGCCGCAGCAAGGCGAGCGCCCGTGCGCAGACCGCCCAGTAGAGGCGCTCGGACAGGCCGCGCTCCTCTAGGGACATGTGGCCGAGGCGAAACAGGGACATGGCCTCCTCGTGGGCCTGGACCGCGTCGTGGTACGCCTCCTCCGCGCCGCCCCCGGCCACGAGATCGAGCGCGTCGTAGAGGTCCCACAGGGGCTGCGGCAGCTCCTCGGGATCGCCGTCCGTGGCGTCGCGAATCGTCGCCGGCACCTCGAAGGCGTCGAAGCTGGTCGCGCCGCGCACGTCGAAGACCAGCACCGAGTGGTAGGCCGCCAGCGCGCGGCCGGACTCCGACACGATGGTCGGATGCTCCAGCCCGGCCTCGTCGCAGACGGTCATGATACGGTGGACCACGTCCGCCGCGTACTCCTGGATCGAGTAGTTGACCGACGATTCCGAGCTGGTCTGGCTGCCGTCGTAGTCCACGCCGAGCCCACCGCCGATGTCGATGAGCCTCACCCCGGCGCCGAGGCGGCGCAGCTCGACGAAAACGTGGGCCAGCTCGGTGATCGCCCGCTTGACGCTGCGGATGTCGAAGACCTGGCTTCCCACGTGGCAGTGCAGGAGCTCGAGGCAGTCCAACATGTCGCGCTCGCGCAGGGTCTCGACCACCTCCAGGAGCTCGCTCACGTAGAGGCCGAACTTGGAGCGCAACCCGCCCGAGTCCTCCCAGCGGCCGGCGCCGCGCGACGAGAGCTTCACGCGCACACCGATGGCCGGCCGGACGCCGTAGCGCTCGGCGTGCTCCAGCACGAGGGGCAGTTCGGAGAGCTTCTCCACCACCGGCACGACGCGCCGCCCAAGCTTGGCCGCCAGGATGACCATGCGGATGAACTCCCCGTCCTTGAAGCCATTGCAGATGATCGGGCGGCCGTCGTCACCCGAGGCCGCGCCCAGGACCGCCAGCAGCTCCGGCTTCGAGCCCACCTCGAGGCCGAAGCCGAAACGGGAGCCGTGGCGACGGATGGCCTCGACCACGTGGCGCTGCTGGTTCACCTTGATGGGGTACGCGCAGAGGTACCCCCCACGGTAGTCGTGATTCCGCATCGCGGCGGTGAAGGCCCCGTGCAGCGTCTCGATCCTGTGCGCGAGAAGATCCCCGAACCGCAGGAGGAGGGGCGTCGTGATGCCCCGCTCCCTCAGCCCGTTCACGATCTCGAAAAGATCGGCCTCGACGCCCGGGACCCCGGCCGGGCGGACCACGAGATGACCGCGGCCGTTGGTGGCGAAGTACCCCATCCCCCAGCGTGGAAGGCCGTAGAGCTCCTCCGCCTTCTCGAGGGTCCACGATTCCGACCGCGGTCGGCGCGCCGGCTCCGTCGTCATGGGCGCATTGTACGGCTACCCGGCGGTTGCCGGCTCGCTGGCCTCCGATTCCACCATGGCGATGAACGCCTCGACGATCGTCGGGTCCCACCAGTTCTTCTCGACGGTTTCCTCCCGGAGCACGTCGAGGGCGGCGGGCGCGGTCAGGGCCCTGCGGTAGCTCCGGTCGCTGGTCAGGGCGTCGAACACGTCGCAGACCTGGAAGATTCTGGCCAGCAGCGGGATCTGCTCCCCGGCGAGACCGTCCGGGTAACCGGACCCGTCCCAGCGCTCGTGGTGATGGCGGATGATCGGCAGCACCTCCTTGAGTGTCCGCAGGGGCGAGCAGATCTCCACGCCGATGATCACGTGCCGCCGCATGATCTCCCATTCCTCGGGGGTAAGCGGCCCGGGCTTGAGCAGGATGGCGTCGGGGATCCCGACCTTGCCGATGTCGTGCAGGTACCCGCCGCGGCGCAGGGCGTTGATCTGCTCCGGGCCGAGACCCAGCCGCTCGCCCAGCCGGGAGGCCATCACGCTGAGGCGCTCGCAGTGCTCGCCGGTTCCCTCGTCGCGGGCCTCGATCGCCCGGGCGATGGTGAAGACCACGCCCTCGGCCGAGTCCAGGTCCTGGGTCAGTCTCCGGAAGCGGACCAGGTTCCGGACCCGGACCTCCAGCTCCGTCAGGTCGCACGGCTTGCCGAGAAAGTCCGTCGCCCCCGCCTCGAGCCCGGCCAGGCGGGCCTGTCGTGACCTCTCCCCGGTGAGAAAGACCACCGGAATCAGCATGGTTGCCTCGTCGGCCTTGAGCCGCCGGCACACCTCGTACCCGTCCATGCCGGGCATGTTGACATCGAGCAGGATGACGTCCGGGTCCCGCTCGCTGGCCAGGGTCAGGGCGGTCTCGCCGTCCAGGCTCTGCCAGACGTCGAAACCGAGCTCGCCGAGGGCCTGGGCGAGAGCTTCGAGCGTCGCCGGGTCGTCGTCGACCGCGAGAACCGTACCCCGATGTGTCGCGCTGTCCATTACCTCCAGTTTACCACCGGCGCCGGGTGCCCCGTGGCCGTCAGTAGCGCAGCAGGGCCGCGATGGTCCCCGCCTTCTTCAGCCGCTTGGCAGCGGGCCCGTCGACCACCTCCACGTGGCCCCCGGTCTCGAAGGCCGCCTGGCTCAGGCGGTCGATTATATGGGGCACGGGATCCATCGGCCCGCCACAGAGCTTGCAGGCGCCGTTCTTGACCGCCGAGAGCGCCCCGCACTCCCGGCATTCTGCGCCCTCGGCCTCCAGGCCCTTGACGTAGAAGAGCTTCCAGATCCGTCCCTGGCTCGCGGCGTCGATGACCGCCTCGAGCCCGGCGATGGCGCGGCCGCCCTCGTGGAGCTCGGACAGGAGCCCGTCCACCTGCTCCACCTCCTGCTCCCGCTCCACCTCGGCTTGGACCTCGAGCGTCTTCGCCAGCACCTCCTGGGGCGTCGCCGAAACCGACATGTTCATGGTCTTGACCAGCTTGCCGTGCAGCCTGGTCGGCAGCAGCCGGGCCAGCTGCGACGCGGCCTCCGTGGGTCCGGCCACCAGCAGGCGGTCGAACGGGGTGGTGAGCGAAAGATCGTACAGGGCGTCCACCACCTTCTTGACGTGCAGGGCCACCTCCTGGTCGTGGTGCCGCTGGAACCGTTTCTGCGACCACCAGTGATCGGTGCCCGTGGTCTGGGTCTTGGTCGAGGTGGCCGAAAACAGGTCGGAATGCTCCGTGATCTCGCCCATGAACACGGTGAAGATCCGGGCGCGGTTCTTGTCGGTGAGCACAACCGCGTAGCGCTCGTGCTCGTCGAGAGCCTCGACGATGGGCCGCAGGTGGGCGCCCCGCCGCCAGTGGATGGAGGGAGGGATTTCCACCCGCACCTGGTGCAGCTCGGCCAGGTCGCCGGCCGGGTACACCACCACCAGCGCCGTGCGGCCGGCCGGGCGCAGGGACCTGACCAGCTCCAGGGCCTGCGCCCCGGCGCGCTCGAGCTCCTTGTCGCCGCCAACCTTCGAGCGCAGCTCCTTCACCATCGCCTCGGCCTGGATCACGTAGCCATCCTTGCGGTTGGCGGGCTTGTTCTGGTCGATGTCCACGTACAGGGTGAGCGTCTTCCCCTTCCCCTCGGTCATCCGGTGCAGCCTTCTGAGCACGGCTCGATCCAACATAACGACCCCCTTTCGGTTCTCGTCGCGACTTCAATCCGGAAGGCCCCGGTCCGAAAACCGGGACCACCCACTTCCAATATAAGCCGTTCACCGGCGCAGGGCCTGGAGGAGAATCCCGGCCGCCACGGCGACGTTGAGCGACTCGATCCCCCGCTCGAGCGGGATCGTCACCGTGCCGAGGGCGTGCTTGGCCGCCTCGGCGCCCAGGCCGCGGCCCTCGGAGCCGAGCATGATCACCAGCGGCGTCGCCGGGCGCCACTCCCCGACGGGGATCCCACCCCGGCCGGTCGCCCACACGCCGCCGCCCGCCGCCACGCGCCGGCCGAGCTCCGCCACCGCCACCTCCCGTTCCACCGGCACCCTGAACACCGCCCCCGCCGAGCCGCGCACGGCCGCGGGCGAGAACGGGTCGGCGCAGCCGGGCGACAGGAGGACGGCCTCGGCCCCGAGGGCGGCGGCGGCGCGGACGATGGCGCCCACGTTGCCCGGCTCCTGCACGCGGTCGAGGTACAGCGCGCAGCCGGACCCGCCGGTCCACGGGGCGAAGGTCGGCTCGTCGGCCACCGCGAGCACCCCCTGCGGGTGGCGGGTGGGGGCGATGGACGCCATCACCGTGTCCGCGACGATCCACACCCTCTCGACCTCGGCCAACCACGGCCGGGTGCCGACCTTCCCGGCGGCCGAGGAGGCGAGGAAGACCTCGCGCACCCGCACCCCCCATCGCACCAGGTCCTCGACCAGCCGCCGGCCGTCGACGATCACCGTCCCCTCCGGCCGGGCGCGAAGGTCCTTCCGCAACTGCCGTACCCGCTCGCTGTGGCGTCCCAAATTGCGCATGTTCTTGAGCATTGTACCGGCTTCTGGCATCATCCCCTCCATGCGCATCAACCACCACCTGCTCCAGGTCCGCATGTCACCCACCGCCGTGGTGATGGCCGAGGCCAAGAAGCTGCAGGGCGAGGGCGTCGAGGTCCTCGACCTCGGCGCCGGCGAGCCGGACTTCGACACGCCCGATCACATCCGCCTGGCCGCCAAGGAGGCCATCGACGCCGGCTACACCCGCTACACGCAGACCGAGGGGATCCCCGAGCTCCGGGCCGCGGTGGCGGCGCGCCTGAGCGAACGGTCCGGCCTGGACCTGAGCCCGACCCGGGTGGTGATCACCAACGGGGCGAAGCACGCACTCGCCCTCATGTGCCTGGCCCTCCTCGAGCCGGGAGACGAGGCCATCGTGCTCGCGCCGTACTGGGTGTCGTTCCCGCAGATGATCCGGCTCGCCGGGGGCCGCCCGATCATCGTTCCCTGCCCGTCCGACCGCGGGTTCCACCCGGACCCGGCGCTGATCATGGAGAACTGGGGCCCCAGGACCAGGGTCCTGATCCTCAACTTTCCCAACAACCCCTCCGGCGCCGCCCTGAGCCAGGAGGAGATGGACGACCTGGTCTCGGCGGTCGCCGGCCGCGGCGGGATCGTCCTTTCCGACGAGACCTACGAGGACCTCGTCTTCGACGGCCGGCCCCACGCCACCGCGGCGACCTGGCTCGACCGTACTCCCGAGCACGTCGCCGTGGTGTCCTCCGTGTCCAAGTCCTACGCCATGACCGGCTGGAGGCTCGGCTGGGCCGTGGGTCACCCGGACCTCATGAACGCGGTGATCCGCTTCATGTCCCACACCACGTCCAACGCCTCCTCGATCTCCCAGCGGGCGGCGCTGGCCGCCCTCACCGGTCCCCAGGACTCGGTGGCGGCCATGCGCGACGCCTACCAACGGCGGCGCGACCTCGTGGTCGCCGGCCTCAACGCCATCCCGGGCATCGACTGCGCCGTCCCGGAGGGGGCCTTCTACGCCTTTCCCCGCCTCCCCGGGCGTGCGGATTCCGCGGCTTTCGCCCGGGAGCTCCTGCACAGCGAGCACGTCGCCGTGGTTCCCGGGATCGCCTTCGGCATCGAGGGGGCCGTCCGCATCAGCTTCGCCTGCGACGAGCACACGCTGGAGGAGGCCGTCGAGCGGATCCGGCGGTTCGTCACGCGGAGCTGACGGCCGGGCCCGCGACCCGCGCCATCTCCTCGTCCTCCCCGGCCGGTTCCGGGATCATGCCCGAGACCGGGGCGAAGGAGAGGAAGAGCGCCACCCAGCAGAAGGCGGCCACCAGGCCGAAGACGAGGCCCAGGGCCGCGCCCGGCGCTCCCCGCAGGGCTGGGAGCCGGAGCGCGAAGACCACCGGGGCGAGGGTGAGCACCTTGCCCGCCGTCGCCCAGAGGAAGACCGTGCCCAGGGAACGCACCGGCTGGCGGAAGGTTCCCGCCAGGCCCCGCACCCAGGCCAGGGCGGCGGACCGGCGGCCCGGGACCGCCAGCTCCCATGCTCCGCGGAGGGTGGCGCTCCAGCAGATCCAGAGCACCACACCGCCGAGGACGACGGCCGCCAGCTGCAGGTTCATCATCCGCACCTCGGCCATGCTCCGCCGCGCCGCCAGCGCCGCGGCCAGCAACGGCCCGCAAAGGACGCCGGCCAGCACGGCGAGCCCGGCCAGGGCCGCCAGGGACAGGCGGGCGTACCGCCACCAGCCGAGCAGGCCGTGGCCGACGATCTCGCCCAGCCGGACCGGCCGGCCGCGGGCCCACACCTCCCACCCCACGGTACCGGCGTGCCAGAGCACCGTCCACGCCCACAGGCCGATGATCAGGCCGAGCACGCCGGCGCCCAGGGCCGGTCCGATGCGGTGCAGACCCTGCATGACCACCAGGGGGACGTCGGCCCGCCCGGCCGCCGTTTCGGGCGCGGCGGCCAGGGCGCGGCCGAAGCTGCCGCGGACCATCATCAGCACCGGCATGGCGAGGAAGACCGGCACGATCCAGACGGCCAGGACCAGGCGCCACAGGCGCAGCCCCGCCGCCAGTCCGAAACGCGGTGAAACCGTGGGCTCGAGATAGCGCATCGTCAGCTCCAGGGCAGCAGGCCCAGCTCGACAAGCCGCACCCCGTCCAGGATCCACCACGCGCGGAAGGACGGAACGCCGGCCCTCTTCCTATCGATCCACCAGTTGTCCGATCGGTGCGTCTCCAGCAGCCACTGCCCGTCCGGGTCCACCGTGACCCGCCGCAGGCGGTCGCCCCGGGTGAAGGTCCAGCGCACCCAGCGATCGGCGCCGTTCCAGGTCCTGGTCGTCGTCGACCCGTCGGCCCACGCCAGCTCCACCCGGACCGGACCCGTGAAGTCACCCCGCCGGCCGATCTGGACCTCGATCCGCCACCGCTTCTTGCCGTGCTTCCCGGCCACGGCCGGCTTCGCCACCCCCCGCTTGTCCGCACCCGCGTCGCCCTTGGCGGGACTTCCCACCGCCACCCATGCACCGTCGCGCCACTCGAACCCCTCCCGGGGCTTGATCCGGCGCTGGCGCACCCGGAGCACGTCCCAGTCGACCGTCCGTTGCCCGCGGAAGGCCTGATCGAAGAACCAGGAGTAGTCGGCGCCCACCACCTCGTTGAAGGTCCGGAAAAAGTCGTCGCCGCCCGGGTGGTTGAACCGGAACCGCTCCGCGTACGTCCGCATGGCCTGCGCGAAACGGTCCGCGCCGACCAGGTTGCGCAGGGTGGCCAGCGCCAACGCCGTCTTCTGGTAGCTGGCGGTGAAGTAGTCCCGCCGGGTGCGGAACCGCCAGGCGAACCGGTCGATGCGCACCGGCAGCGTCCGGAAGAGCAGCGCCATCCGGTTGGACACCCACGGGGCGAAGAACGGGAGCTGGGGGAACAGGCCGTCCCGCATCGCCGCGGCCTCGCACGACGCCTCGGCGAAGCTGTTGAAGCCCTCGTCCAGCCACGCCTCCTCGAACTCGTTGGAAGCGAGGAGACCGTAGAAGTACTGGTGGCCGAACTCGTGAATCGTCACCACTTCGATCAGCGGCATCCACTTGGCCGGCGGCAGTAACATCCACCGGCTGGCGCCGGTGGTGATGAAGGTGGGGTACTCCATGCCCCCGGCCTCGCGCGCCGTCACCGGCGGCGAGACGATGGTCAGCTGGGGGTACGGGTAGGGGCCGTAGTGCAGGCCGTACCACGCCATGCCGAGCCGCGCGGCGTGCAGCATCCTGGCGGCCAGGCCGAGCTGCGACCGGGGGATCATGAGCCGGAGGCGGACCGGCGGCAGCTCGAGGTCCGCCGTGCTCCGGCCGAGGAGCTTCGCCGTCTCCTCGAGCCAATCCCTGGGCACGTCGCGGGTGGGATCGAACCGGGCCTCGACGACCGCCATGAGGCTGCCCGGGGCCGCGGTCCAGGCGAACTCGTGCACGCGGGAGGCCCGGTAGGTCACGCGCAGCTCCCGCGAGGTGCCGGCCGCGATCTTCTCCCGCGACACCTCGACCCCGGTCGCGCCGACCACATACCCTTCGGGAACCCTCACCGATACCTGGTAGGAGCCGAAATCGGAGTAGAACTCCGAGTTCGCGTGGAACTGGTGGCAGTTCCATCCCGCACTCTTGCGGCCGCGGACGCCGGCCGCCTCGTACACGCCGAGCTTTGGAAACCACTGGCCCACCAGATGGAACGAGCCCGCCCAGCCGGTGCGGGCGATCACCCCCGGCAGCAGGGCCTGGAAGGCAACGTGCACGGTCACCGACGCCCCCGGCTGAACGGCGAAGGGCAGGGCCACCTTCGCCACCGTGTAGTCGTCCGGGTTGCCGTCGTCCGGCCGCTCGAAGGTCAGCTTCGGCAGCAGGTTCGTGCCGTCGTCCAGGGTCATGGCCGTGATCCGCGTCCAGCCCCAGTGACGATCCCTCACCGGGCCCCCGCGCAGCCGGTTGCCGCCCAGCTCGCGCATGAACGTGCTCTCGGAGCCGGCGAACGCGTTCAGGTAGAGGTGCCACCACAGCTCGGCGGTCGGGGTCCTGGTCGTGTTGGTCCAGCGCACGACCTCGGTCCCCTCGAGGCGGTGGGTGTCCGGGTTCAGGCGAACCTGGATATCGTAGTCCACCACGTCAGGAGCCATCGTCCCGGCGGCCGCGATCCCCGCGGCCAGACCGACGCACAGAGCCACTGCAACGATCCTCATGCGTGCCTCGCCTTTTCGTCAACGGGTGAAACCTTCCGGGCATCCCGGCTAAACAACTGGCGGAAGGGCAACCTTCCGACTAGATTGGAAAGGGGGGGCAGAGCAATGCGCAAGGTACTCACTTTCGTGACCGTGATTCTACTCGCCTCACCGCTGTGGGCACAACAGCCCCGCCTGTTCATCAACCTCAACCAGCTGCTCCCGGGCCACCGCGACGCACGGACCGAGGCCCGGATCGCCGTCTGGGACTCGCCAATGGGACGCCTGCGCTACGCCGTGGCGGAGCTCCAGGGAACGGCCTACGTGAGGGGCACGCCGCACACGTCGACACAGGGTCTCATCGGGGTCAAGGCCCAGAAGGGAACCCGGGCCCGCCTCATCACGGCCGCCCTGCAGTCCGGAATCCAGGTCTCCGAGAGCTCGGTGGCGGTGGTCCGCTGGCCGTGGCAGTCCAAGGCCCAGGGCCAGCCTCCCGTGCTGCCGCTGGACCAGCAGCTCTCCATCCTGCTCGGCAGGAGGCTCCAGGAACGGTGACCGGAACGGCCGCCGGGCCGCTCCCCGGGGCGACGCCCCGACGGCCCCGGCGAACCGCCCGCCCCGCGGATCTACAGCCGCTCCTTGAGGGTCTTCGAAGGCTTGAAGCGGACCGTCTTGGAGGCCGCGATCATGATCGTCGCCCCGGTCGCCGGGTTCCGGCCCTGGCGCGCCGCACGCTCGGAAACCATGAACGACCCGAAACCGGGCACGCTCACCTTGTCCCCGGCAGCGAGGGCTTCGCCCATGAGGTCGAAGAGTGTGTCGTAGCACAGCGCCGCCTGGGTCTTGGGCATGCCAGTCAGCTCCGCAATCTTCTCCACCAGATCACCTTTTCCAGCCATGTTGCCTCCCTGGTTCGTCGTTCCGCGCTCACCGTACACTGCGCGCAGGTGCCGGTCAAGGGAAGGCCCGCCGGGGCCGGAGCCAAGGGACCTCATCACGATTCGACACCGCCCCGGAGCACGGCCTGGAGCGCTCCAAGGCTGTCAGGGATCGCCACGTCGCCGGGCTGCGCCGAGTCCCCTTCGTCGCTTCGCTCCTCGGGGTGGCGTGCGCGCAAGCGAAGCGAAGCTTCGCGCGCTTACGCCACCTCGCGATGACAGAAAGGGGAAAGCGCAACGCCACGGCCCCCCACGACTACAGCGAAGGGGTTCCCAAAAACGGTCCTGCGGCGGGCTGGGGTGGGCGTGGAAGGAGGCGCCGTGACACCGGGCGGCTTCGCCGCCCATGGTGGAACG
>CAZXXL010000076.1:0-13283 GCA_964644635.1 uncultured Thermoanaerobaculia bacterium | reverse complement strand
CGTCGTCGGCCTCTTCCAGCAGCATGAGCCGGGTGCGGGAGAGCTGGCGCCCCGGCCGGGCCGCCAGCATGCCCAGCGCCGAAAGCAGCCAGAAACCACCCAGGCCGGCGCCGAGGACGAGGACCAGGAATGCCATCGTACTCATCGTTGCCGGCATTCTACCGGGCCACCGCCGGTCACTCCCCGCGCAGCGCCGCCAGCAGCCGCTCCCCGAGCTTTCGGGACAGCTCCAGGTAGGCCGCGATCCCCTCCGCCGTCAGCCCGTCGTCGTGGATGCCGGCCGTGACCACCACCGTCCCGCCCAGCTCCCGCGCCAGGAGCTCCGCGATCCCACGCGCCACCGGCTCCTCCTTGTGCGGCGGAATCGTCAGCAGCGAGACCGTCACCGAGGCCCGGTCGCCGCCCGCCGTGGAGGGACGCCCCTGGGCCAGAACCACGCAGCCCACGTGGGGCCGCTCCCCGCCGCCGACGGCCACCACCAGATCGTCCCCCACCCGCCGGCACCAGGCGCGCACCCGGCGCCCGTCCTTTTCGGCCTCGAGCTCGATGGTACCCCGCGTCATCACCAGCCTCCCAACCGTTCTCGGCGCAGGGTACACCGGCCGGCCGCCGTCGATTGCGTTACAGTACCCCCTGCGGCGGGCATCTTGCGCGCCGCCGGCGTGTTGTCCAACCGGGAGGGAAGGCTGCCCATGCCGAAGACCGAGCGCACGACCATCGCCGTCCGGGTGGGTTCCGTCGTCATCGGCGGCGGCGCCCCGGTGGTGGTGCAGTCGATGACGAACACCGACACCGCCGACGTCGCCGCCACCGTCCGCCAGGTCCGCGAGCTGGCCGACGCCGGCTCGGAGCTGGTGCGGATCACCGTCAACACCCCGGAGGCCGCGCGGGCGGTGCCGGAGATCCGCCGCCGCCTGGACGACGAGGGCTGCCACGTGCCGCTGGTCGGCGATTTCCACTACAACGGCCACCTGCTCCTCACGCGCCACCCGGCGTGCGCCGCCGCCCTGGCCAAGTACCGGATCAACCCCGGGAACGTCGGCTCGGGCGCCCGGCGGGACGAGAACTTCGTCACCATCTGCAAGGTGGCCCGGGACAGCGGCGCCGCGATCCGGATCGGCGTCAACGGCGGCTCGCTCGACCAGGAGCTCGTCCTCGCCAAGATGCAGGAGAACACCGACCGCGGTCTCGGCCGGTCCTCCGAGGAGATCATCGACGAGTGCATGGTGGCCTCGGCCCTCCGGTCCACCGAGATGGCCCTCGAGGCCGGCCTCGGGGCCGACCGGATCGTCATCTCGTGCAAGGTCTCGAGCCCGCCCCACCTGATCGCCATCTACCGGGAGCTCGCCCGCCGGACCCGCCAGCCGCTGCATCTCGGCCTGACCGAGGCCGGGATGGGGACGAAGGGGCTGGTCTGGTCGTCCTCGGCGATGGCGGTCCTGCTCGCCGAGGGCATCGGCGACACCATCCGGATCTCGCTCACCCCACGGCCGGGCGGCGACCGCCGCGAGGAGGTCCACGCGGCCTGCGAGCTGCTGCAGGCCCTCGGCCTCCGCTCCTTCGCGCCCAGTGTCACCGCCTGCCCCGGCTGCGGCCGCACGACGAGCACCACGTTCCAGGAGCTGGCGTTGCGGGTCGAGGAGCACGTGCGCCGCCGGATGCCCGAGTGGAAGGCCGAGCACCCCGGGGTCGAGAACCTCAAGCTCGCCGTGATGGGCTGTATCGTCAACGGTCCCGGCGAGTCCAAGGCCGCCGACATCGGCATCAGCCTGCCGGGCACCGGCGAGGAGCCGCGCTGCCCGGTGTACGTGGACGGCCGCCTGTTCACCACCCTGCAGGGCGGCCCCGACGAGCTGGCGGATGCCTTCATCGGCCTGATCGAGGACTACGTGGCCTCCCGCTACCGCTGAGCCGCCGCCGGGCCGGCGGCCGTCCCCGTCCCGGCCTCCGCCTCCCCGAGCACGGTCCTGCAGGCGGCCAGCGCCGACTCCAGGGTCTCGCGGCGCGCCGCCAGCTCGGCCACCCGCCGCTCCATCTTCTCCTGATCCAGCGCCGCCAGCTCGACGCCCCGGCGCACCGCCTCCTCCAGCTGCCCGACCGCCGTGTTCACGCGGCGTCCCAGCTCCCCCTTGAACGAGAACGCGCTCTCGTTGAGGCGCTCGTGGAGATCGGCGCGAATGAGGCCGAGCTGCCGGTTGAGGGCCTCCGGCAGCATCCGCAGGTGACGGCGGGCCACGAGACGGCGCCCGAGCGGCGCGGGCAGGACCAGGAAGAGGCCCTCGACGATGTAGTCCAGGTTGACCTTGGGGAGCCCGACCCGGTACTCGAGGCGCGACTCCATCGAGAAGTGCTCGCGGACGTCGAAGCGCTCGATCTCGACGCCCACCAGGGCGGCGGCCCGCGAGAAGGCCTCGTCCACCAGCTCGTTGACCCGCTCCAGGGAGCGGCCGGTGAGGCTCGCGAAGCCGCCGATGAGGGCCCGTTCCCGCTCCTCCTGGAAGGGTTCCAGGGCCTCGCGTACCGCGGCGTCCCGCAGCTTCTCGAGCTCGCGCTGGAACCGCGCCATCCCCGCCCTCTCGGCCGTCAGGCGCTCGGCCGCCTCGCGGACCGACGCCTGCACCCGCTCCACCAGCCGCGGCAGCGCCTCCCGGGCGGTGTCGTCGTACTCCCGCTCCAGGTCCCGGCAGCCGGCGTCGAAGGCCGCCTCGGCCTCGCGAACCCGCAGGGAGAGCTCGTCCCGCACCTCGCCGAGCTGGCGGAGGGCGTCCTCGAGATCGGCCACCGAGCGCCGCGCGCCGGCCGACTCCATTTCAACGAGGGCGATCTCCTGGGCCAGGAAGCGGGCCGCCCGGCGGGCCACCGCCCGCTCCAGGACCTCCTTCCCCCGCCCCGCCGCCAGGTCCTCGAGCCACGCGGCCACGGTGTCGACGCCGGTGCCCTCCAGACCCTTCTCCAGCCCGTCCCGCGCCGAGCAGGCGACGATGGGAACCTCCCGGCCGATGATCTTCTGCACGGCCCGGCCGGTGTAGGCGATGGACTCCTCCACCTCGTCCGGCCGCAGGCGGTCCACCTTGTTGAGCACGACGAGCACCTCGCCCGCCGTCTCGGCCACCTCGGCCAGCAGGGCGGCGTCCTCCTCGCCGATGGGCGGGTCCGTGGAGACCACGAAGACGGCGGCGTCGATATTGCCGAACCAGGCCCGCAGGGTCTCGGTGTTGTGCTTGAAGACCGAGCCCGAGCCGGGCGTGTCGGCGAGCACGATCCGGCCCCGGCCGATGACCGATCCCAGCCGGAGGTCCACCCGCTCGACGCCGAGGCGGTTCTCCGGGTTGCCGGTCTCACTCACGTAATCGCCCAGGGCGTCCATCGGGATGTGCTCGATCCGCCCGTCCAGGAAGTGTACGTGGGCGTCCTCGGGCTCGCCCCAGCGGATGAGCGTGATCAGGGCCGTCACCGGCACCACGCCCATGGGCAGGACCGGCCGGCCGATGAGCGCGTTCAGCAGGCTCGACTTGCCGCGCTTGAAGCTGCCCACGACCACCACGTTGAGGTTGCCCCGCTGCAGCTTCTGCAGCTCCTCCGCGAGGGCCTCCCGGCAGGCCAGGGGCTCGGGAAGCTCGAGGACGTCCTCGACGGCTGCCGCGACGGATCGGTGGCGATGCTCTGGGACCATGGCGCCCTTCCCTTTTTCCCAGGAATCATCAGCCGTTGGCGGCCCTTGCGGCGGATTCCATCGCCGTTCGGTGGCCGGAGTGTATCACAGGAGCGCCGGAGTCGGCCGCAACCCTCACTGCCCGCGGGACTTGCCGCGCCGCATCACGGCCGCACGGCCACCGTGCATCCGGCCTCCGCGATCCCCGGCCCAAAGACCTTCCCCTCCGGAGCCGCCCGGTCCAGCTCGCGCACCACGGCGGCACGCTTGCCGGGCTCGTGCCACACCAGGAGGCTGCCGCCGCCGCCGGCGCCGCACGCTTTGACCGCGGCCGCCCCGGCCCGCCGCGCCCGCTGGAGGATCGCCTCCAGCTCCGGGGGACAGATCTCGGGCGCCAGCTCCCGCCGCGCCGCCCACTCCGCGGTGATCGCCCGGGCCGTCGCGGCGGGATCCTTCGCGAGCACCGCATCCCGGCAGTCCCGCGCCGCCGCGGCGATCCGCCGCATGGCGTCCACGGTGCCGGGATCGCCGTCCAGGAACCGGCGCAGCACCCGCCAGTTGAGGCGCCCCGAGTGATGGACGATGCCGGTGAAGAAGACGGTCAGGCGGGCGGCCAGCCAGCCGGCGTCGACCTCCAGGCGCTCCACCCGCTCCCCGCCCGGCTCCGGGTGCACCGCCAGAACGCCCCCGGCGAGGGCGCTCCAGTAGTCCTGGGTCCCGGTGGGCGCGCCGAGGATCCGGGCCTCGAGATCGCGGAGCACGGCCACCAGCCCGGCGTCTTGCGTCTCCCGGCCCTCGAGGGCGAGAACCGCGCGCGCCACCGCCACCGCGTAGGCGGACGAGCCCCCGAGGCCGGATCCCACCGGGGCCTGGGCCAGGACGCGGATCCGCAGCCCTCCCGCGGGCCTGCAGGAAAAGGCCACCGCCGCCGTGAGGTCGCCGGCGGCGTCGTCCGCCGACAGGAGGCGGGGCTCGCGGCCTTCGAGCTCGTGAACGACCGCGCCGCGGGGGCCCTCGTCGGAGACCGCCACCCGGACCATCACCCGGATTGCGGCGTTCACGGTCACCGCGCCGGGCACCAGCAGGCCCAGCGGCCAGATGTCCAGGGTGCCGCCGGCGAGGTCGGCCCGGCAGGGAGCGGCGGCCTCAGCAACGGGCACCGGCGGGAGCCTCCTTGCCCTCGAGCAGGAGCTCGACGGATCGGGCGTAGTTCCGGTAGCGATCGAGGAGCCGCCTCGGGATGGGCGGCGCCGGCGGCGAGGTGATCCGCAGGGGGTTGATCCAGCGGCCGTGCAGGCGCACCCGGTAATCGAGGTGGGGGCCCGTCGCCAGGCCGCTCTGACCCACGTAGCCGATCACCTGGCCCTGGCGGACGCGCACCCCGCGGCGGATGCCCCGGGCGTAGCGGCTGAGGTGCAGGTAATTGGTCTCGTAGCCGTTGGCGTGGCGGACGGTGATCATCCTTCCCGCCCCGCCCCTGCGCCCCACGAACCGGACCACGCCGTCGGCGGTGACGTGCACCGGCGTGCCCACCGGCGCCCCGTAGTCGACGCCGTAGTGGGGCATCCGCCGGTGCAGGATGGGGTGGTAGCGGTGGAAGGAGAAGCGCGAGGTGATGCGCGAGAACTTCAGCGGCGCCCGCAGGAACTGCTTGCGCAGCGGATGGCCGGCGAGGTCGTAGTACCCCAGCCGCCCGCCGGTACCGCGGAAGATGACCGCGTTGAGGACCCGCCTGCCGTTGATGAAACGGGCCGCGAAGATGGTCCCGTAGCGGTAGAAGGCGCCGTCGACCTCCTCGCGGTCCACCAGGACCACGAAGCTGTCTCCCTTGCGCAGGTCGCGGAAGAAATCCACGTCCCAGCGGAAGATCTCGGCTAGCCGCACGGCCAGCTCGGGCCGTTCGCCGGCCGCCTCGACGGCGCCGAAGAGCGAGCTCGCGATGGTCCCGCTCACCCGCGCCAGCCGGTGTTCCACCGGTCGCGACACCCGCCGCGCGGTGACGGCTCGGCCATCCCTCGCGGCGACGATGGAGGTCCTCAGGTCCAGCCGCAGGCTCATCTCTTTCAGGTCCCCGCCGGCCGTGCGCCGCGCCAGCACCGTCATAGCCGGCCGTAGATCCCGGGCCTTCATGGCCCCGAGCAGGGCGTTGCGCCAGGCCACCCAGTCCGCCGGCGCCAGCTCCCGGCACAGGCTCTCCAGGGTGTCGCCGGAGCGGACCACGAGGCGCAGCGGGGCGGCGTAGGCCGCCACCGGCTCCACCAGCACCGGCGCCGCGGGCGCCCGCCGCTCCGCCGGCGCGGAGAGCAGGAAGACGATGCCGGTGCCGAGCGCCACGACCGAGATCGCGGCCACCGCGAGCCGCCTCACCGACCCCTCCAGGCCGCCACCGCCGCCGCCGTCGGCTCGAGCCTGCCGAGGACGCGGTCCCCCGGCCCCAGCATCACGATCCGCGGGACGTTCACCAGGCGGTAATGCTTGAGGACCGAGCCGTGACGGTCGTGAAGCCAGGGGACGCCGCGGGAGCCGAGCGCGGCCGCCGCGTCCTCGAGCGGCTCGCCCACGTCCACCACCACCAGGTCCAGGCCGCGCTTCCGGCAGGCCGCCCGTAGGGCCGGCACGCGGCCGAGGACCGCGTTCGCCCGGGGCAGCCAGGACGCCCACACCAGGAGCGCCACCGGCGCGTGGCGCTCGACCCACGATCCCCAGCGCACCGGCGTCGCGTCGGGCCGCGTGACGCCGGCCACCGGCGCCCTCGCACCCTGGGCAGCGGCCGGCGCGACGAGCGCAAGGGCGACGACTCCGGCGGCGAGGACCGTGATGGGCTTCTTCACGCCCTCAGTATACCCGCCGCAACGCCCGCGGCGCCGGCCGTCTCGTCGCGGTGCGGCAGAATCCGAACGGTGCTAGACTCTCCGGTCAGAGACCAAGGAGGCCGTCTGGTGAACGCTTCCACCGCTTCATCTTCCACCGACTTCGACATCGACGTCGCCATCATCGGCTCCGGCTTCGGCGGCTCGGTCGCCGCGCTGCGGCTCACCGAGAAGGGGTACCGGGTGCTGGTGATCGAAAAGGGCAAGCGCTGGCGGCCGGAGGACTTTCCCACCACCAACTGGAACATCCGCAAGCAGTTCTGGCTGCCGTGGATCGGCTGCTACGGGACCTGGTCCCTCCACCTCCTCAGCGAGGTGCTGGTCATGCACGGGGTGGGCGTGGGCGGGGGCAGCCTGCTTTACGCCAACACCCACTACGATCCGCCGGAGACCGTCTGGGACGATCCCCAGTGGAAGCACCTGGCCGACTGGCGGGCGGAGATGCCGGCCTTCTACGCCGAGGCGCGGCGCATGCTCGGCACCACGCGGACCCCCCGCATCGGGCCCGCGGACGAGGCCCTCCGCCGCGCGGCCGAGAGGCGAGGCCGCGGCCACACCTTCGAGCACACACCCGTCGGGGTCTTCTTCGGGGAGCCCGAGCAGGAGGTTCCGGACCCCTATTTCGGCGGCGAGGGGCCGCCGCGCACCGGCTGCACCTTCTGCGGCTCGTGCATGGTCGGCTGCCGGGACGGCGCCAAGAACACCCTCGACAAGAACTACCTCTACCTGGCCGAGAAGCACGGCGCGCGGGTGCTCCCCGAAACCCGGGTCCGCCTCATCGAGGCGCTGCCCGGCGGCGGTTACCGCCTCCGCTGGAAGCGCTCCACCCGCCGCCTCTTCGCCGAGCGGGGCGCCATCACCGCCCGCCGGGTCGTGGTCTCGGCCGGCGTCCTCGGCACCGTGCCCCTGCTCATGACCTGCAAGGAGCGGGGAGCCCTGCCCCGGATCTCGGACCAGCTCGGCAACTACGTGCGCACCAACTCCGAGGCCCTGCTCGGCATCAGCTCGCGCTCGCGCCGTGATCTATGGAAGGGCGTGGCCATCGCCTCCAAGGCCGAGATGGACGACGTCACCCACATGGAGCCCGTGCGTTTCCCCAAGGGCTCCGACGTCATGCTGCTGCTCGGCACCCTGCTCACCGACGGCGGTCCCGGCATGCCGCGGCAGCTCCGGTGGCTGGGCAACGTCCTCCGCCACCCCATCGACTTTCTCCGGGTGAGCAAGCCCTGGGGCAAGGCCGAGCGGTCGGTCGTGCTCCTGGTGATGCAGACCCTGGACAACCACACCCGGCTCGTGCGCCGGCGCCGGATCCTGTGGCCCTTCACCAGGACCCTCACCTCCCGGCCCGATCCCGGGCAGCCCGGCATCCCGTCCTACATTCCGCTGGCCAACCAGGTGGCCCGCGATCTCGCCGCCGACCTCGACGCCGTTCCCCAGAGCAGCCTCAACGAGGTTCTCCTCGACACCTCCACCACCGCCCACATCCTCGGCGGCTGCGCCATGGCGGGCACCCCCGACGCCGGCGTCATCGACGCCGACGGCCAGGTCTTCGGCCACCCCGGCCTCTATGTCATGGACGGCTCCATGATCGGCGCCAACCTGGGCGTCAACCCTTCCCTGACCATCACCGCCCTCAGCGAGCGCCTCTGCAGCCGGTTCCCCCCCAAGGGAGCGTGAGCCCCGGGCCCGACCGGCGTCAGCCGATCATCGCCCGCAGCTCCCGGGTGATCCGTTCCTCGCCGGGAACCGCGGCCCGCTCCAGGTTGCGGGCGTAAGGGATGGGCGCGTGCCGCCCCGCGATCCGATGAACCGCCCTCAGGGCGCGCGGACCCAGGGCCTCCACGACCCGGGCGACGACCTCGGCGCCGAACCCGTGAAAGAGCGGCGCCTCCTCGACGGTCGCCAGGCGGCGCGTCCGGGCGGCCGAGGCGACAATGGTCTCGAGGTCCAGGGGAAAGAGCGTCCGGGGGTCGATCAGCTCGACGCCGATGCCTTCCCGCTCCAGGTTGTGCGCCGCGGCCAGGGCGGCGGACACCGCGCCTCCCACGGCCACCACCGTGACGTCGTCGCCGCGGTGAACGACCCGGGCGCGGCCCAGGGGGACGATCCAGTCGCCGCCCGGCACCGGGCCGGTTTCGAGGTAACCCAGCTTGTTTTCGAAGAACAGGACGGGGTTCGCCGAGCGGATCGCCGCCTTGAGCAGGCCCTTGGCGTCGCGCGGGTTGGAGGGAGCGACGACGACGAGACCGGGAATCCCGGTCAGCAGGGCCTCCAGGCTCTGGGAGTGCTGGGCGGCCATACCCAGGCCCGCGCCGCCCGGGGTGCGGACCACCAGGGGCAGCGCGTACTGGCCGCCCGACATGTAGCGGAGCTTGGCCGCCTGGTTGACGATGGGGTCCATGCACGCGGTCAGGAAGTCGGCGAAGAGAATCTCCGCCACCGGCCGCAGGCCGCGCATGGCGGCGCCGACGGCCGAGCCGACGATGGCGTACTCGCTGATGGGCGTATCCAGGACCCGGCCCGGAAACTCTTCGGCGAGCCCGGTGGTGACGGAGAAGTACCCGCCGTGGCTCACATCCTCCCCGAGCAGGAACACCCGCTCGTCCCGCCGCATCTCCTCGGCCAGGGCCTCCCAGAGGGCCCGGGAACAGGTGGTCTCCTCGCCGCCGCCGGGCTCGTCCCCGCTCCACAGGCCCGGGGGATCGGGGGCGAAGACGTCGCGCTCGATCACCTCGATGGCGGGCTCGGGCGCCGCCGCCGCCCGCCCGGCGGCCTCGGCGACGGCCCGGCGTGCCTCCTCTTCCAGGCCGGAGGCCGTCCGCTGGTCCAGCAGGCCCGCCTCGATCAGTGCCCGCCGCAGGCGGGCAATCGGGTCCCTCGCCCGCCACGCCTCGATCTCCTCGGCGCTGCGGTAGGCGGCCTCCTCGCCCTCCATGTGGCCGTGAATCCTGTAGGTCCGCGCCTCGAGCAACACCGGTCCCCGCCCGGCGCGCGCCGCGGCCACGGCCCCCTCCGCGGCCCGGGCCACGGCCAGCGCGTCGTTGCCGTCCACGCTCACGCCGCGGACGCCGTACGCGGCGGCGCGGTCGGCCAGGCGGGTGACGCGGGTGTGCCGCTCGAGCGCCGTGAACTCGCCGTAGAGGTTGTTCTCGACGACGAACACTGCGGGCAGGTCGAACACGGCCGCGAAGTTGAGCGCCTCGTGAACCATGCCCTGGTTGGTCGCGCCGTCGCCGAAAAAGGCGACGGCGACGCTTTCCTCACCGCCGAGGCGCGCGGCCAGCGCCGCGCCCGTTGCCAGAAGCGCCGAGGCACCGACGATCCCGTTGGCCCCGAGGGCGCCGATGCGGGCGTCGGTCACGTGCATCGAACCGCCCTTGCCGCCGCACAGGCCGGTGGCCTTGCCATAGACCTCGGCCATCATCCCGTTGAGATCGGCGCCGCGGGCGAGCATGTGGCCGTGGCCCCGGTGGGTGGTGGCGATGGTGTCACCGGGGGCAAGAACCGAGCAGACGCCCACCGCCACGGCCTCCTGGCCGATGGAGAGATGGATGGCCTCGGTGGGCAGCTCGCCGCGCGCGTAGGCCGCGGCCAGGTGCTCCTCGAAGGCCCGGATCAGGATCATCCGGCGCAGCATCTCCACCTGGCGCCGGTCGGCCGCGTCCGGCCAGGCGGGGGCGTTCACCGGCGCCGGGGTCGCTGCGCCCTCCTCCCCCACCGGCACCGGGTTCTCGGCCAGGCGCGCCAGGCGGCCGGCGTCCGGCCGCGCCCGCCCGCCCAGGCGGCCGAGCAGGCCGCGCCGCCGCCCCCGGCGCCTCGTCTCCCCGGCCAGGCGGCCCAGGCCGAGGTCGTCGAGGACCTGCCGGTAGACGGCGAAGGCGGGCTTGATGGCCGGCAGCAGCTTAAGGGCCTTGGCCACGCTGCCGCGCGCCACCACCTGCCGGGAGGCGATGGCGGCCGGCACGTTGAGCCGTCCCAGCCAGAAGCGGTGCGCCACGTCGGCGGCCTGGATCATCTCCACCTCCGGCTCGAGCGCGCACGGCCCCAGCGTGTACTGCACGCCGTCTCTCAGGTCGATGGTGGCCTCGCCGTCGGGATCGGTCCACCGGAAGCGCAGGATCAACCCGGTGGCGCCGAGGCGTTCTGCGAGCTCCGGATCCGCCGCGAGCCGCGCGAAGAGGGCTCCCATCACGCGGTAAAGCTCGTCGGTGTCGCGAAAGGTGCTCATGGTCTTTCCTCCCCTCGGGAGCGGAGAAAGCTCTCCATGGCCTCCCGCGCCGTGTAGCGGTAACGAAAGCCCGTCTCCCGCTCGACCCTGGAGCCGTCGGCGGTCCACGGCCAGCGGATGTAGTCGGTCATGGCGGGGGGCACCTCGGAGAGAGCCCGCAGCCGCAACTTCCACGCGGCCCCGGCCAGGGCCTTGAGGAGGCCGGCCGGCAGGGGGATGGCGCGTCGGCCCAGCATGGCCAGCGCCTCCAGGAGGGGCACACCCGCGCCGGAGTTGAGGTTGTACGGTCCCGAGGGCGCCTCCTTGAGGATCCGCCACGCGGCCTCCCCCACGTCGTCCTCGTGGACCACCGGGACCGGCGGGTTGGAGCCCGCGATCCGGAAGGCCAGCGGGCGCAGGAAGAATCGCGAGAGGTAGTTGTCCATGCGCGGACCCATGACCACCGTGGGACGGATCAGGAGGACGCGGCAGCCCGGGTGTTCCTCCCGGTAGCGGCCGGCCATCGTCTCCAGCTCCAGCTTGTCCTCCACGTAGGGGAATCCGGGCTTGCCGCGCAGGGGATGGTCCTCCGGGATCAGCGGCGGATTGTCCGGCCAGGCGCCGTAAACCGTCGCCGAGGAGGCGAGCAGCGCCGCTTTTACGCCGGCCGCGTGGCAGGCCTCGAGGAAGCGCCTCGTACCGCCGACGTTGATCTCCCGCTCGCGCCGGCGGTCGTACGACGGGTCGACCAGGAAGGCCAGGTGAACCGCGGCCTCCACGCCGTGTTCCCGGAAGATCTCCCCCATGGGCTCGCGGACGTCGTGGCGGACGAAGTGGATCCTCTCGTCCCGGACCTCCGGCGGGCGGAGATCGAGGGCGACGATCTTCTCGATCTCGGGATCGGCTGCGAGGTGGGCGAGCAGCTTGCCCCCGATCAGTCCGGCGGCTCCTGTGACGGCAACGCTCCGCATGGGCTTCCCTCCCCCACGGTGGTTGCCATCAAGTGTACCCCGGGGCGGGCGGCGGCGGCCCGGGCGAGGCTGTACAATCCAAAAAAACCGGTCGAGGGAGGGGGACCGATGAAGGGATTCTTCGCGGGGACGAGCCCGGGCACGCACGTGCAGCGCGGCACGGCCGACTTCGAGCTACCCATCCTCTACCACCGTGACGACGCCTTCGCCCTCTTCTTCACGGCCGCCGCCCGGGCCGTCACCGGTCTCATGCCCTCGCCCCGGCTCCACCCGGTGCGGATGCCCGGGGGAAAGGCGTTGCTCGGCATCGCCGCCTTCAACTACGTCGAGACCAGCATCGGCCCTTACGGCGAGGTGGCCGTGGTCGTCCCGGTGGTGCACGGCCGGAGGCCGCTCCCCGTGCTGCCGGCCCTGATGGAGGCCGGTTACCGGGGCTTCGGCAACCTGGTGCTCCACCTGCCGGTAACCGGCACCGTGCCGCGCGACGCCGGGCGCGGCGTCTGGGGGTACACGAAGTTCGTCGCCGACATGCGCTTTACCGTCGGGCCGGAGAGCCTCGCCTGCCGCATGGACGAGGAGGGGGAACACATCCTCAGCCTGCGGGTACCGCGCCGGGGGATCCTTCGCCGCGATCCCAAGCCGCTGATCACCTACTCGGTTCTCGACGGTCGCCTGATCCGCACGGTCATTCCCCAGCGGGCCGTTTTCCTCCTGGGCCTGCGCCCCCGGGACGCCTTCCTCGAGCTGGGCGCCCACGATGTTTCCCGCTCCATCGCCGCCCTGGGGCCGGCGTCCCGCCCCCTGATGAGCCGGGTCTACCTGTACCGGCCGGCGATCCTCCCCGCCGGCGAGGTGGTCGAGGAGGGGGTCCGGCCCCTTGACGGCTACCGCGGCCGCAACCGTGAGGGAATCCACGAGGTGCGCATGGACGGCGGGGAGCGCTGACGGTGGACCGCGAAACCCTGACCGCCTTCCGCGAGGCCGCGGTCCGGTTCGCCCGCGGCGAGATCCGGCCGATGATCGGTGACCGCGGGCGGGACGGCGACCTGAGCCGCCTGCCGCAGGTTCTCGCCGCCGCCGGCGAGACCGGCCTGCTGAGCAGCCCGGATCCCGGCCACCCCGGCCACCAGTACGGCGTCTGGGGCCGCACCAGCCCGGCCGAGGGGGCCGCCGCCAGTCTCGCCGTCCTCGAGGAGATCGCCGTCGAGTGCGCCGGCGTCGGCGCCTGCCTCCACGCCGCCGGCCTGGGCACCCTCGAGCTCGAGCCCAGCGCCGCCGGGCCGCGCCGCCCGGCGGTCGCCTTTCTGCTCGAGGGGGAGCAGCTGCGGCCCGAGGGCGGGCCGCACGCCTCCGGGGCCCTGCGCTTCAGCCCTGTGCTGGCCCCGCCGGAATGGGACGCCGTGGTGTGCTACCGGCCGGGTCCCGGCGGGTGGCGGCGCTGGCTGCTCCCGGCGGGCCACCCCGGCCTGAAAGTGGAGGAGCTGGCCCCGCGCACGGGCCTCGCGGCGGCCGCCATCCTCCGCACTCACACACCTCCGACTCCGCCGACGCCGCACCCTGTGGAGATCTCCGTGGTCGCCGTC
>CAZXXL010000075.1:0-13298 GCA_964644635.1 uncultured Thermoanaerobaculia bacterium | reverse complement strand
GCTCGAGACCACCGGCCAGCTCACCCATCCCGACTGGGATCCCTCGGGCAAGTGGCTCGCCGTCGAGCACCTCAGCGGCGGGCGCGGCGAGGTCATCGTCGTCTCGTCGGACGGGCGGAGCCAGCGCACCCTCGTCCGGGCGCCGTCCGGCCGGATCCTGGCCTGGCCGCGATTCTCCCCCGACGGCTCGGCGGTGGCGGTGACCGAGATCGGGGGGGCCGGTTCCCGGGTGCTCGTCTACCCGGCGGTGGGCGGCTCGCCCAGCGCCACCATCGCCAACGCTCAGCGCGCCTCCTGGCTCGACGAGCGGCACCTCCTCTTCGGGCGCTTCGAGGGGGGCGCCTCCTCCCTGTGGGAGCGGGACATCCAGAGCGGTGCAGAGCGGCAATTCCTGGCCGCGGAGGGCAAGGTCTGGTGGTGGGACGCGCTGCGCGCCGACAATGGCAGGCTCGCCCTCCTCGGCGGGCCGAACGACGTCCGCAGCGGCGTCTGGGTTCTCGACCGCGAGGGCGGCACGCCCGCGCAGTGGTACGCGCCCGGGGAGCCGTTCCACGGGATGAGCTGGATGCCCGGCGGACGCTCGCTCGTGGTGTCGGTGGATTTCACGCTCTCCCGCCTGGGACCCGATGGGCTGCAGAGGCTCCTGCCCGCCCTGAGCCGGCTTCGCGATCCCGCCGTCGGCCCCGGGGGCCGGCGGCTCGCGGCCGTCCGCAACCGCCTCCAGACGGATCTCATCTCGGTGGCGCCCGACGGCGGCCGCTGGACGTGCCTGCTCTGCGGCGTGCCCGGGCTGGGCTGGGCGAGCGCGGGCCCCGGGAGAACGATCGTCTTCAGCCGCGCCGGCGGGGGCCACTACGAGATCGAGATGTCCACCGCCGGTGGTCCACCGCAGCGCCTCACCGAGCCCGGCGAGGACGCCTCCTGTCCGGTGTTCTCCCCCGAGGGCCGCCGGATCGCCTACCTGGCCGCCGGGGCGGAGAACCGCCTCGAGCTGAGGGTCCGGGCCGTCGCCGGCGGCGAGCCGGTCATCCTCGCGCGGGACGTGGAGAGCTCGGAGCTCGTGAGCTGGTCTCCCGACGGCCGCCGGATCACCTACGCCGGCGGCTCGCCCACGGCCGTGTGGACCGTGAACGCGGCCGGCGGCCCGCCCCGCCGCCTCGTCGAGGGCGACTATCCCCGGTGGAGCCCCGACGGCCGCTGGATCGCCTACGCCGTGTGGACCACCAATACCGACCCGCTCCAGGGCACGTGGGTGATCCACCCCGACGGCACCGGCGCCCGCAAGATCGCCGCCAGCCCGACCCGCGCCGCGTGGCGACCCGACGGCCGGGCCCTCTGGCAGCTCAGGCGTGCCAACGGCACCCTCGAGCTCTGGGAGTGCACGGTGGGGAGCTGGAAGTGGCGGCGGCGGTCGAGCCTCGACATCGGCGTTCCGCCCCCGCCCTACGCCGAGTACCTCCCTTTCTCCATCGACCCGGCCACGGAGCGCCTGGCCCTCCACCGCCGCACCACCACCGGCGAGCTCATCGTCCTCTCGGGCCTCGACCCCTCCCGGTGGTGAGCCGCCGTGACACCGGGCGGCCAAGCCGCCCGGTGTCACGGCGTCCCGAGCGACGGCCCGCCAGGGCCGAGCGAAGGGACCCCATCACGCCCGGAGCGCTCCCCGGAGCACCGGCCGACGCGCTCCTTCCCCTCCTTGTCATTGCGAGGCGCGCAGCGCCGAAGCAATCCCCTCACGATTGGACACCGCAACGGAGCAGGATGCACCGCGCTCCCCCCCTCTTTGTCATTGCGAGGAGCGGAGCGACGAAGCAATCCCATCACGATTGGACACCGTGACGGAGCACTGCCCAACGCGCTCCAACGCTGCCAGGGATCGCCACGTCGCCGGGCTGCGCCCGGCTCCTCGCGATGACAAAAAGGGGGAAGGCGCACCGGCCTGGTCCCCCTTCGGCGACGGCGATGGGGTCCCCAAGAACGGTCCTGCGGCGGGCGGGGACGGGTGTGGAAGGAGGCGCCGTGACAGCGGGCGGCACGGCCGCTCGCTGTCACGGCGTCCCGAGCGAAGGCCCGCCAGGGCCGAAGCGAAGGGACCCCCTCACGATTGGACACCGTGACGGAGCACTGTGCAGCGCGCTCCAACGCTGTTAGGGATGGCCACGTCGCGTGCCTTCGGCAGACCCCTTCGTCGCTTCGCTCCTCGGGGTGGCGTGCGCGCAAGCGAAGCAAAGCTTCGCGCGCTTACGCCACGTCGAGCGCCTCCGGCGCTCTCCTCGCCATGACAAAAAAGGGAAGGCGCACCGGCCTGGTCCCCCTTCGGCGACGGCGATGGGGTCCCCAAGAACGGTCCTCCGGCAGTACCCTTCGTCGCTTCGCTCAGTCTCGGTCGGCGGTGTCGTTGACGATCACGCCGTCGCGGATCTCCACCACCCGCGCGGCCCGTTCCGCAAGCGCCGTGTCGTGGGTGACGACGACCAGGGTGCTCCCCTGCTCCCAGAGCTCGGCGAGGAGGCTGAGGACGTCGGATCCCGAGGAGGTGTCCAGGTTACCGGTGGGCTCGTCGGCGAGGATGACGTCCGGGTCCATGGCCAGGGCGCGGGCGACGGCGACCCGCTGCATCTGCCCGCCGGAAAGCTCGGTCGGCCTGTGCGTGAGGCGGTCGCCCAGCCCGACCCGCTCCAGGAGCTCCCGGGCGCGCTCCCGGCGCACCCTGGCCGGCACGCCGCCGAAGAGCATCGGCATCTCCACGTTCTCGAGGGCGGAGAGCTGGGGGAGCAGGTTGAAGTTCTGGAAGACGAAGCCGACGCGGCGGTTGCGGACCTCGGCCAGGCCGTCGCGGTCCATGTCGGAGACGCGCTCCCCGGCCAGCCGGTACTCGCCCTCGGACGGGGTGTCGAGGCATCCGGCGAGGTTGAGCAACGTGGACTTGCCAGAGCCCGAGGGGCCGACGATGGCCACGAACTCGCCGCGGTCCACCTCGAGATCGATGCCACGCAGGGCCTCGACCGTGACCGAGCCCGTGTCGTAGACCTTGCGGATGGCCCGCATCTCGATGATGCGCCCGTGGTGCGCCGGTCCCGGATCGCCGTTCTTCCTGCCCAGCGGCCAGTTCATCGCCGTGCCTCCTTCACTCGTAGCGCAGGCTCTCGGCCGGATCCACGCTCGCCGCCCGCCGCGCCGGGAAGTATCCCGCCAGAGTCCCGATTACGCCCAGGATCGCCGCCGTCACCGCCGCGATCTGCCAGGAGAGGGTCGGCTTGCCCAAGAACTCGAGCGCCCGGTTCCCCGCCGTCGGGATGGCGCCCATGACGGCGACCAGCACCACCGCGATGATGAGCCCGGTCGCGCCGCCGAGCAGGGTGTAAACCAGCCCCTGGAGCACGATGGGGCCGGTCACCCACCGGCTCCTCGCACCGAGCGCCATCTGGACGCCGATCTCGCGGGTCTTCTCCTTGACCACCGCGTACATGATGTTCGCCACCCCGACTCCGCCGATGAAGAGGGTGAGGGCGCCGATGAGCCCGAGGAAGGCCTGGATGCCGAGCGTGATGTTCTCCATGATCCTGGAGCTTTCGACCGTGTTCCAGACGCCGAGCGCCTGCTCGTCGGTGGGGTCGAAGCGGTACTTGGCGCCGAGCGCCCGTTTCAGGCGGTCCAGGGCGTCCGCCATGAGCTCGGGCCGACGCACCTTGACGATGAGATCGCTGAGCAGCTGCCGTCCCTCCTGGGCGGAGAAGGTGGTGATCGGCACCACGGCGTGGTTTTCGTCCGGCGGGCCGTAGGATCCCATCTGGATCTTGTGCACCATGACGCCGATCACGGTGTACGGCGACCCGTCCACCAGGAGCATCTTGCCCACCGGCCGCTCCTTGCCGAAGATCTCCTTCGCCAGGGCGTCGCCGAGGAAGATGACGCGCCTTTTTTCGGCCTCGTCCAGGGGATCAATGAACCGCCCCCCGGCCTGGGGGAAATGGTTCCGGACCTCGCCGAACTCCCAATTGGCCGCCGTCACGGGCTCGTTCACGGTCCGCTTGCCCCAGGTGATGGGGGTGCTCCAGCCCGTCATCTCGCCCACGATCTGGACGTCCGGAAGCCGCGAGCGCAGGAAGGCGATGTCCTCCAGCCGGAGCCGGATCCGCCGCCCGGTGGGCAGGCCCTGCCAGACCTTGGAGGTCTCGCCGGGCCAGATGACGGCCAGGTTCTCGCCCATGCCGACGCGGCCGCGCATGAGCTGGTCCCTCAGCCCCTGGCCGAAGGCGAGCAGGAGGAGGATCGACACCGTGCCCCAGGTGATGGCCGCCACGGTCAGCACCGCCCGCTTGCGCTGCATGGACGCCGTCCGCAGGAAGAGCTGCCAGGTCACGAGAGGCCGTTTCGCCATCGCCCGCTCCCTCACAGCTTCATGGCGACCACGGGGTCGAGGTCGGCCGCATCGCGGGCGGGGAAGTAGCCGGCGATGAGGCCGATCACGCCGAGCAGCGACGCCGTGATGCCGGCGATGGCCGGCGAGACGGCCGGCGTGCCCACGTACTTCTCGATGCCGACGTGCGCGACGGCGGAGCAGATGCCCTGGGCGATCGCGAGCCCGATCACGCCGCCGACGACGGTCAGCACCATGGTCTCGAGCAGGAACTGGCCCAGGATGAGGCGCCTCTTGGCGCCCAGCGCCATCTTGATGCCCACCTCCCTGGTGCGCTCGTCCACCACCACGCTCATGATGTTCGACACGCCGATGCCGCCGACGATGAGGGTGAGGACGCCCATGAGGCCGAGAAAGAGGTTGAAGGCGAGCATGAAGGTGTCCATGAACTCGAACATCTCGGTGGTGTCCCAGATCGAGATCGCCTGCTTGTCGGTGGGATCGAAGTGCAGCCTCCGGCCGAGGGCCGCCAGGATCCTCTTCGTCAGCGGCTTGTTGAGCTCCGGCCTCTCGGCCCGGTAGATGAAGTTCCCGAGGTACTTCCTGCCGGTCAGCAGCTTGAACGTGGAGGCCGGGATCACCATCTTGCTGTGATCGCGGCCGCCGTAGGCCGAATCCTGCTCCTTCGGCTTGAGCACGCCGATGACCAGGAACGGCGAGCCCTCCAGCATGACCGTCTTGCCGACCGCGTCCTGGGTGCCGAAGAGATCGTCGGCGAGCTTGTTGCCGACGAAGACCACCCGCCGCCTCAACCGCATGTCGATGGGGTCGATGAACCGCCCCCCGGGCTGGGGAATCATGTTGCGCATGGGGCCGTAGGCGGGCCGCACGCCGGACACGTCGACCCTGCGGATGGTGTCCCGGTACTTGGCCCGCATCTGGGAGCGGTACTCGCTGGAGATGCCGGCGATCCCGGGCACGTTGGCCTTGAGGAAGTCGATGTCCGCCTCGGTCATGCGGATGCGCCGGCCCCGGCCCACCCCCTGCCAGGGTTTGGACGTCCGCGAGGGCCAGGCGATCACGATCCGGTCCCCGAGCCCGGCCATGCTCTTGCGCTGGCTCTCCTGGAGGCCGAAGCCGAAGGCCAGCAGGAGCGAGACCGCCACCGTGCCCCAGACGATCCCGAAGGCCGTGAGGAAGGTACGCAGCTTCTGGGTCGCCAGGTCGCGCACCAGCTGGCGGAAGACGGAGCTCAGCGCCTGCATGGGGTCAGGAGATCTCCTTCGGCGGCCGCTGGACCACCTTGTCGCCCTCCTTGAGCCCGGAGAGGACCTGGATGTTCAGGCCGTCGGAGAGCCCCAGCTTGACCTTGACTGTGCGCGGCTCGGCGTCCGGACCCTTGCCGGGGACCTCGACCGTGGCCTCACCGTCATCCCCGGCGAAGTGCACGAGCCGCTCCGGGATGAGGAGCACGTCGTGAACCTGGCGGATGATGACGTTGGCGTTCGCCGAGTACCCGGCCCGCAGGGTCACCCCCTCGTGGGGCTCGAGCTCGATCTCGACGTCGAAGAGCGTCGCTCCCTCGCTCTTCTTCGCCTGGGGGGCGATGCGGGAGATGCGCCCGTTGACGACCGCGTCCGGGAGCGCGCCGACCTTGATCCGGCACGGCATGCCGACGGCGATCTTGCCGACGTCGATCTCGTCCACCGTGCCCTTGAAGATGAGGTCGTGCATGTCGGCGAGGGAGGCGAGCTGGGTCCCCGGCTGGTACGAGGTGAGGGGCACCACCGGGTCGCCGCGGTCCACGTCCCGGGTGAGGACGGTGCCCGTGATCGGCGCCCGGATCACCGTCTCGACGCGGGTGGCTCCCTCGGTCACCCGCCCGCGCCGGGTCAGGTCGCGGTTGGCCCTGGCCTGCTCCAGCGACACCCTCGCGAGCTCGAACTGCTCCCGGGCCGCATCGAGGCTGCTCTTGGAGACAAGCCCCCGCCGGTGCAGGGAGAGGCTGCGCTGGTAGTCCGCCTGGGCCTTCTCGAAGCTGGCCTCGGCGGAGCGAAGGCGGTTGTCCACGTTGAGCAGCTCTTGCGGAGTCGGGTCCGGGGCGACCTCGAAGAGGGGGCCGCCGGCCTTCACGCGGTCCCCCACCTGGACGAAGCAGCGGCGGACGATGCCGGAGATCTTCGATTTCACCTGGATCTTGACCCGGGGCTCGATCTGTCCCACCGCCAGGGCCTTCTCGGTGATGTCGCCGCGCTTGACCTCGACCGTGGTCCAGCCCGGTCCGCCGCGGTCGCCCTTGATGACCTTGGCGTAGACCAGGAAGCCGCCGCCGCCGATGACCACCAGCACGAGGAGAATCCGGATCAGCTTGCCCATGCAACCCTCCGGCCGGAGATGCCGGCCACCCTCTCATACGGAGCCGACGCCGAAAAAGTTCTCCCCGCCTTCGCCCGGGCCGCGGCCGCGGCGCCCGCGTTGGCGCGCGGGCGTTCGTTGCGGGTAGAATTCGCTCATGGCGCAGGCCGTCCGCACCCGCCGCCCCGCCTACGCGGCCCTCGCCCGCACGGGAGAGCTGGCGGCGAGGGCGGCACGCCTCGACGCCATGCTCCGGGAGTGCCGCATCTGCCCGCGCGACTGCGGGGTGGACCGGACGCAAGCCCTCGGCGTCTGCGCCACCGGCGCGGAGGCGGTCGTCGCCTCCTGGGTGCCCCACCACGGCGAGGAGCCGGTGCTCTCCGGACGGCGGGGATCGGGCACGGTGTTCCTGGCGAACTGCAACCTGCGCTGCGTCTTCTGCCAGAACCACGAGATCTCGCAGCGCCCGCGGGACTTCATGGGCCGATCGATCAGCGACGAGGAGCTGGCCGGCATCTTCCTGGAGCTGCAAGACCGGGGCTGTCACAACATCAACTGGGTCTCCCCCACCCACCAGGTGCCGCAGCTCGTGCGCGCCCTGTCCATCGCCGCCGGCCGGGGGCTCGGGCTTCCCATCGTGTACAACACCAACGCCTACGATTCCGTGGAGGTCATCCGCCTCCTCGACGGCGTGGTCGACATCTACCTGCCCGACCTCAAGTACGCCGACCGGGCCAACGCCGAGCTGTGCTCGCGGGTGAAGGACTACCCCCGCCACGCCCGGGCCGCCATCGCCGAGATGTTCCGCCAGGTGGGCGACCGCTGGGTCACGGCGCCCGACGGCACCCTGGCCCGCGGGCTGCTCGTCCGCATCCTCGTCCTGCCCAACGACCTGGCCGGGGTGGAGGACAGCCTGCGCTGGATCGCCGAGTCCCTCTCCCCGGACGTGGCCGTGTCGCTGATGGCGCAGTACTACCCGGCGCACCACGAGGCGCGGCCCGGCCGCCACCCGCTGCTGGCGAGGACGATCTCGGCCGGCGAGTGGGACCGCGCACTGGAGGCCCTGGAGCGATACCTGCGCGGGACCAACAGCTTCATCCAGGACTTCCGCTCGGCGCCCGCGTACTACCGCCCGGATTTCTCCGTGCCCGCGGCCCCGTTCCCGGACGCCCGCGACTTTCCGGACGGCTGACGGCCCGCCGCCGCGCGCCGGAACCGGCGGGGAAGACATCGGGAGCGGTTTCGGTTATCATGTGGCGTACAGGGCCCACGGCCCGGGTCGAAGGATATGTTGAGAAGTCTCGCCTCGTACGGGCTGCTCTTGCTCATCAAGGTGGTGAGCAAGGTCTTTTACCGCCACCGGGTTCGCTGGATCGGAGAGGTTCCCAGCGATGCGTGGGAGAAGTTGCGCGTGGTGTCGGTACTCAACCACACCAGCCTGTACGAGCCCCTCCTGGTCGGTGCGGCTCCCAACCCCCTGCTGTGGCGGATCGCCCGCTGGGGGGTGTTGCCGGTGGCGGCCAAGACCATGCGGCGCAAGGTCGGCATCTTCTTCCGCATGATCGCTCACAACGTGGTCGTGGTGACCCGGAAGCGAGACCACACCTGGCAGGCCGTGCTCGACCGGATCGACCACCGCGCGGTGGTCTGCATTCTCCCCGAGGGCCGGATGATGCGCCCCAACGGCCTCGACGCCCAGGGCCGGCCCATGACCGTCCGGGGCGGCATCGCCGACGTTCTCCAGGCTGTCGGCGAGGGGTACATGCTGCTCGTCTACAGCGGCGGCCTGCACCACATCCAGGCGCCCGGCGAGCTCCTCCCCCGGCTCTTCAAGACCATCGACATCGCCCTCGAGATCGTCGACATCAGGGTCTACATCGACCAGCTCCTGGCCGAGGCCGGTCCGGAGGGATTCAAGCGGGCGGTCATCGCCGACCTCGAGCGCCGCCGGGATACCTGCTGCCCGGGTCGCAAGGTGCCCCCGGCCGCCGCCCGCCGCGGCGCCGCCTGACGCGGCAACGCCTCAGCCGCTGAGTCCCACCCGCCACAGGAAGAGCGTCGCCAGGGTCTTGGCGTCGTCGAGGCGTCCCTCGCGCGCCATCTCGAGGGCCTGCTCCGACGGGATCCTGACCACGTCGAGAAATTCGTCCTCGTCGGGCTCGGCGTCCCGCCGCGGCACGAGGTCCTCCGCGAGGAAGGCCGTGATCCGCTCGTCCGTGAAGCCCGGCGTCGTGAAGAACGCCCCCAACAGGCGCAGCCGGCCCGCGCCGTAACGCGTCTCCTCCTCCAGCTCGCGCCGGGCGCAGGCCTCCGGCGGCTCGCCGGGGTCGAGCTTGCCGGCCGGCAGCTCGAGCAGAACCGTCCCGACCGGGTATCGAAACTGGCGGACGAAGATGATGTCGCCGTCGCCGAGTAACGGGAGGATCACCACCGCCCCCCGGTGACGCACGACTTCCCTGACGGTCTCGTGCCCGTTGGGGAGCACGACGCGATCCACCTCGAGATCGAGGATCTTTCCCGTGTACACCCTGGATCCGGCGATGCGGCGCTCGCGCAGGTGATCGGACATGCCCACCCCCAGCAGGCGGCCATCGTACCAGAGAGCCCGATCGCGGCCGGCCCGGGGCCTGCGGTATGCTCCCCGCCATGAAGAGCTTCCTGGCCACGCTCTCCCTGGTCGCCGTGACCGCCATCTGGGGATGGACCTTCGTCGTGGTCAAGGACGCCATCGCCGTCTACGGCGTGCTGCCCTTCCTCGCGGTGCGGTTCCTCATCGCGGCCGCGATCCTCGGGGCGGTCTGGGGACGGCGGCTGACCCGCCGCGCCCTGGCGGTCGGCTGGCGCATCGGGCTGGTCCTGGCGGCCGGCTACCTCCTGCAGACGTGGGGGCTCCGGCTGACCACCGCCACCAACTCCGGGCTCATCACCGGGCTCTTCGTCGTCATCGCGCCGATGGCCGACCGCGCGCTCTACCGCACCCGCCTGCGGCCCACCAGCGTGGCCGCCGTGGTCCTCAGCCTGGCCGGGATGGTCCTGCTGACGGGACGCTCGCCGGGCCACCTCGCGGTGGGCGACCTCCTGACCCTCGGCTGCGCCTTGGCCTTCGGCATCCACATCGCGCTGCTCGGCCGCCACGCGCCGGACCACGATGCGGCCGCCCTGACGGCCGGCCAGATCCTGTCCGTCGCCGCGGTATTCATCGTCGTCTGGCCGTTCGCGGGCCGGGTCGAGGCCCCGCCCCGGGCGGTGTGGATGGCCCTCGCCGTCACGGGCGTCCTCGCCTCGGCCCTCGCCTACTTCATTCAGACCGCGGCCCAGCAGCGCCTGTCGGCCGCGCGGACGGCCGTCATCCTGACCATGGAGCCGGTCTTCGCCGGGGTCTTCGGCTACCTGCTGGAAGGGGAACGGCTTCGCGGCCTCCAGATCCTGGGGGCGGCCTCGATCCTGCTCGCCCTCATCGTCTCCGAGGTCCTCCCGGCGCTCGGCGGCGGCGCTCCGCCCGCGGACCGGGAGTAGGCCCGGCTATACTGGTTTGGCTGGAATTCCGAACAGCGGGAGCGGAGAGGGGGACGCGGTGGACATCACAACGAGGCATTACGGCCCGGTCGTCATCATGGACCTGTCCGGCAAGATGACCTTCGGCAAGGGCGACGTGACTTTCCGGCGCCATCTGCTGGACCTGCTCGAGGACGGACACCGGAACATCATCATCAACATGAAGGAGCTCAAGACCATCGACTCCTCCGGCCTCGGCGAGCTCATCCGCTCCAAGACGACGTGCAACCAGCGCGGCGGCGACATCAAGCTCCTCCATCTGAACCCGAAGGTCTACAGGCTCCTCGAGGTGACCCGGCTGATCGGGATCTTCGACATCTACGACAGCGAGGTGGAGGCGATTCCCAGCTTCTGGGACCAGGACGACGGCGGGGCCGGGCCGCAGGCGAAACCTGGAGGGGGCGGGGAGCGTACAACGGGTTGAACCGGAGGTACCCCGTGAAGAGAATCGCCGCCGTTCTCGCCGTCGCCGCAACCGCCGTCACCGCCCAGGCCCGCCGTCCCGCCCCGAAGGTTGTGGCCACGGTCCAGGGGGATCCCGTCTACCAGGTCCTTCCCCTCGGCGCCATTCCGGCCATCGAGCACCCCACCTTCGTCCGGGGTCTCGAGGCCGACCGGCAGATGAAGCCGGAGGAGCCGGTTCTCGGGGTCGTTCTCGGGGGTGAGAGTCACGCCTACTCCCTGTGGCAGCTCGACGCCCACGAGATCGTGAACGACACCATCGCCGGCACGGCCATCGCAGCCACCTGGTGACCCCTCTGCCACACGGGCGTGGTCTACGCCCGCAAGCTCGGCGACCGCACCTTCACGTTCCTGGTGTCCGGGAAACTCTGGCGCAACAGCATGGTCATGGAGGACCGGGAGACGCACACCAGCTGGAGCCACGTGCTGGGCGTGGCGATCCTCGGGAAGCTCAAGGGCTCCCGCCTGACCAGCATTCCGGCCGTGCAGACGACCTGGCGCGCCTGGTTCAGGGACCACCCGGATACCCTGTTGCTGAAGAAGGACCGGCCGGTCACCTCCTCGGCCTACGAGGCCTACTTCGAGAACCCGAAGCGGACCGGGCTCTTCCGGGCCCACTGGCTCCGGGGCAGGCTCCCCGGCAAGGAGCTGGTCTACGGCGTGGCGGTCGGCGGCGACGCGGTGGCGGTGACCGGCGGCGTGATCAAGAAGCGCACCATCGTGCCCGTGATCGCGGGCGGCAAACGGGTGGCCGTCGTACTCGGCCGTGACGGAGGCATTCGCGCGTTCCTCACCGGCGCTCCCGGCAAGGGCCCGCTGCTGCGCCCGGCGGCGCGGCCCGGCGAGGCCGTCGACGCCGACGGCGGCCGGTGGGACCTCGACAGCGGGCGCTGCCTCGGAGGACCGTGCCGCGGGCGTTCCCTCGAGCCCGTCCAGCTTCACGTCGCCTACTGGTTCGCCTGGAGCAGCTTCTTCCCCAACACGCGGGTCATCGACGCCGGCACGAAGGCGCCGGCGGCGACGCGGCCGTCCGCCGGGCGTTGACGGCGGCGCCGGGACCGGCCATCATCCGCGGGTGCCGTCCCGGGCGACCCCTCCGCTGATCGCCGCCGCCCTGGCCGCGGCCTGGCTCGCGGCCCAGGCGGTGCCCTCGCCCCGGCTCGCCGCCATCTGCGCCGCCGTCGCGCTCGCGGGGGCGGCGGGCCTCGCCGCCGCCCGGCGCCCGCCTGCCGCGGCGCGCGTGCTGGCCTCCGTCCTGGCGGCCGTCGGCCTCCTCCTCGCCGCCTGCCTCGCCGTCCTCGTCGCCCGGCCAACGGACCTGCATCTCTTCGCCCTCTTCCTCGGACTGATGGCGCTCCTGGCCGTGCTCGTGCCCCTCGCCTACGCCTGGACCTTCCCCGGGGACGACGAGCCGTGACCGGAACCTGGCTCGCCGTCGCCGCCGGTATCGCCGCCATGGCCGCGGCCGGGGTCTGGGGATACAGGAACGTCCGCGACCTGGCCGCCTACTTCGTGGCCTCGCGGCGCGCCGGGGCGTTCCTGGCCGGGATCGGCGGTACCGCGGCCGGGCTTTCCGCCTTCGTCTTCATCGGCGGGCCCGGGCTCTTCGCGGCCATCGGCGTGGCCAGCCTGTGGCTGATCCTCTCCGCGCCGCTCACCGGGGCGCTCCAGTGCTGGGTGGTGGGCGAGCCGATCGTGGGCCTGGCGGACTCGCACGGATGCCTCACGGTGCCCGGGCTGGTCGCCGCCCGGTTCGGCGGCGGCTGGGCGCAGGGGCTGGCGGCCGCCGCCGTGGCCGTCGGCGGCATCGCCACCCTCGCCGTCCAGGTCAAGGGCATCGCCGTCGCCGGCTCGGTGCTGCTCGACATGCCGGGCTGGCTCCTGGCCTCCGCGGCCCTGCTCGCCACCACCGCGTACACGGCCACCGGCGGCATGCGCGCCGGGTTGCTCGCCGAGGCCTCCCAGGGCCTGCTCATGGGCGGCCTGGCCGTCGTGCTCGCGCTCGTCGTCCTCGGGCGGGCCGGCGGGCCGGCGGGAGCGCTGCACACCCTCCGGCTGCACCGCCCGGAGCTGCTCCGGGTGTGGGGAGGCGTCGGTCCCATGACCGGCCTCGGCTGGTTCCTGCTCTTCGGCCTCGGAACCTGCGCCCAGCCCCACTACCTGCAGAAGTTCCTCCTGCTGCGGAACCGGCGCGCGCTGCGCTGGATGCCGGCCGTCATGACCGGCGCCCTGATTTCGATCCTCACGGTGTGGGTCGGGCTCGGCCTCGGGGGCGCCGCGCTGGTGGCCGGCGGCGGGATCCGCCTCACCTCCCCCGACGCCCTCGCCCCCACCCTGATCCGGTCCTTCGGCCCGTGGCTGGTCGCCGCGGCCGTCACCGGCGTGATCGCGGCCGTGATGTCGACGGCCGCGACCCTGCTCAACATGATCGCCGCGGTGGTCGTCCAGGACCTCCCCGCCGCCCTCGGACGACGCCGGCCGCGGACCCTCGCGCCGGCCCGGTGGGCCACCATCGCCGCCGCCGCGCTGGCCCTGGTCACCGCCCTCGCCTCGCACCGCACGGTGG